>JAFAUH010000267.1 GCA_019243445.1 Streptomycetaceae bacterium | reverse complement strand
GAAGAGCGTGGTCACGAAGGCCACGGCGAAGAAGACGACTGCCAAGAGGGCCGCTCCGGCGGCGGGTAAGGGCACCACCTCCACCAGAGCGACGGTCGCGAAGAAGAGCGTGGCCGCGAAGAAGACGGGAGCCAAGACGGTGGTTGCGAAGAAGACAGCGGCCCGTGCGGCCGCGACCGAGGCGTCCGCATTCCCGGTAGCACGTGCCGCCGCGGAGCCCGTCGTGCCTGTGAAGCCCGAGGCCCTCGCCGTACGGCCGGGCGAGGACCCATGGACGCTCGAGGAGGTCACGGAGGCGCATGGCGAACTGCTCGATGAGATGGAACGGTTGCGGGACGAAATCCTCGCCTCCGAAAAGGCCATCTCCGGCCTCATGCGCGACTCCGGCGACGGCGCCGGCGACGACCAGGCCGACGTGGGCACCAAGAACATCTCCCGCGAGCACGAAATGTCGCTGGCCAACAACGCCCGCGAGATGCTGCGCCAGACCGAGCACGCGCTGGAGCGCCTCGAGGTCGGCACCTATGGCCTATGCGAATCCTGCACCAAACCGATCGGCAAGGCCCGGATGCAGGCATTCCCCAGGGCCACATTGTGTGTCGAGTGCAAGCAGCGGCAAGAGCGCCGCTGACACCGCCTTGTCGGGCGTCAGCCCGCAGCTTTGTTGGGCGGCCTTCCTGCTCGTGGGCTGCGCGGACGACCTCGCTGGCGCTCGGTCGGCCACTACGCCCACTCGGGCGTCAGCCCGCCAAGGTGCCGTACGCTCGTTCCCGTCAGGCACTGCGTCCGATATGCCGCTGGCGCGGTCGGTCTGGCGCGGGACTCGAGGCTGAGGGACTCACGTGACGAAGGCGGAGCGCACCATCGGAACGCCAGGTTTTGAACCTACACAGGCTGAGGCCGAGGGGTCGGATCAGCCTGCTCCACGGGGCAGGCGGAAGATCCCCGTGCTGCTCGCCATCGCGGCGCTCGCGTACGCCCTGGACCTGACCAGCAAGACCATTGTGGTGCAGCACCTGGAGAACCATCCGGCGATCCAGGTGCTCGGCACTTATTTGCAGTTGGAGGCGGTGCGCAACTCGGGCGCGGCCTTCGGTATCGGCCAGGCCTACACCATCGTCTTCACGGTGATCGCACTCGTGGTGATCGCGGTGATCGCCCGGCTGGCCCGCAAACTCTACAGTGTGCCCTGGGCGATTGCGCTTGGTCTGCTGCTCGGTGGCGCGCTAGGCAATCTCACCGACCGGATCTTCCGCTCGCCGGGGATGTTTCGCGGCGAGGTCGTGGATTTCGTCGCGCCCGCGCACTTCGCCGTCTTCAACCTCGCCGACTCCGCGATCGTCTGCGGCGGTTTCCTGATCGTCTGGCTCTCTTTCCGCGGCCTCGACCCGGACGGCTCGGTGAATCGGGACTAGAGCCTCCGGCATACTCATTCGGGTGAGCACCCTTCCCGAGATCCGTACTCTGCCCGTACCCGATGGCCTCGAAGGCGAGCGCTTGGACGCCGCCCTCGCGCGCATGTTCGGCTTCTCCCGGACCAAGGCGGCCGAGCTCGCCGCCGACGGCAAGGTGCTCGTCGACGGCGCCACTGTGGGGAAGTCCGACCGGGTGCGCGGCGGGGCGTGGCTCGAAGTGGAGATGCCAGCTCCCACGGTCCCGGTGCAGATCGTCGCCGAGCCTGTCGAAGGCATGGAGATCGTCCACGACGACGAGGACATCGTTGTCGTCGTCAAACCGGTGGGCGTCGCCGCTCACCCCAGCCCCGGCTGGAGCGGCCCGACCGTCATCGGGGGGCTCGCCGCGGCCGGCTTCAGGATCTCCACCTCAGGCGCCGCCGAACGCCAGGGCATCGTGCACCGGCTCGACGTCGGCACCTCGGGGCTGATGGCGGTCGCCAAGTCCGAATCGGCATACACCGTGCTCAAGCAGCAATTCCGGGACCGTACCGTCGACAAGCGCTACCACGCGCTCGTACAAGGCCACCCCGACCCACTGAGCGGCACCATCGACGCCCCCATCGGCCGTCACCCCACACACGACTACAAGTGGGCGGTGACCGCCGACGGCAAGCCCAGCATCACCCACTATGACCTCATCGAGGCGTTCCGCGCCGCCAGTTTGCTCGACATCAAGTTGGAGACTGGCCGCACACACCAGATCCGGGTCCACATGGCCGCCCACCGCCATCCCTGCGTAGGCGACCTCACCTACGGCGCTGACCCGACGCTCGCCAAGCGGCTGAAGCTCACTCGTCAATGGCTGCACGCCGTACGCCTCGGCTTCGAGCACCCGGCCGATGGCCGCTGGGTGGAATTCGTGAGTCCGTACCCGAACGACCTGGAGTTCGCGCTGGAGACGGTCCGCGCGGAGAGTGCCTGACGCGGGCTTCTCGTGCGGTGGCTCGATCGCGCGGAACATCGCAGCCTCATAGACGAGAAGGCCGCGGAACGCACCTGGTCCACGGCCTTCTCCTTCCTCGCCGATCCCTTGCCGACCTGTAGCTGATTGCTACTTTGCGCCGATCTGCTGGTCGATGCTCTGCATCAGCTGCGCGGCCGGCATGAGCCCGGTGTTGGTCACTACGTTGAGCTGCTTGCCGTCGAGCTGAGCAGTCGGCGTGCCCTGCACACCGCTGCTGTTGAACGAGTCGGACATCTTGCGTGCCCATCCGCTGTAAGTGCCGTTCTTCACCGCGTTCTGGAACGCGGTGTTGTTCTTGAGCGCGGGCACCTCAGTGGCGATGTGCAGCAGGTAGCTGTTGTCGCTGAACTTGTCGGTTCTTTCATCGGGGTGGTTCTTCGCCGAGTAGATCGCCGTGTGGAACTTGATGAACGCGTCCGGGCTCACGTTCAGCGCGGCGCCGATGGCGTTGAGTGCGTTCATCGAGCCGGTACCGCCCAGATTGCCGTCGAGGAAGGTGCCGAACGTATACTGGATCTTGTATTTGCCTTCATTGGCGCCAGCGAGCACGGCTTGGCCGTCCTGCTGCTCGAATACCGCGCAGATCGGGCAGCGCGGGTCCTCGTACAGGTGCAGGGTGTGCTTGGCGTTCGGGTTGCCGTAGATCACAGTCGTGCCTTGGGCGCCGGTGGCGCTGGCGGGCACGGTGAGGGACTTCGAGCCGCCGGAGTGCGTCACGGCGACGGCGACGCCCGCGGCGATACCTAGGGCGGCGACGACCGAGCCCACTGCGATGAGCTGGCGGCGTACCTTCTCTCGCTTCGCCTGCTTCTCGCGCTCCTCCTTGAGGCGTTCACGCGCTGACGACTTGTTCTCCCAGCTGTTCTTGTTGCTCATGATGATCAAGACTCCGTCAAGGTGGTGATTGCTTTGCGGATACGGTCCTGTGGCAGGGGGAACAGTCCCTAAGCCACGGCTGCGCACGGAGGTCCGCGTCGTATGACGGAGTGCAACAGGAGCGGGAGCGCCGGCGCCGCGGCTGGGGCAGCCGCGCGGCGTGCGAGCCGCGGCGCCAGGCGGTACACGAGCACGCTCACCATCGTCGTTGCCAGGGCGAGCGGCCGGAAGGCGAACGATGCTGCGGCGCACAGGAGTTGGTGAATCGCCGTCTCGCCGCGCCGCAGCCACCACGAGGCGAGCAGCCCCACGGCGACATGCGCGGCCAGCAGCAGCCAGGGGAGTGCGGGATCGGTGGCTAGGGGCGTATTGCTGGTCAGGGGGGCGTCGACTCGGCCACCGTTGCAGAGCAGATCGGCGCCGAAGGAGGCCAGCGGCCCGGTGACAGGGCCACCCGCCGGGCCGTAGCAGGTGTGCTGTCCCGCAGTGAACAAGGTGTCCGCGCTCAGTTCGAGCGGTACGAGCAGCGCGGCGATCGGCCGGAATCCGCGCTCGCGCCCGGCGAGCGCGTAGGCGAGCGTAAAGATGGCGAGGTAGACGACGGTGACCGCCGTCACAGGGAGGGGCATCCGTGACAGCATCACGTGAGAGGTGCAGGACAGGGTCGTACACACCGCGGCGAACAGCGCGGCGCGCACTCCTCTGAGCTGTGACGTCCCCTCCATGGGGCAGAGTGTGCCATGTCCGGCCGTAGGCGTCGCCTAAGGAATCAGCAACGATCCCTCGGGCGAGTGCCGCATGCCGCCGCTTTGACCTCGTGATCTGTTGACAACACCTCCGCCACACCACCCATGACCTGCGAAAATGCCGTATCGGGCGGAGCGTGTGGGAGGGCGGCGAGCAGGGGGCCCGCAGCGGTAGGGTCAACATTCGGCAAGGGCATCCCCCTCTCCTGCATCACCGATCCCAGCCGCCCCCGCTACAGCGAGGCCGGCGAGATCCGTTCGATTTGCGAGAATGAACTGGACACCAAGAAGATCATCGATGGCGTGCGGGGGATCGAGGGTCTGATGCGCAGATGGACATGCACGCGGCTGGCGTGATCATGTCCAGCGAGACCAGCGCCGATCATGTGCCGATCTTCCAGCCGAAGAACGACGGCTTGAACTCGCACATCAACTACGCGCTGCGCAAGAACGGCCAGCAGGAGATCACCCCGATCCACCCGGAGCTGGAAGGAACCCCTCAAAGAAGTTCTCGACACTGCCTACGGCCTGACCCTGCATCAGGAGCGGGTGCAGAAGACCGCGCAGGTGCTCGCCGGCTACTCGCTGGGCCAAGCCGACCTGCTGCGCCGCGCAATGGGCAAGAAGAAGGAGGTCCTCGACGCCGAATCCGTCAACTTCCAATGAGAGTGGTGGTGGACGATGGGCGGGCTGATCCGGCCGGGAACTCGAAACATGCCCTGACACGCCAGGGGCACGCCCTGAACCATTATGGCCGCGCCCCTGCGACTGCCGTGTGAAGACGGTCAGTTGTGGCCGAGTTTCTTCTGCTTCTTCTTCGCCGTACTCGACGTACCAGCCGATAGCATCTCCTGTTGCGGAGGCATCGGAGCAGACTTGGTCTGCTCCGAGCTGCGCACCTCGGCGCTACGGCTCTCCATCGGCTGCTGCGGACGCCTTTCTTGCTTCTGATTCTTGTTTTTGGCCATGATCGTGCCTCCTGATGGAATCTCGGACGATGGCCTGTGCGGCGCTTCCGCGGGGGCGACCCCCTGCTTGCGCGAACTCAGACTTGCATGGCGGAACGGAAGTCGCATTTCGGTCGTTCGATAGATATGCGGTGGGTAGTGGGCCGCTGCATCAGCCGACTGAAGTCGGCGAGCGGCTCCCCGTCCGCCACGCCGATGATCGGGTTCCGGCTTACATCCCCCGGCGGGTCGGGCAGACTCAAGAGACAGCTGCCGAGGGTCGACCGGACGTACGAAAGAGGGTGGAAAGTGGACCGCTGCGTCGTCCTTGTGGACGCCGGCTATCTCCTGGGTGCCGCCGCGAGTCTGCTCGCCGGCGAGCCCTCGCGGTCCCGGATCACCGTGGACTACGCCGCGATCGTCCAAGGCCTCAGAGAACGTGCCGAACACGATACCGGCCAGCCGCTGCTGCGGATCTATTGGTTCGACGGCGCCCCCGACCGGGTGCCGCAGCCCGAGCACCGGCGGCTGCGTGTGATGCCGCGCGTCACGGTGCGACTGGGCGCCCTCACCCGTACTGACGGCCGCTGGGCCCAAAAAGGCGTCGACGCCGCCATGCACGCCGAGCTCTCGGAGCTGGCGAGAAATCGGGCCTGCAGCGACGTCGTGCTGGTCACCGGGGACGGTGATCTGCTGCCCGGCATGATGTCCGCCAAGGAACACGGGGTCGCTGTCCACCTGTGGGCGGTGCAGGCCGCCGACGGCGACTACAACCAGTCCGAGGACCTCGTCGCCGAGGCCGACGAGCGGCGCGTGCTCGACCGCGCATGGATCACCCGCGCCATGCAGGCCCGCGAGGCACTCGGGTTCGGCGCGCCGCCCAGCCCCCGCCCCGAGATCGCCGCGATCCTCTCCGCCCCACTGCCGGAATCCGCGCCGACCGCCGAGCACGCGAAATCACCCGCGACCACCACGGCAGTGGGCGGGGCCTGCAAGGGTTCCAACAGACCCGAACCTCCACCGGACGCCGCCGCTGCTACCGGGAAACCCGGCGTGCCCACGCCCAAGGACCTTGCCGGGCTCGGACGTGGCGCGGCTGCCGCGCAGTCGGCGCAGCACGGGCCGTCCGCCGCGACGCTGCGCTGGTCCTCCGAGAAGGGCTGGATCGAGCGCCCGCCCAGTGGTGAGGCGGCCGACTCCGGCCTGCCGACCCTTGCCCAGCTCACCACCGCAGAACAGCGTTGGGCGGACCGTGAGGAGGACATCACCACCGTCAGCGGCGACCCCTTCGAGGTCGGCCAGGTCTTCGCCCGCCGCTGGATCGACCGGCTCGCCGACCGTTCGCTGCTGCAACAGCTCTCCGGAGAGTACCCGCGCGTCCCGCACCGCATCGACGGCGAGCTGCTCCGCTACGCCGCCCGCTTCGGCCTGCTCGCCCACAAGGACGACCAGATCGACGAGCACGACCGCTACGCCATCCGGGCGGGCTTCTGGCGCGAGGTCGACGTCTGCCAGCTTGCGGAGAACACCGTTGCCGCTGAGTAGGCTCTGTCCCCGGAGATCCCTGAGGCGATACGCCCCAGCCATGGCGCGTACCCTCGTTGCTCGTGAGTACGGGTACGGAACAAGGGTCCCCCAGGACCGAAGGACCAGGGGAAGCCACCCCCTCGGCGGCCACATCCCGCAGAGCGGTGTGGGCCGTGCGCGGGCTGGTCAAGACGTACCCCGCCGGGCCTGGCCGGAAGGCCGCCGCGTCACCCGCCATCCGTGCCAACGACGGCATTGACCTCGATATCGGCCAGGGCGAGATCTTCGGATTGCTCGGGCCCAACGGCGCGGGGAAGACGACACTGGTGCGCCAGCTGACTGGCCTGCTGCGGCCGGACGCCGGCTCCATCCGGCTTTTCGGCCACGACCTGGTGGCCCACCCCGACCGTGCTGCTCGCCTCATCGGCTATCTCGGGCAGGAGTCGACGGCGCTTGACGAGCTGACCGTCGCCCTCGCCGTTGAGACTACCGGACGGCTTCGCGGCCTCGACTCGTCTGCCGCACGGTGCGAGCGTGCTGCTGTGCTCGACGAGCTGGAGCTGACAGGCCTCGCCGACAGGCCGCTGAAGCGTCTGTCCGGCGGGCAGCGGCGACTCGCCTGCTTCGCCGCCGCCCTGGTGGGGGAGCGGCCGATGCTCGTACTCGACGAGCCCACCACCGGCATGGACCCGGTCGCCCGCCGGGCGGTCTGGGCGGCGATCGACCGCCGACGCGCTGAGCGCGGCACCACCGTGCTCCTCGTCACCCACAATGTGCTGGAGGCTGAGACCGTACTGGACCGGGTCGCGGTGCTCGACCGCGGCTGTGTCATCGCGTGCGACACCCCGTCCGGTCTCAAGGCCATGGTCGACGGCGATGTGCGGCTCGACTTGGTGTGGCGGGACGAGCCGCCGATGCACCTTGCGGAGATCGCCGCGCTGCGCGAGAGCGCGGAGGCGGCCGGGCGCCGCTGGACGCTGCGGATGCCACAGGAGGACGCACGAAGCGTGGTGGCGACGGTGACGGGCGGGCCCGCCTTCGCGGCGCTTGACGACTTCACGCTTGCGACGCCGAGCCTGGAGGACGTGTACCTGGCGCTCGGCGGACGCCAGAAAGGACTGATGAAGGCGTGAGCATGCGGTCCGTACAGACGCGCCTGCCTGCACTGCCGGGCCCCCGTGCCGAGGGCGGCAACGGTGAGGCGGCGCAGGCGGCGGCGCTCGCACCACGCGCCAAGCTGCCGGCCGCGCTCGGCGCTGTCTACCGGGCGCAGTTGTCCCGGGCGAAGGTGGCCCGTATCCCGCTGCTGTTCGTGGCGACGTTCCAGTCCCTTGGGATCATGGTGCTGATGCGCGGTGTTGTCGGCGCGGGCTCCGAGGCGGCGCGCGCGGTGGTCTCCGGCTCCAGCGTGCTCGTCGTCGCTTTCGTCGCGCTCAATCTGCTCGCGCAGTACTTCGGGCAACTGCGCGCATCCGGCGGCCTCGACCACTACGCGACGCTGCCGGTGCCCCCGGCCTCCGTCGTGCTGGGCGCGGCGGCAGCGTACGCGTCGTTCACTGTGCCGGGGACGCTGGTAACGGCTGCCGCCGGCTGCCTGCTCTTCCATCTGCCACTCGGCAATCTCTGGGTGCTCGGCGCCGTGGTGCCGCTCGCCGGGGCCGCGCTCTCCGGGCTCGGCGCGACGCTCGGGCTGCTCGCACCCCGTCCGGAATTGGCCACACTAGCAGGGCAGTTGGGCATGTCAGCGGCGCTGCTGCTCGGTGTTCTTCCCGCCGATCACATGCCATTCCTCCTCGTCTACGCGCGCGATCTGCTGCCGTCCACATACGGTGTCGAGGCCTTCGCCCGCACCTTCGCCGCCGCCCCGGACTGGTTCACCGTCTTCGGTGACCTCGCGGTGTGCGCTGCGGTGGGGGTGGTGTCACTTGCTGTCGCCACGTGGGCGTACCGCAGAGCCGCTTATAGGTGATCCACTGCGGCCCACCCGCATGGCAGTGCAATGCCGTGAAGGTAGGGTCTGCGGCTGTTTGTCAAGCTGCTTGGGCAGATGGCCGGTTCGCCTTGATGGGTAGGTGCGTGAGGGGGCTGGCCGGTGGCTGGTCGGGGAGCTTGTAGGTCGCTGGAGCGGTCTTGACCAGCAGGTTCTTGCGGGCCCAGGCACTCATGTGCATGGCGAGGGTGTTTGGTGTGACGGTGTTCAGCGCGGCTGCGATGTCGCGTGGATGCCAACTGCGGTCGGGGTCTGTCCGCATGAGGGCGAGGACGTCTTCGCGGCGGACTGCGAGTCTGAAGGGTACTGGCGGCCCGTCGGGGACCTTGAAGGTTCCCCGTCCGGTCTTGACCAGGATCGCGCGTCGCGCCCAGTGGTGCAGCCCGCCAGACAGGCTCTTTCGGTCCAGTCGCAGGAGGGTG
>JAFAUH010000147.1 GCA_019243445.1 Streptomycetaceae bacterium | reverse complement strand
GTACAGCAGTTGGGAGATTTCCTCGGCGGTGCGTTCGGCGCCCTCGTATTCGGCGGCCATCCACACCTCTGCGGCTTCCTCGACGACCTTCTTGCCGATGGTGTGCACCCCCTCGCCGACCAGTTCGGCGGTGCGGGAAGTGCCGGGATCGCCGGTGACGGCCTTGTGCTGGAGCTCGGCGAAGAGCTCCTCGAATGTCTTGTTGGCCATAGTGTCCCTACTCTACGTGACTCTACGGGTGGTCTTGGTGCCTTTTTGTTCGCCCCGCTGCGTCCGGGGGCATCTTCCTCCCTCTGCCTGCAGGGGGAGGGTCATGTCCTGTCGCCCGCTCACGGCGACCCGTATCAGCGCCAGGGCTCGGCGACCGAACGCAGCGTGGCGGCAGTGGCGACCGCTGCGGTGACCGCCTCATGGCCTTTGTCCTCGCTGGACCCGGGCAGGCCGGCCCGATCCAGCGCCTGCGCTTCCGTGTCGCAGGTGAGTACGCCGAAGCCGACGGGCACGCCGGTCTCGACGGAGACCTGGGTGAGTCCGGCGGTCACCCCCTGGCATACGTAGTCGAAGTGCGGGGTGCCACCGCGGATGACCACACCGAGGGCGACAATCGCGTCGTACCCGCGCTCGGCCAAGACCTTGGCGACGACGGGGAGTTCGAAGCTGCCGGGCACCCGCAGCAAGGTGGGTTCGTCGATACCGAGCCCGCGCAGGGCGCGCAACGCGCCGTCGACCAGGCCGTCCATCACCTGCTGGTGCCACTGAGCGGCGATCACCGCCACCCGTAGATCGCTGCAGCTCTTCACGGTCAGCTCGGGGGCGCCCTTACCGCTCACGTCTCTCCTCGGTGCTGTGATAGTTCGTCTTGTGTGTCGTGCGGGTCGTAGGGGTCAGCGGCTGCCGCAAGCCGTCGCCGGGGCGGACTGCGGCTCCAGCCACGGCAGGTCGTGGCCCATCCGGTCCCGCTTGGTGCGCAGGTATCGCAGATTGTGCTCGCCGGCCTGGACGGGCATCGCCTCACGTGCAGTGACCTTGAGCCCGTGCCTGGTCAAGGCAGCGCTCTTGGCAGGGTTGTTGGTCATCAGCCGGACCGAATGGACACCCAGGTCGGCAAGGATCTGTGCACCGGCACCGTAATCCCGGGAGTCGGCCGGCAGGCCGAGTTCCACGTTGGCGTCGAGAGTGTCACGACCGCGTTCTTGGAGTTCGTACGCACGCAGCTTGGGTAGCAGGCCGATCCCGCGGCCCTCGTGCCCGCGTAGGTAGACCACCACGCCACGCCCCTCAGCAGCCACGCGTTCGAGCGAGGCGTGCAGTTGCGGACCGCAATCGCACCGCAGGGAGTGGAAGACATCACCGGTCAGGCACTCCGAGTGGAGCCGGACGAGGACCTCCTCGCCGTCGGTGAGCCGCCCGTCGTCGTCGAAGTTGCCCGCGACCAGGGCGATGTGCTCGACGCCGTCGACGGTGCTGCGGTAGCCGTAGGCATGGAAATCGCCGTAGGCGGTGGGCAGCCGGGTGACGGCCTCACGGCGCACGGTGGGCTCGCTGGTGCGGCGGTAGGCGATCAAGCCCTCGATGGAGATGATCGAAAGGCCGTATTTGCGGGCAAACTGCACCAACTCGGGCAACCGGGCCATCGTCCCGTCCTCGTTGGCGATCTCGCAGATCACCGCGGCCGGGCGCAGCCCCGCGAGGAGCGCGAGATCCACCCCCGCCTCGGTGTGCCCGTTGCGGGTGAGTACACCGCCCGGGCGGGCGCGCAGTGGGAAGATGTGGCCGGGCCTGGCGAAGTCGCCGGGGCGGGCCGCCGGGTCGGCGAGCAGACGCAGCGTGGTGGCCCGATCGGCCGCCGAGATGCCGGTGGTGATGCCGTGGCCACGCGAGGCGTCGACGGAGACGGTGAACGCGGTGCTCATCGACTCGGTGTTTTCCTTGACCATTTGCGGCAGTTCGAGGCGTTCGAGGTCAAGAGCCTCCATCGGCGCGCAGATCAGACCGCGGCACTCGGTCATCATGAAGGCGATGAGCTCGGGCGTGGCGAGTTCGGCGGCGAACACCACATCGCCCTCGTTCTCCCGGTCCTCGTCGTCGACGACCACGACCGGCCGCCCGGCAGCGATGTCAGCGATCGCCCGCTCGACGGGGTCGAAGGCGATCGACTCACTGTCGGTCCCGTATCGGTACAGGTCCCGCGATGACAGGGACGTCAGGGAGGTGCGGGATGCGGTCATGCTGTGATCTCTCCTTCGCTCGCGCGGCACAGCACTGCGGGAATCGTTGCGTTCATGCAGCATCGCCTGGTGCGGATGCGTGCTCCGCCCGGTCGCCGAGGAGTCGTTCGACGTACTTGGCGAGGACGTCCACTTCGAGGTTGACCGGGTCGCCCGGCTGTTTGATGCCGAGCGTGGTCAGGGCGAGGGTGGTCGGGATCAGGCTGACAGTGAAGTAGTCGCGAGCCGCGTCCACGACGGTGAGGCTGATCCCGTCGACGGTGATCGAGCCCTTTTCGACGACATAACGCGACAGCCCCGCTGGAAGCGAGATCTTGACGATCTCCCAGTGCTCACCGGGGATGCGTTCGACGACGGTGCCGGTGCCGTCGACGTGGCCCTGCACCAGGTGGCCGCCGAGCCGTGCGCCGAGCGGCATGGGCCGCTCCAAATTGACGCAGGAGCCGGGGCGCAGCACGCCAAGGCTGCTGCGCTTCATGGTTTCGGCCATCACATCGGCGGTGAAAGCCCCGTCCACGGTGTCGACGACGGTCAGGCAGACGCCGTTGACGGCGATCGAATCACCGTGCTTGGCGTCCTCGGTGACGAGCGGACCGCGCAGGGTGAAGCGGCAGGAGTCACCCAGTTCCTCAACGGCCACGACTTCGCCGAGTTCTTCGACGATTCCGGTGAACACTCAACTCTCCTCGGGGACGGGGGCGCATGGAATGCGGTGGGGCGGATACGCGGTGACGCGCAGATCAGGGCCGATGCGGGTGGTCTCGGCGAGGGAGAGCCTGAGCGCTTGGCCGATGGTGGTGACACCGAAGTCGCCGAGCGCTGCGCGGCCTGCGCCGAGCAGGACGGGGGCGATGTAGCCGACGACCTTGTCGACGGCTCCTATGGCGGCGAACGCTCCGGCGAGTGTGGGGCCGCCTTCGAGTAGGACCGAGCGCACCGCGCGCCGGTCCAGTGCGGCGAGCAGCGCGCCGATGTCCAGGCCCCGGCCGCCGGCGGCGCGCGGCAGGCGTATGACATCCACGCAGCCTTCAAGGTGGCCGGCTGTGGCGTCCTCGGCGATGGCAATCAGTGTGGGGGCTGCGGCATCGAGCACCCGGGCGCCGGGTTTCGTGGTGGCATCGGTGTCGACGACGACGCGCAGCGGCTGGACGACGCCGTCCTGCGCGCCGCCCTCCGCGCCACGTATGGCGAGGTGCGGGTCATCGGCGTGCAGGGTGCCGGAGCCGACGACAACCGCGTCGGCCTCGGCTCGCAGCCGGTGCACATCGGCACGGGCTTCGGCGGAGGTGATCCAGCGGCTGGTGCCGTCGGCGGCGGCGATGCGCCCATCGAGCGTGGCGCCGTACTTCCAGAGCACGAAGGGGCGACCGAGGCGGACGGAGGTGAGCCACGCTTCGTTGCCGCGCGCCGCCTCCTCCTCGAGCAGGCCCCCCTCGACGTCGATTCCGGCGGCGCGCAGTGTGGCGGCCCCGCCGGTCGCGGTGAGGTTCGGGTCGGCAACGGCATAAACGACGCGGGAGATTCCGGCGGCGATGAGCGCGTGGGCGCAGGGGCCGGTGCGCCCAGTGTGGTTGCAGGGTTCAAGGGTGACGACGGCGGTGCCGCCTCGGGCACGTTCTGCCGCGGCGCGCAGGGCGTGAATCTCGGCGTGCGGGCCGCCGGCGCGCTGATGCCACCCTTCCCCCGCGATGCGGCCGTCGGCGTCGAGCACGACGCATCCGACGACCGGGTTGGGGCTGGTGGAGCCGAGGCCGCGGGCTGCGAGGCCGATCGCGCGGCGCATCGCGTCTCGTTCTCGCTCTGGCGCTGCGGGTGCGGTAGCCACCGGGGCCTCCTGCCTGTTCGGGCACGAACTCCGGGGCTGTGCGGGACTTTGCGGACCGCCGCGGCAGCGGCTGGTCTCCACACCTCATCGGATGACGCCGGGGCCGGCGCATGGCCGCGGTGTGCGGATCTTACTTCCGTACATCCCGGCCGCCGACGACGGCGTACCGATGACAGCCCGCCGCGCACTGCCTCCCATCCGGACTTTAACCGTCGGTCCAGGAATTTCACCTGGCCAACCGGCCGCTGGCTGCGGACGGGTCGCGGACTTTAACCGCCGGTTCGGAGTTTCACCGACCCCGGAGTGCGCTTACGTCACTGGTACAGGGCCAGTCTGCCACGCCCGGTCGCGGCCTCGCGGCTCGGGTCCTATGGCGCGGCTCACATCCCTTCTCAAGAAACCCATATATGCCATATATGGTGATCAATAGGCTGTTATGGGGATCCAGCGCCGTGGCGGACGGGCGCGGGCGCGGCCGACTGGAACGCTGAGCGAGTGACCACCGACGCCCCCACCACCGGCCCGCCACTGCACGTGAATGACGTGGTAGCGCGGATGCGGGCGATCGGAGCGCCATTGCCGCCGGACGATGGGGTAGCGGTGTTCAACCGGGTCTATCTGTCGGTCACCGAGGAGCTGCAGCGCAGGCTCGCCGACGGATTCTTCCAGGACCCCGGTGGCACGGCCCGGTTGGCGGTGCTCTTCGCCCAGCGCTACCTCGCTGCCGTGGAGCCGAACACACCGGACCGCCACCCGCCCGCATGCTGGCGGCCGTTGCTGCAGCTGCGCCGTGACCGCGGGATCCATCCGCTCCAATTCGCGCTTGCCGGAATCAACGCCCATGTCACCCACGACCTGCCGCTCGCCGTGGTGGACACCTGCCGTTCCCTCGGCTGTGGACCGCACCGCGTCGAATGGGACTTCGAGCGGGTGGGCCGCATACTGGACGCGATCGAGGAGCGCATCCGCGAGGAGCTGATGCCCGGCCCCGACCTGCTGGACGCGGCCGATCCGCTCACCCATCTGCTCGCCACGTGGGAACTGGAACAGGCCAGGCAGGCCGCATGGTCCACAGCCCGCATCCTGTGGGACGTACGTGAACGCCCCCGGCTCTACGAGGAGTTCGCGCACGCTCTGGACGCGGGCGCCGGGCTCGTCGGCCGCTGTCTGCTGGCCCCGCTCGGTGGGCATCACGAGGCGACACTGCCGCCTCAGTCCTCGGGCAACTCGGCGGGGGCGATCTCATAACGCGGGTGAGCAGCCGCCACTGGCGCCGGTAGGCGTCGAGGCGCTTCATGCGCCCACCTCCGGCGCTCGGGTGAGCAGCCGCCGCTGGTGCCGGTAGGGTTCGCGACTTCGTGAGCGCTGGATCCTGCGGAAACATCGGAATCCGGGGCCAGTGAGCAGTGACGGCGTCGGCGGAGGCTCCGGCTCGATCACCTCCGCCGTCTGACTGCGCATGCCATTCAATGACAACTGCGGACTGCCAGCAATGCTCATGATCACCTGGAAGCCCCGCCCATGCGCTGGGGTGCTGCGCACAGGCGGCGCAGGTGGTGGCGGTCAGGACATGATGAAGGACCGGAATCCGGCCGTCTGTGAGCCGGATCCGTTGCAGCGTCGGCATGTCACACGCTCGGCACCATAGGGCTGCGGAAAGATCCGCTCGCCCCTTCCCTCACAGCCGTTGCACTGCTGCGCGGGGGCGTCGGTCTGGCGTTGGCGAAGCGCAGCGACCACGTGCGCATACTCCGGGTTGATCCACTCCATGGGATGTCCCTTCCTTTCTCAAGGCAGCGTACGTGCGTGGCACGTCACCGCATCAGTTCTTCGGCGTTTGCTCTCCGCTATCGCCGCCGCTGCTGCAGTGCCGAGGACCCTGCGGACCGATCGGTCCGCAACCGCCCGGCCTCGGGGTGTGCCAGAAAGGTGCTGCGACGGTGACGAGTTCCTTCTCTTGCCCCTTCCACAGCTCCATGTCCGGTGTGTATCCGGCCTCTTCGATCAGTGCGACGGTGCGTGCGATTGCTCCGCCGTCGTGACGGCTGGTCTCGGGCGTCTCCGGGTAGTGGTGCACAAAGCCGCCCAGGCGCCCGCACAGCTCCGCGTACAAGGCCGTGTGCAGGATGAGGGCATGCCACCCCTCGTCGACCACACGCGACGGTGAGATGGGCTCCGTGCGAAAGTGAGCGGCCGTGGCCACGAACTTCAGGCCCTCGCCAACGATACGCGCGGCGAGTTCCTCGGCCATGCCCGGGTTGTTGCCCTTAACGCTGGCTACTACGCCGTTGAACTCGGTGTCCGTGAGCAGGGTACGGACTCGGCTGTCCGTTACGCTCATAGTGATCTCCTTTGTTGGAGGTTGACCCGCTCCGGCCGTGTTCGCTGTCCAGGCTTGCGGCCGGGGCGGGGGTCTACGGGTTCTGGTTCGCCGTCACGCCGACGTACAGGACGAACGCGATCATGCCGAGGACGGTCAGGAGGTACAGCGGTCCCGCGAACCGACCGATGAAGGCGTCGAGGCGCTTCATGCGCCCACCTCCGGCGCTCGGGTGAGCAGGCCACGGCTGCGGGCCTCTGGTTTCGTGGTCTCGCCGACGATCGTCTCGATCCAGCCGCCCGCGAGGGCCACCTTGCGGGCGAAGATAAGGCGGTTCCAGCTGTCGCGGCTGAGGCGATCCCAGTCGGTGACGACACAGACGACGGTACGGCCGCCGCGGTGCGTGCCGAGAAGTTCGGCAAGCATCAGGTCGAATTGCGGGCGGTTGTCATCGGTGAGGGCGTTGTCGCCGTCGTCGACCCATTCCCCGGCGATCTCCCAGCCCTGTTCCTCCGCGTACTCGCGGCAGGCCCCGACCCGCAGCAGCATGATCGCCTTGGTCGGGGTGGCGTGGCGATCGTAGATGAACGCCAGCGGCGGTGTGCAGCGAGGCTTTGAAGTCATGGTCGGTTCTCCCGGTCGGATGCCGCGGGATCTGGCGCATTCCGCGCGGCTGATGTTCAGTCAACGCGGGTACGTCGAGGGTGGGAATGGAGGAGACTGCCAACGACGTTGAATGCATTGAATATTCTGGGGTTGACTGATGGAACGTGCACCGAACGAAGCTCTCCGACGCCTCATGGGCGAGGCAGGGTGGGGGAACGGACAGCTCGCACGGGCTACCAACCGCGTGGCTGCCGAGCTCGGCGTCCGTATCAACTACAGCGCCAGCACTGTCACGTACTGGTTGCGCGGGGTCCAGCCGCGACCGGAGGTGCGGCCAGCGATCAGCGAGGCGTTGAGCCGCTGCCTCGGGCGCCCGGTAACGTCCGATGAGGCCGGGTTCGGATCCGAGAGCGCGGTCGTCGAGCCGGATGCGGTATCTGGGCTGGTGGATCTCGGAAGGGCGGATATGGACCCGTCGCGTCGCAGCGTCATCGCAGCCAGCGTGTATTCGGCGGCGCTTGCGGTGCCCGCCTACAGCGACCTGGCCGGGCGCTTGGAGGCATCACGGAGGGGCCGGACCACCCGCATCGGGCCGGGCGAGGTCGCCACAGTGCGCACAATGACAAAGCGCATCGCGGACATCCTCGATGAGCTGGGCGGGGGGCATGCCCGCCCGATGGCGGCGGCGTTCCTGGTCAATACCGTCGGCCCATACCTGCGTGCCGACGCTACCGGCCCGGTACGCAAGAGTCTGCTCGCCGCCGCATCCGATCTCGTATACCTGACGGGATGGATGGCCATGTATGAGACCGAGCACGGTCTCGGCCAGCGGTACTACGTGCGGGCATTGCAGCTGGCAGGGGCGGCCGAAGATCACGTCACGTACTGCCGCACCCTACGCGGTATGGCGCTCCAGGCCGCCAACCTCAAGCACGGCCTGAGGGCCTCGGAGCTGGCCGACGCGGCTGCGGAAGCGGCGCCGGCTTCCAGTCCGCGTCTGGTGGCGTTCCTGCGCGGCCAGCAAGCCCAGGGCGCCGCGATGCTCGGTGACCGGCGTACCGCGTTCGCCCGGCTGCACGAGACCGAAGCGGCCCTGTCCAAGGCCGACAACCGCCGTGAGGCTATCGGCGGCTATGACCGTGCTGCCTACGAGTTCCACGTCTCCAGCGTCCTGTACGCCCTCGGAGACGTGCCTGGCTCGGTCAAGGCCATGCAGGCGTCCAACCGCGTCCGGCCGCCGCAGGAGAAGCAGGGCGCCGCGCACGCGTACGGGCTGCTGGCGCAGCGGCAGCTGGAGATGGGCCATCTGGAGGCCGCATGTGCTACCTGGGATCGGTTCCTGAACGACTACGAAGGTTTGTCGAGTAGAAGGGCGGACGAGCACTTCCACGCCATGCGACGGCGGCTCCGCCCACACCTGGACAACCGGCGCGCTCGCGCCTTGCACGACCGTGCGCGAGAGCTGGCAGCGCGGAAGGCCGCCTGACGGAACTGATCGGCCCCGCCGCGGTCTGAAGATCGCGACGGGGGGTTGCTGCGTGCTCGTGGCCTGCCTACCGGTCAAGCATGCCGATCGGGGCGTCAACTACGGGCTTGCCTTCGGCGTAGCCGGAGGCGCTCTGCATGCCGACAACGGCCTTCGTCGCGAATTCCTCGAGGGAGGCGGCGCCCGCGTAGGTGCAGGAGCTGCGCACGCCAGCGATGATCGAGTCGATCAGATCCTCCACGCCCGGCCGGGCCGGGTCGAGGAACATCCGCGAGGTCGAGATACCCTCCTCGAACAGCGCCTTGCGAGCGCGGTCGTAGGCGGACTCCTCGCTGGTGCGGTTGCGCACCGCGCGGGCGGAGGCCATGCCGTAACTCTCCTTGTACGGGCGGCCGTCGGCGGTGTGCTGCAGATCGCCCGGAGATTCATGCGTACCGGCGAACCACGAGCCGATCATCACATTGGATGCTCCGGCGGCGAGCGCCAGGGCGACGTCACGCGGATGGCGCACGCCTCCGTCGGCCCACACGTGCTTACCGTACTTGCGTGCCTCAGCGGCGCATTCCAGGATGGCGGAGAACTGCGGGCGGCCGACGCC
>JAFAUH010000056.1 GCA_019243445.1 Streptomycetaceae bacterium | reverse complement strand
GCCAGCGAGGGAAACAACCGCCTCATCAAGCTCGAAGCCCGTAACGCCTTCAGCTTCCGCAACCGAGAGAACCAACGCCTACGGTCACGCTGCGCAACTACCCGGCGGAGCCGCAGAGAGGCATTGCCCGATTAACTTCGAAGACCCTGGACATCGGCAAATGGCTGCAGCGGCAGCGTCAGCACACGGTATGGGCTGGGCTGATGGACGGGCAGCGCGAACGCCTCCAGCAACTCGGTATCACCCCGCTGCCCCCGGAACAGGAAGCACCCGTGAAAGCCTCTGCGTCAGCTTCTGGGGCCTTCGAGCGGGGCGTAGAGGCCCTGGCACAGTACAAGGCACGCACGGGCTCCCTGACCGTCCCCAGGACCCACGTAGAGCGACTTGAGGACGGCACGGAGGTGAAGCTCGGGGTGTTCCTGAGCAACAGCAAGAGCAGGCGGGGGAAGCTCACCGCCGACAAACTCGCTGCGCTCGCCGAACTCGGGCTGGAGTGGGCGGCAGCGTAGCCGCGTTGGAGACCATGCGAGGGTCCGTGCCGGGCACAGTCGGCACGGATCCTCTACGTGTCCCGCTGTCTCAGAGTGCGATTTGTGAATAGATAACCCGATTAGTCTCTGGCGTTGCGTCAGGCGACCTGGCCATTCGCTTGGCCGCGGCACCGGTCGCCCGGGGGCGTCCCTGACTCCGGCGCCGTTCCAGCTCACCGTATCCAACCGTCAGGGTGGATCGTCCCAGGTCAAGCCGCGTCGGCCTGCCCAAGCCACCTTCGAGCCAAGTCGGCTCACGAGAGGATGAAACCTTGCAAACCGCACTCTCAGGTGCCGGCGTCCCATCTATCAGGGACCGGCACCCTGTCCCGCACACTCCATACCGGCACGGGCCAGGAAGGAACTTAGCCCGCCCGAGGGAGCGCGGGGCCATGACTCCGGCGCCCGAGGCCGCGGCCCCTCTAACGTGCGGCCATGGAACCCACCCCAATGCCCGAACCGCTGCGCCGCGCAATTCACCAGCTCGTCTCCGAGGCGGTGATGGCCTGCCAGGAGGTGCTGCGCTACACCGAACCCGACCAAGCGCGCGCCTGGAAGCGAATGACGCTTTACCGGGCCACGGACGCGGCGGACACCATGGACATGGTCTCCCTGCTGATCGCCGCGTACTGCCGACACACCGGCATGCCCGAAGACACACTCCAGCAGTACCTGCAGACCAGGCAGCAGCAGAACCGGGCAGCCGGACCACAGGACGAGGATCGAGCGTGTCTGGCCGGCCTGATCGGAGAACCGGCTTCCCCGAAAATGCTCAGCGACCCTGAGCTGCGGATGCTGTACAGCCAGGGCCGCAGTGGTGCCGAGAATGCGCTGCAACCCGAAGACGATCCGCAGAAGCTGTTCACCGAGGCGTGCCTGCACGGGCTTCGCGCCAAGTTGTGCGACGACGTCGACTCTCTCGACAGTTACCTCCCACCGCAGATGGCCGCGATGGCACAGAAGGTAGCCGAGGTCCTGGAAGTCCCGCACCCGGCCACCGTGTGAAGCCGAGGCCGTTCGGCCTCTTCGAGGGCGGCTTCGGCAAGTACGCGGTAGGGGTTGTCTCAAGAGAAGTGCAGGACAGTCTCAAACTCTGCAGCCTCGCAGCTCAAAGCCGCCATAAGCGCCGAATCACCCGCATCGTCACGGTTGAGACCATACTTGATCATCTTCTCAGTCTTTGCAGCACCGCAGGCCAGAGACGTGAGTAGATAGCTCAAACCTGCATTCTCGCTGAGACGACATACACACGCGTTTCCCCCGATCACAGGCTCTTTCGGCACTCTAGCCGCAACGGATTACACGGAACGCAGGACCAGCCTACGACGAATCAGCCAAGCACTGGCCCTCCCGGTCGCTGTAAATGCCCGCGGCCAGCCTGCGCGCCGACGCTGCGCTCGCTCGTCGCTGGATCCAGCGGTGAATCGCCATGGGACGGAGCCGACCGGGTGACAGGTACGACGGATCTCTTGTGTGCTGCGTCAAGTGGACTGGAGGGCCGCCCCCGGGCTTGATAACTTCAAAGCATGACTACTCCTTGTGCGTAGAGCGGCCCGCCACCCCGCCTCCGGTGGGGTGCCCGGACGCCCTTGCCCGCGGCGGACGCGCGGCCATGCCTTGCCCTTTTCGGTCTGGCCTCGTACGTATCTCCGCCGACACCGCTGAGGAGTACCCCGATGATTCCGCCTGCCCAGGCGCCTTCGTACCGCTCTGTGCTGCGTACGCCGTTCGCGCGACGCACCTTCCTCCTGTCACTCGTAGGCCGGTTGTCCTACGGCACTGTCTTTTTGTCCCTCACACTCGCCGTCACCTCCAGCACCAGGTCCTACGCCCAGGCCGGGGTCGTGATGGCCGCCTTCGGGCTGACCAACTCACTGCTGGCACCGCTGCGCGCCGGACTCATCGACCGGTACGGCCCGCCCCGGCTGCTGCTGCCCATGGGCGTCGCCTACTCACTGCTGCTGGCCGCGCTGACCGCCGCCACCTGGCAGCGCCAGACGGCCGCCTGGCTGCTCGTCTTGCTTTCCGCCGGGGCGGGCGCGTGCGCCCCACCGCTCGGCCCAGTGATGCGCACCATCTGGAGCGAGTTGCTGCCCGAAGCCCAGATGCTCCAGCGCGCCTACAGCCTGGACACCGTCTGCGAGGAACTGCTGTACGTGACCGGGCCGTTGATCGTCGGACTCCTCGTCGTGGTGGCCGCACCGCCGCTCGGTATCGCTGTCAGCGCGGCCCTGGTACTGGCCGGCACCCTCATTTTTGCCCACACACCCCCTGTGCGCGCCGCGCGCAAGGTCCCCGCGACGCGGCCCCCGGCCGTGGCCGGGGGCCGCGCCCGGCACGTGTCCTTCCTACAGAGCTTGCCGCGCGGGCCGCTGTGTGTGACGGCCGGGCTGGGCCTGGTGCTGGGCGCGCTCAGCTTGTTCGCGGTCGTCTTCGCAAAGCGGCACGGCCAGCTCGCCTCGGTCGCCTGGATCGAGGCGGCACTCGCGGTCGGCAGCGCGGTGGGCGGCCTGACGTACGGAAGCCTCACCTGGCGCGCACCGGCCCGCACTCGGCTGTCGGTGCTGGCCGTGGCACTCGCCGCGCCGCTGGCCCTGGCGGGCACCTCGCCCGGCCTGCCCGTGCTGGTAGTCACCGTGGCCGTCGCCGGGCTGCTGGTCGCCCCGACACTGACGACCGCCTACCTGCTGGCCGACGAGATGGCCACCGACCACAACCGCACCCGTACCGGCACCTGGGTCAACACCGCCTTCAACGTGGGAAATTCAACCGGCGCCGCCACCGCGGGCCTGCTCGCGGGAGTCCTTCCCCTTCCCGTCTGCTTCGCCTTGACTGCCACCCCCCTCCTGCTGGCCGCGCTTGTCCCGAGAACGTCCCGCCCGACCGGGGAGAGGGCAGCCACGGTCCCGGAAACGGAGGCGAAGACGGACAGCCACGAGACCGACGCCCTCCCGCCCCGTGGCTCGGTGAGCTGACCCACTCTGCCAGCTGAATCACACCTGATCACCGCCAAACAAGCCCCTTCACCTGCGACTTCAGGATGGAAATTCACCACTGGGCGGGGACATCGCATGAGGACCACTCGCCTTGTCGGGTGCCCACCTGGCTGGATTCGCCTGCGCGCAGCGACCCCAGCGGGGGGCAAAGAAAAGCAACTCCCCGGCGCCGGCGAACTCGAGTGAGTTCACCGGCGCCGGGGAGTGGTGAAGGGTGGAACGCTGTCCCTGCGGCCAGGCAGGACCTATGGGGTGCGGGCCGTGGCGCGTGGGCCTGCCGCTTCGGCGGTGCGCAGCACATCCGCAAGGTGGCCGGACAGCTCGTCCAAGGTGGTTTCCGCCACGCGGGTCGGGTCGCACTCCAGGCGGACGTCCCAGGAGCCGTCGGAACTCGGCCAGATCTGGGTCAGGAAGGGCAGGGAAGCGGCGGGCGGCGGCACGTCCCGGCGGAGCACTGTGTGGCCTGGCAGGACCAGGTCGGCGGCGGGTGCGTTCTGGTAGATCAAGGCGGCCTGGAAGACCGGGGTCAGCCAAGGATCGCTGAGCCGGGGCGCGAGTGCCGCCAGTTCGGACAGCGGTAGCGGCGGCAGGCCGACGGCGGCCAGCCAGTCGCGGCGGGCTGCCGCCGCCACCTGTGCCGGTCCGTTGCCAAAGCGGAAGTCGAGGACGACGGGCACCGGCCGTACGAAGTAGCCGACCACGTGCTCGTCGACCGCTTCCCGACCCGCGTGGTAGGAGCCGACGGCGAAGCGGTCGGCGCCGGTGAGCCGGTGCAGTGCGGTGCCGTACCAGGCGAGCGCTGCGAAGTGCGCAGAGCTGCGTGCGTGTGCGCACAGCGCACGGGCCTGACCGGCATCCAGTGCCAGCTGCCGCTGCGCGAACCGCGCGTCCCCGGCCACGGCACCGGGCGGCAGGGCCAACGGCTCGGTTTGCCGCAGCGTGTGCTCCCAGTGGGCGCGGACCCGTGCCCGTGCCGCCTCGCCCGGTGGCGACGGCCGCCACGCCCGAACAGGCCGCACCGGACCCTTGGGGACGGCCGCCTCTGCGAACGCCTGGCCATAGGCCGCGCCCAGGTCGGTGAAAAAGGCGCGTTCCGACCAGCCGTCGTAGGCGATGTGATGGAGCACCAAGGTGAGCATCGAGCCCGTGCCAGTGGGTGTGACGAAGCAGCGCACAGGCGGCTCATCGGCCAGGTCGAAGGGCACCAGCCAC
Source organism: Streptomycetaceae bacterium (assembly GCA_019243445.1). Classification (GTDB taxonomy): domain Bacteria; phylum Actinomycetota; class Actinomycetes; order Streptomycetales; family Streptomycetaceae; genus Streptantibioticus_B. The sequence continues at coordinate 57,927 of JAFAUH010000056.1, read as the reverse complement.
GCGTCCGGTACGACCCCTGTTGTACCCATGTCGCGCTCGGTTTCCTGGAGGGGGATCCGCGCCCTTGGCAACTCGTGAGCTATGAGGGTCGGGCCGCCCAGCCGGAAAACGGTACGCAGCGCGGGATGGCGGGCGACGACGGCGTCAAGCGCAGCGCGCAGCGCCCCGGTGTCCAGAGCTGGGCAGACGGTGAAGGAAAGCACCAGCAGGTGGGCGCGGTCGCCAGGTTCGAGCTGTTCTTGGAGCCACAGGTCCTGGCGGCTGTCCGCGACTTCCTCCTGCCCAGGCGCCCGTTCACCGTCTCGCTCCGGCTCCCTGACCCGTTCGGCGCCCGCGGCGATGGCTCGCGGAGTGCGGCCCTCGTACACCGTCTTCAAAGTGACGTGGATGCGGTGCCGCCTCTTAAGCCGACTGGTCAGCTGCATGGCGAGCACCGAGTCGCCACCCGACAAGAACAGGTCATCATCGGGGCCGAAGGAACGGCCCGTCAGCTCGGCCACCACCGCGAGGACGGCCCCCACTAGCGGGTCCCCCGCTGCCTCACCGCGCGCCGGGGCACCAAAGTCCGGGGGACTGGGGCTCGGCTCGAGGCTCTCGGCCAGCGCCACGAAGTCGACCTTGCCGCTCGCGGTCAGCGGGAAGGCGCCGAGAAGCACCAGATGCCGCGGACACATGTAAGGCGGCAGTTCTACGGCGCAGCGGGCCCGCAGGTCCTCGACGGTGCGACCGTCACCGGGGTCGAGACAGTGGGCCGCAAGCCCGGTCGCGGCGCCGCCCGGATCACGTATAATAGTGACGGCGGCCCGAGGTACCCCGATACCCTCCAAGAACTGCTCCAGCTCAGCGGGCTCCACGCGCTGCCCCCGGATCTTCACCTGGCGGTCCAGTCGGCCGGCGTAGAGCAGCAGCCCGTCGGGGTGCCAGCGGCCCAGATCGCCCGAGCGGTACACCCGCTCCCCGCCGGCCAGCGTCACGAACTTGCGTGCGGTCAGCTCCTTGTCACCCAGGTAGCCCAGGGCCAGCCCGGGTCCGCCGATGCAGATCTCCCCAGTCGCGCCCGGTGGGCAGGGACGGCCCGCGGCGTCGAGGAGGTGCACCGGCGTGCTGGGCAGCGCGGTCCCCAGCGGGATCTGTCCGTACCGCTCGGCGTCGCCGCCCCGTACGACTCGTGTCGTCGCGAACACCGTGGTCTCGACCGGTCCATAGCCGTTGACGAGGCGGATCTCGGGGTGCGCGGCGAGGAAGCCGCCCACGTGCCCCGGTGAGAGCTTCTCGCCGCCGGTGAGGACCTGGCGCAGCCCGGCGAAACAGCCGGGGTCGTCGTCGAGAAAGGCGTTGAAGAGCGCCGCGGTGAGCCACAGTGTGTCCAGACCCGCCGTGGCGACGTACTCGCGGACCAGCCCTGGGCAGATGTGGCGCCCCTCGCCGAGCAGCAGGCAGGTGCCGCCGTTCATCAGGACCGACCACAGCTCGATCATCATGGCGTCCCAACACACCGGCGCGGCCTGCAGCACGGTACGCCCGGGCCCGAAGTCCGCGTAGTCCACGCCGACGAAACGGCACACCACGGCGCGGTGCGGGGAGACGGAACCCTTGGGCTCGCCGGTGCTGCCCGAGGTGAACATCACCGCGCAGCCGTCGCCCGGCCCGGTCACCGGCAGCGGGGTGCTCTCTTCCGGGCCGTCGTGGCGCAGTCGGCGGCGCTTCGGCGCGGGGCGCAGCGGGAAGGCGCCGTTTGGGGCCTGATCGGTCAGGATATGGGCGGTCGCTGTCTCCACCAGGTGACGTACGCGCGGCGCGGGCCAGCCAGGGTCGATGGCCACGTACACACCGCCAGCCTTCATGACGGCCAGCAACGCGACGACGAAGGCGGGAGTGCGGCGCATGCGGACAGCCACGTACTGGCCGGGACGTACGCCCTGTGCTGTCAGCCGACCGGCGAGGGCGGTGGAGCGCTCGTCCAACTGCCGGTAGGTGAGCGGTGGTTCGTCCATGGCGAGGACGGCGACCGCGTCCGGGCGGGCGGTGGCCCGCGCCGCCACCAGTTCGTGCACTGTGGCGTCGTCATGCGCATACGCCTGCGTGGACATGGGGCTCCTTGAGGGCCGGGTGCGGAAGGACAGCAGGGCGGATCAGGCGGTTGGCGCCGCCGTGCGGGAAGTGGATGCCGGGGCCGTGAGGCGCAGCGGGAGAGCGGCCAGTCCGCCTACCGTGTACGAGGCGAGCCGCAGCGGCTCACCGGCCAGGGTGATGTCCCCGGTGCCGACCACCAGTTCCTCCAGCAGCACCCGCAGGACCAGACGCGCGAGCGCCGCGCCCAAGCAGAAGTGCACACCGCCGCCAAAAGTCAGATGCCGGTTGGGGGTGCGGTCAAGGCGGAAGGTGCCGCCGTCGCCGAACACCGACTCGTCGCGGTTCAGCGAGGGAATCCACACGGTGACCGGATCCCCGGCCGCGATCCGCACCCCGCCCAGCACGGTGTCCACCACCGCTGTACGCAGTAGGTGGGTGGCCGGTGGCGCCCAGCGCAGGATCTCATCCACAGCGCGGTCTGCAAGCACTCGCCCTGCCTGTAGGGCAGTCCACTGGTCCGGGTGTTCGAGCAGCGCCAGCAGTCCGGCGGCCGCCGCAGCGCGTGTGGTGTCGCCCACCGCCACGATGACGTTGTCGCAGGTGAGGATGGCCTCCTCGTCGGTGATGTCTGCCCCCTCCGCCTGCGCTTCGATCAGCGCGGACATCAGGTCGTCCCCGGGGTCTGCGCGGCGGCACTCCAGTACCCGGCTGTAGTACTCCAGCAGTTCCAGGTGCGCGATCTGTGCGTCCAGGCCGCCGGCGTCCTGATCCCGGGAGGAGATCCGCGCCGTGGCGGCGGCGATCCGGCTGACGTCTTCGACCGGCACGCCGAGCAGGTCGGCGGCCAGCGCGAGCGGAATGCGCGCGGCGACGTCCTCCACGAAGTCGCAGTGCCCGGCGGCCACCGCGTCGGCTACCAATGGCCGAACGATCGCTCGCGCCTTGTCCTCCAGCCGTGCCAGCGAACGCGGCGTGAACAGTTGCCTCACCGCGCGGCGCAGCATCGTGTGCCGTGGCGGGTCGCTGAGGGCGAGCATCAACCCGGCCCCCGGGTACGGCTTCGTCAGGTCACGGCGCAGCATCGTGCCCTGCACCGAGCTGAAGGTTTGCCACTCTTGCAGTACCCGCAGTCCTGGTTCGTAGCCGGTGACCGCCCAAAAGCCGGATCCGTTTGCTGGCTGGTGCCACAGTACGGGCTGTTCGCGGCGCAGAGCCCGCCACACTTGGTGGGGGTCGCCCGCCGCGTAGAGCTGGGGGTCGGTCAGCGAGAGGTTTCCAGGCAGCACGGTGGTGTCCTCAGTCGTCGGCGGATGCGGGCGGCGTCGGGGAGGCGGAGCACTAAGGGCGCGGCGCGGGCCGCACGCGCTGCTGGCCGAACCCGTGCTCCTCACGCTCCTGCGGGGGCCGCGCCGGGCGGCCGGTGTCGGCTGAGCGGACCAGCACCCGCTTGAGCCAGCGGTCGGTGCCGTCGTAGCGGGGTGGAAAGGCCGAACGTCCGTGTACCACCACGTCGTTGTCGACCAGTAGCAGATCGCCCGGCTCCAGCCCCACCTCGACGGCGTGCTCCTCGAAGGCCGGCTCCAGACGCGCGTACGCCTCGATGAAGGCCGGGTCCGGGGTGAGCATCTGCGTGTACGTCGGGTCGTAGCGCACGCATAGGGCCCCGTCGCTGCCCCACACGGTGCGGATGCCGACAGTGCCGTCTTTCCGACCGGGGTCGGGCGCGTAGCTGTCATCCGGCTCTATCACCAGCAGCGGGCGGCTGAGCTGGACGGTGTCCGCATCGCTCAGCTTGATGTCGCGGATGCTGGCCAGCCGGGTGGCGACCCGGTCAGGATTGCGCAGGCAGGCCAGAAGCAGGAAATCGGCGCGCTCGGGGTGGAAGCCGTCCTCGGTGTGCCAGGCCAACGCAAGCGTGCTGCTCGCCCCGACCTGCTGGGTTTCGTAGCCGGGGCTGGGCAGGATGTTGTGCACCAGGCGTCCGCCCTGCTGGTTGATCCAGCCGAATACCTCTCCCAGCAGCCCGCCGATCAGGGCTAGCCCGACGTCGTAGGGCACGTCGGCTGCTCCGTTTGTCTCGGACCAGTGCGCGCGGGTGGGTCCCGGCTCGCCCAAGTCGGCGAACAGCCCCCGCAGGACTCGGAAGCCGTTCCACTCGGCCGGCGCTCCGATCAGCCCGGTCAACCGCTGCGCCAGGCCGGGCGGCAACTGCCTACGTGTACCGCCAAGGACGGTGTCCGCCGTGGCGCCGGCCTGGATGAGACGGTGCACGGCAGCGCTGAACTCGCGTCGCGTGCTGTGGGAAGCGGTACGAAATGCGGTGCCAGTCATGCTGCTTCTTTCTGCCTGTTCTCGCGGGCTGTGGCTTTGAGTCAGGGGTGCTGACGGAAGGCCTGGTCAGACATGCGGGGTGAAGCCGAAGGCCTTCAGCAGGGCCGTGCGGTCGGCCTTGCCCGTCGCGGAGACGGGAATGCCGGTCACCGGGACGAAGTGGTCCGGCAGCATGTAGTCGGGCAACAGCCGGGACGCGGCAACGCGCGGATCTTGTTCCCGGCCGCGCACACGAACGGGTACTCCGCTGGTGGGTGTGTCGGTCGGTACGTAGAACGCGGCGATCTCGGGGCCGTGCGCGCCGGCCACCGCGACAGCGACGGCCTCGCGGATCTCGTTGGGGCATCTGTTCAGCGCAGCTTGCACCTCGGCCAGCTCGATGCGGTAGCCGCGCACCTTGACTTGGTCGTCGACGCGCCCCAGGAACCGCAAGTTGCCGTCCGGCAGCCAGCAGGCACGGTCGCCGGTGCGGTACATACGGCCCTCGCCCGGCGCGGCCGCGGGCGCGAACGGGTCGGGCAGGAACTTGCGGGCGGTCAGCGCGGGGTCGCCCGCGTAGCCTGCGGACACACATACGCCGCCGATATACAGGTCGCCGCTCTCCCCGACGTCGCAGACCCGCAGGTCCTCATCGAGCACGTAGTAGCGCGCGTTTTGCATCGGCGTGCCGTAGGGGATGCTGGGCCAGTTAGGGTCCACGGTGTCCACCGGGAAGTGATTCGACCACACGGTGCACTCGGTCGCCCCGCCGAGCGCGACGACCCGCACGTGGGGGAAGGCGTCGCGCAGCCGTCCGGGCATCGTCAGGGGCACCCAGTCGCCGCTGAGGAAGACCAGTCGCAGCGTGTCACGCCCTTGGGCCTCGCCCAGTTCGAGGAAACCCAGCAGCACGGACATCGCGGCCGGTGCCGAGTCCCAGAAGGTGATGGGCTCGCTCTCCAGGATGTCCGCGAGGCAGTCGGGGTCGCCGGAATCGGCGTCCGGGACGAGCCGGACTGAGCCGCCCGCCGCCAGGACACCGAAGATGTCGTACACCGACAGGTCGAAGCAGAATGAGGTGACCATGAGCAGCTGATCGTCGGGCCTCACCTGGTAGGTGCGGTTCACCCACTCGATCAGGTTGACGACGCTGCGGTGCTGGACGGCGACCGCCTTGGGGCTGCCGGTCGAGCCGGAAGTGAAGATCGCATAGGCAAGGGATGCCGGGTCCGCCGTGGTGGGCGGCGGTTCAAGGCAGCAGCGCGCGATGTGCCATCCGGTGGTCACGGTCAGCGGCGCCGACCCGGTGCCCGGCTGCCCCGCGTGGCTGTTGTCGACGTGCAGCACTACGTCGTAGCGGTGGGCGAGTTCGTGGCACAACCCGGTGCCGGCGCGTTGCAGGACGCGGACTTCGGTGTACCGCGCGTCTTCGGCTGCCAGCCGCCTGAAGAAACCGGGTGGCACGCGCAGACCACCGTGCTCCTCCTGGCCGGGGGCGACGAGGTCGGCGAGCACGAGGGTGCCGGTGCCGTCGAGTCTGTCGGCGAGCGAGTCGAGGACGTCGCGCAGATAGTCGACGCCGGGGAAGAACTGGACGGTGCTGGCCAGCACCACCACGTCGTAGGGGCCCGGGGCCAGACGCGCGGCCTCGTGGGCGAAGCCGGTGACGACCTCGGCGTGCGGCGCGTGGCGCACGGCCCGGCCGCGTGCCTTCCCCACGGCCACGGGAGAGGGGTCGAGACCGGTGTACCGCGCCACCCGCGGCGCGAGTTCCCTCAGGATCAAACCGATGCCGCAGCCGACCTCCAGCACCCGTGAGGAGGCGCCCAGGTGAGGTCCAGCCAGCCCGGCGACGTGCCGGGAATAGGCTGCGACCTCCGCGGGGGTGTATTCAGGCCCGTCCTGGCCCCGGTTGAAACCTGCGGCGCGCAACTCATCCGCGTCGTCCGCGAACCAATCCCACATGTCCGTGACCGTCTCCGCGGAGAATTCCCCCTGCCACGGCCGCTCGTCGGGTACGTCGACGCACACCAGGCGGACCAGGTCGGGCAGCGACCAGCAGATCTCGGCCGCCATCCGGTAGTGGGACCGATCCACGATCAGGCAGGTGACCCGCAGCGAAGACAGCAACTCCGAGAGCCGTTCCCCGGGCCACCGGGGGTCCAGCGGGACGTAGGCAGCGTCCGCGCGCAGCACGCCGAGCAGCGCGGCGACCGTGTGCGGCGCGTGGTCGCCCAGCACGGCGACATAGCTGTGCGGGGGCACGCCCGTCTCGCGCAGGTGCCGGGCGATCCTGCCCGACCAGACGTTCAGTTCACCGTGGGTGACCGTCTTCTGGCCGGTCACCAGCGCCGGGCGGTCGCTCCAGCGGCGTGCCGCCTCGCCCACCAGGTCGTGGACGAGCGCGTCGACGCGAAAATCCATGCGTGTTTCGTTCCAGCTTCCCTCGGGCGCCGAAGAACTCATCAACGGATGCACGACAACCCCCAATGCCGTCGGTGCCGACCCCTCATTGCTAACACTCGGAATCTGCGCTGACTATGTGCCAAATGTTGCAAGGGCAGGGAACGCTTTTTTCGCCACGCACACACCGCTGGTCGAACAAGACTGTGGAGCACCGCTTCACAAGGGGCGCGCACCATGAAGAATTTCGGGGATTCCCAAGGGCCCCGTGCTCCGTGACGGTGGCGGTATGAGTGAATACTTGGTTGTTGTCAACGACGAGGAACAGTACTCGATATGGCGGTTGGGCCTGCCGATCCCAGCCGGCTGGCGTACTGATGGATTCTCCGGTGCCCGCGAGGACTGCCTGCGCCACATTGAAGAGGTGTGGACGAACATGCGGCCACGCGGCGGAGACTGCGCATGACGGGCCCCATCCAGCACATTGGCCCGCCCTGGCGCACCGTCACGGTCGGCGGCAGGCGGTTGCGCCTGCGGGTGAAGCGGGACGCGTGGGCGGATGGGCGGCCCTATCTGTGGCCCTCGGTCGGTGAGTATCCCCTCTACGACGACTTCCTCTACCACGTGATGCTCCAGGATGAGCCCCGAAATACGATCTTCCGAAAGGCCATTGAGGAGCGTGTTCCGCACGCCCGGGTCCTGGAGATTGGCTGCGGTCCCGATCTGCTGTGGTCGCTGTATGCCGCCGAGTGCGGCGCCCGGTCCGTGTGCGCCGTCGAGAGCATCCCGGCCAGCGCTGCCCGCGCCACGGCGCTGGCGAAGAACCGGCCCCAATACGACATCGAGGTCCTGTCCGGCGAGGCCACCACCGTCGGCCTGCCGGAACGTGCCGAAGTCTGCATCGCCGAACTGGTCGGCAGCATCGGCGGTGCCGAGGGCATCGCCGCCATCCTCGACGACGTACGTGACAGGCTGCTGACGCCCGGCGGCGCGGTGATTCCCGCGGCCGTCGGCACCCGCGCCGCCGCCGTCTGCGCCGAGGACCTGCTGGAGGGGGACTACGCCGTGGACGAGGATGTCGCCGACTATGTCGCCGACATCCTCACCAGCGCGGGTGAGCCGTTCGACTTGCGGATGTGCCTGGGTAACGTGGACCGCGAGGCGCTGCGCACCACCGACTGCCTCGTGGAGGACTTGCGCCTGGAGGAGGGCACGGTACGCTTCCCGGCCGCCCGACTGGAATTCCCCGCGCCCGGCCGCTTCGACGGACTGCTGCTGTGGCTCACCCTGCGCTGCGCCCCGGACGGGCCGGTGCTGGACAGCCTGGAGACGATCACCAACTGGCTGCCGGTGTATGTGCCCTTCGACCTGCCGGAGCCGGTCGAGGCAGTTCCCGGGGACGTCCTCGAACTGGATTGTGCCGCGCGCCCGGCGGCCGACGGTGTCCACCCCGAGTACACCTTCACCGGCGCTCTGGTGCGGATCGGCGGCGCCCGCGTGCCGCTGTCAGCGCATTCCCCGTACGCCGGCGGCCCCTTCCGGGTCACCCCGCTCCACCGGGGCCTTTTCACCGAGGAGACATAGGCCGCCGCGGACTCACAAACGGTAGAAGTCGCAGGCGGACCAAGGACGACCCACGAGAACACGATGCAGAGAGGGACGCTCATGTCAATTCCTCAGTCCTCCGGGGAGCCGATTCTCGACATAGCGGGGTGCGGGTTCGGACCGTCCAACCTCGCGCTGGCGATCGCTCTCATCGAGGAGGGGGCGCAGCCGGGGTCACTCGTGTTCTTCGAGCAGCAGCCGGAGTTCCGTTGGCACAGCGGGATGCTGGCCGAAGACACCACGATGCAGATCTCGTTCCTCAAGGATCTGGTCACCATGCGTAACCCGAACAGCGACTTCAGCTTCGTCTCCTATCTCCACTCCCAAAGCCGACTCCCCGACTTCATCAACAGCAAGACGTTCTATCCGTTGCGCGTCGAGTTCCACGACTACCTGGAGTGGGCCGCCGAGCGGGTCGCGGACGTGGTGACCTACGGCTCCAGCGTCGAGCGCATCGTGCCGGTGACCGCCGACGGCGCCGTGGGCAGCGTCGAGCTGACGGTGCGACAGGGCGGCATGACCCGCGCGTACCACGCCCGGAACGTCGTCATCGGCACCGGCCTCGTTCCCCGGCTGCCGGACGGGGTTACCGCGTCGGAGCGGGTGTGGCACAGCGAGACGATGATCGGCGGTGCCGAGGCCCTCGCGGCGGCCGCCTCGGCCAGGATCGCGGTGCTCGGCGCCGGCCAGAGCGCCGCAGAAGCCACCGCCTACCTGCACCGCAGATTCCCCACCGCCGAGATCTACGCGGTCTTTTCCCGCTACGGCTACAGCGCCGCCGACGACACCCCGTTCGCCAACCGGATTTTCGACCCGGAGGCCGTAGACCACTTCTTCTCGGCCCCCGAGAGCGTGAAGAAGCAGCTTCTCGGATACCACGCGAACACCAACTACTCGGTGGTCGACTCGGAGCTGATCACCGAGCTGTACCAGCGGCAATACCAGGAACGGGTGCGGGGCCGGGAGCGACTTCACGTGCTGTCCACCTCCCGCCTGCTGGAGCTGACCGAAAGCGCCGACGGCGTACGGCTGCGGGTGGAGTTCCTGCCCACCGGCACGGTGCGCACCCTGGACGTAGACGCCGTCATCTGCGCCACCGGATACGAGCCCGAGGACCCCGAAACGGTCCTCGGCACCCTCGCCCAGGACTGCAAGCGTGATAACGAGGGCCGCCTCGTACTGGACCGGGACTACCGCGTCCTCACCTCCAACACCGTGCACTGCGGCATCTACGTGCACGGCCCCGCGGCCGAACGTTCGCACGGTATCGGCGCCGGACTGCTGTCCAACACCGCAGTGCGGGCCGCCGAGATGAGCCGCTCGCTGCTGACCCGCGACGGGAGGCGCTGATGTACGTCCCCGACCTCTACCGCGAGACCGACCCCGCGACCACGCTGGCCCTCATCCAGCGCAACCCGCTCGCCATGCTGGTCACCACCGGTGAACCCGTCCCGAACGTCACACACCTCCCCGCGATCCCGGACCCCGAGGCCCCCGCACCTGTCGGGCTGGCCGGCACCACGCTGCTCGGCCACCTCAACCGCGCCAATCCGCACTGGCGGGCGCTGGCGGGCCCCACCCCGGCCAAGCTCGTGTTCACCGGACCGCACGGCTATGTGTCCCCCACGGTCTACGAGACCGAAGTCGCCGCTCCCACCTGGGACTTCACCGCGGTGCACTTGGAGGGGACTCTCGTGCCCAGCGAGGACCTGGAGGAGATCCTGCGGGTGGTGGGGCACACAGTCGCCGCCTACGAGCGGGAGTTCGGCTGTGCCTGGGACCCGGCCGCCTCGCTGGAGTACTTCCGTACCCTCGCGCCCGGCGTGGGCGCCTTCCGCTTCGAGGTCGAGCGCGCCGACACGATGCTCAAGCTCAGCCAAGAAAAGCCCGTGGAGACGCGTCGGCAGGTGGTGTCGTGGTTCGCCGGATCCCCCTGCGGCGCCACCCGCGACCTGGCCCAGTTGATGTGCGCATACGACCCGGCACTGGCCGGGGAGTCGGGGCCGGAACCATGTCCAAAGCGGGAACAGAAGCGGGAGACGGGGGAGGCGGTCGGCGCATGAGCCCCGCCATGCTCTCCCTGTGGGGCGGGGACACCCAGCCTCCTTGCTTCCTGGAATCCTTGACGCGTGTGGCCGCCCGACGCGGCGGGCAGATCGCCATCGTCGACGAGCGGCGGGAGGTGACCTACGACGGGCTCCTGGCCTGGTCCGGGCACATCGCGGCACTGCTCCGCGACAAGGGCGTGGGCGCCGGGGACCGGGTCGCCGTCACCGGCGAGCGCGGCACCGACGTCGTGGCCGCGGTGCTGGCCGCGATGAGACTCACAGCTGCCTGCGTGCCGCTGGACGCCGCCTACCCCGAGCGGCGGCTCGCGCACATGCTTACCGACAGCCGCCCGAAGGTGCTGCTGCACAGCGGCGCACTGCCTGCCATCGGAACCGGTACCCCGGCCCTGGAAATACCACCACCCCAAAGCGGCACCTGGGAGGTAAGCTCCACCGCGTTGCCGCCCACCGTCTGTGTGCCGGACCGCCCGGTGTATGTGATATACACCTCCGGCTCTACCGGACGGCCCAAGGGGGTGGCGCTCCCGCATAGCTGTGTGGACAACATGGCCGAGTGGCAGCGCACGCACTCCCGACGCGGCGACCTGCGCACAGCGCAGTTCGCGCCGATGAACTTCGACGTGTGGTTCCAGGAGGTCCTCGGCACCCTCGCCGGCGGCGGGACGCTGGTAACCGTTCCCGAGCGGCTGCGTTTTGACCCCTTCGGGCTGCTGGACTGGCTGCGCCGACAGCGGATCGAGCGGCTGTTCCTGCCCTGTCTGGCGCTGCACATGCTGGCCGTCGCCGCTGGTGCTGAGGCGAGCCTGGAAGGACTCGCGCTGGCCGAGATCAACACCGCCGGCGAACAACTCGTGTGCTCCGGGCCAGTGCGCGCGCTGTTCGCCCGGCTAAAGGACTGTGTCCTCAACAACCACTACGGACAGAGCGAGTCGGCGATGGTTACCGTGCACACTCTCCAAGGGCCTGTCACCGACTGGCCCACGCACCCGCCGATCGGCCGGCCGCTGCCCGGCTGCGAGCTGCTGATCGCCCCCCTGGACGGGGACGAGCCGCACGGTTCCGCGCCGTCGGATGTCGGTGAACTGCTGGTGGCAGGGCTGCCGATGTCCCGCGAGTACCTCAACCAGCCAGACCTGAGCGCCGCCCGCTACGTGACCATCGAGCGCACCACGCACGGCCACACCCACGCCTTCCGCACCGGCGACTTGGTCCGGCACGAGGACGGCGTCCTGCGCTTCCTCGGCCGACTCGACCACGACGTCAAGATCCGCGGTACCCGGATCAACCTCCTGGAGGTCGAGGCATGCCTGCTTGACCAGCCAACCGTCGGCGAGGCGGTCTGTGTGGCACCCGACCGCGCCGAGGGCGGACGCACCTTGCATGCCGCCGTCACCGCGGCGCCCGGTAGGCCGGAACCGGAGCCCTCCACACTGCTGCGCTCCCTGTCCGAACTGCTGCCCGCGGTCTCGCTGCCCCTGACCATCACCGTGCTGCCGACGCTTCCGCGGACCGCCAACGGCAAGACCGACCGGGCGGCAGTCGTCCAACTGATCGGAGGAGACCGATGACCGACACCGTCGTCCCCGCGGTATCCGCAGGGGACATCGAAACGGCACTGGCGGCCCACGCCCAAGTGCGCGAGGCGGCCGTGCTGACCCACCGGACGGCCGACGGGACGCGCATGGTCGGCTACATCGTGCCCGAACCGGCCGCACAGACCGCGCAGGCCGGTTGGGGCGGCAACGAAGTCCTGGAGTCCTGGCGACACGTCTTTGACGACATCTATGAGACCGCCTACGCGCCGGACAACAGCGGCGAGAACTCCGGCTGGGCCGACAGCTTCACCGGCCGCCCGATCCCCCGTGCCGAGATGACAGAGTGGGGGGAGGAGTCGGCCCGCCGCGTGCTGGCGCTCAGCCCTCGCAGGGTACTGGAGATTGGCGCCGGGACCGGGCTCATCATGCGACGGCTGCTGGCCTGCGCAAGCGTCGAGCGCTACGTGGCGACCGACTCCTCCGCGCGCTCCGTCGAACTGATCGGCAAGCTCGCGGCGGATCTGACCGCCGAATCCCCTGATAGCAAAAATAGGGTGACGGTGTGTCATGCCGACGCGATGCAGGCGCCCTACGCGGTCGCCGAGGAGTACGACACCGTCGTCATCAACTCCGTCGCCCAGTACTTCCTGTCCCTGCACTACCTGGAGGAGGTGCTGCGCCGTGCCGCGGATGTCGTACGGCCAGCAGGTCACATCCTGCTGGGTGACCTGCGCAACGCCCGGCTCGCGGAGGCGTTCGTGGCCCTCAAGCACGAGCGACGCACCCCGCCCGGACCGGTTCGGGCCACCAACCACCCAGCGACCGTCTCCGCTGCCCGCGAGGCCAGGGGACGTGAGCTGGCCTCCGACGGGGAACTGAGCGTCGACCCGGCCTGGGCCGCGTCCACGCCCGCCCGTCTGGCACGCGTCTCACACGCAGAGGTCGCACCCCGGCGCGGCGTCCACCCCAATGAGATGACGCTCTTCCGCTACGACGCCCTCCTCCACATCGACTGTCCGCCAGAGCCTGCCGCGCCCGAGGCGGAGCCCAAGACCGCCCAGGAATCCGGCCACGGACTCACCCTACGAGCGCTGCGTGCCTACCTGGAGCAGAACGACGGCCCGATCGAGTACCGGGGCGTCGCCAACCGCCGACTGCGGGAGGCCCTGATAGCCCGCGACGGCAAGTCGACGGACACACCGATGCTCGACCCAGGAGCCGATGCGCCGGACAGCGGCCTGGATCCGGAAGAGGTCTGGCGGCTCGGTGAGGAACTGGCCAGGCCAGCCCGGGTGAGCTGGGCCGCGAACGACCCGGACGGCGCGTTCGACGTGTCTTTCCCGGCGGCCGACCTAGCGGCCCGGAGCCACTTCACGCTCGCCGGTCCCAGCGAGCGTGACGGTGCCGACACCGTCCAAGTCGCCGTACCGTATCCCCCGCGCACCGTGAAGGCGGTCGGGGACAGCCTGCGCGACTATCTCACGCAGCGGCTGCCCGGACCGATGGCGCCCCTCGACCTGGTGTTGGTCACCGGGCTGCCGAGATCGGCCACCGGCGCGCCCGAGGCGGCGGCGCTGCCGCTGCCTCGTCAGGGAGTGGAGACCGCCTCCCGGGAGGCCGCTGTCACATGGGGCGGCGATGTACTGGGGCTCGTGCTGGACGCCTTCGCCCAGCAGCTGACCGCAGCCACCTGCGGGCCCGACGACAACTTCTTTGCCGTCGGCGGTGAGTCGCTCAAGGCAGCAATGTGTGTGCGGCGATTGCGCGAGCAGGGACTAAAGGTGTCCATTCGCGACCTCTACCAGTGCGGCACGGCCCGCGCGCTGGCCGAACGCATCGGCGAGGCGACGTAGCGCGCACCGGACGGCGCAGGCAAACGGAAATTACAGGACATGGAGACGGTCGGTAAGGGCACCGGCCGGCATTGAGGGGCGGAGGGTCATGGTGCGGCAGTCTGCGGTTTGGGAGACGGTGCGGGAGACGGCAGCGGCCGGTTTCGTGGAGCCGCGGCCGGGCGCCGAGCAGCTGGTCGCGATGGTAATGGCCGAGGTCTTGGGCCTTGCGCGGGTGGGGCGGCACGATGACTTCTTCCGTATCGGCGGACACTCGCTGCCCGCCGTGCGGCTGGTCGTCCGGGTGCGGGAGCTGTTCAGGGTTGAAGTGCCGGTCAAGTCGCTGTTCGAGGCGCCCACGGTGGCCGAGTTCGCCGCCGTGGTGGCCCAGGGGACCCGGCTGCGGCAGCGGCCACTGGAGCGGACGCCGGACGGCCTGGCCGCACCGGTGTCCTCCGCGCAGCGCCGGTTGTGGTTTCTTCAGGAGCTGGAGGCGGACTCGACGGCATACCACATGGGTGAGTCCTTCCGGATCGACGGCCCATTGGACCCGGCGGCGCTCAGCACCGCCGTCGCGGGGCTGGCGGAGCGGCACGAGTCGCTGCGCACCCGCTTCGGCGCCGCGGACGGTGTGCCCGTACAGATCGTCGACGAGCGATGGACCGGCGCGCTGGAGCTGGTCGAGGCCCCGGCCGCACGGACCCGCACCGAGGAACAACGCACCGCAGCCGTCGTCGACTTCTGCCGTCGAATGCATGAGGATCCCTTCGACCTCACCCGGGGCCCCCTTTTCCGGGCCCGGCTGCTGCGGCTGGGGCCCGAGGACCACGTGCTGTCGCTGGCCATGCACCACATCGTGTGCGACGGATGGTCCATGACGCTGCTGTTGGAAGAGCTTGCCCAGCGCTACGAGGCGGTACTCTCCGGCCGGACCCCGGACCCGGAGCCACCCGCCGTGCGCTACCGCGACTTCACCGCCTGGCAGCAGGCCGAGCTGGCCGGGCCCGCGCTGGCAGAGCTGCTGGCCTACTGGACCACTCACATCGAAGGCGCCCCCACCTTGCTGGAGTTCGCCTCACCAGGCGAGAACGCACCGCCCGGCGCACGTTCCGAAGGCGAGGTGCGGTTCGCGCTATCCGCCGAAGTGACGGCGGCTCTGCGGGAGCTGTCGCGTGCTTCGGGCGGCACCTTGTTCATGACGCTGCTCGCGGTGTTCGAGGTCCTCATGTCGCGGGTGAGCGGAGAGCGCGACCTGCTGGTGGGCACTCTCGTGGCCGGGCGTTCCGTCCCCGAGGTGGAGGACGTCGTCGGTTTCTTCGTCAACATGCTGGCGCTGCGCGCCGACCTACGCGACGACCCGGACTTCACCGAACTAGTGGGCCGGGTACGGGAGGCGGTACTCAGCGGGTTCGCGCACCAGGACCTGCCATTCGAACGCCTCGTGGAAGCCGTCAACCCCGAGCGCACCTGCGGAATGCCACTGGTCCAGGCGACCTTCCAATACTTCGAGGAGGACTCGGCGCGCAGCGCCCTCCAGCTCGCCGGCGTCCGGCGCGTCACCGCGGTCAACCCGCCCGCACGCAAGGACCCCGACCTGCCGCTGGCCATGGACATCCACCGTCACGGCGACGAGTTGCGCGGCCTGTTCACCTACGACCGCGCCCTCTTCACCCCCGGCGAAGCCAAGTGGCTGGTCGAGAGCTTCGTGACGCTGGCCGCCGAGGTCGCCCAGGACCCCCGGCGCCCCGTCTCCCAGCTTCCGCTCGTACGGCCCGAAGACGTCGTGCGGGTCCTCGCCTTGGGCGCTGGACCGGAGGTGCCGGTGGCCGACGACTCGGTGCTGGACTCCCTGTGGCGCCAGGTAGCCGCCACCCCGGACGCGGTGGCCGTGACCGACTCCGCCGACAGGTGGACCTTCGCCGAACTGGGCCGCGCCGTCCAGGGCGTGGTCGGCGCGGTGGCGGCCCACGGTCCTGTCGTGGCCATCGCAGGGCACCGCTCGCGGCTGATGGTCGCGGCGCTGCTGGGCGTGTGGCAGGCGGGGGCCGCAGCCGTACCACTGGAGTTGGCCGACCCGCCCGAGCACCTCCGCTCCGTGCTGACTACGGCCGGGGCCTCGGCGCTGCTGTGCGACACGGCGGCCGCCGCCGTGCTGGGCGCGACAGGGTTGCCGGTGGTCGACATCGAGAAGGCGATCGCTGGTCCCCCGGCGTCGACCACTGGACCCAGCGGGCAGGACCTCGCGCTGGTGCTGTTCACTTCGGGGAGCACAGGAATGCCGAAGGGAGTGCCGCTCGAACACAGCGTGCTCGCCAACCTTCTGGTCGCGCACCGCGCCGCCGGCCGGCACACCGACACCCGCCAGCGCGTGGCCTGGACGGCCTCGCTCGGCTTCGACGCCACCGTCGACCAGTTCCTGTGGCTGGTCGACGGGCACGAGCTGCACGTGGTGGACGAGGACACCCGCCGCGACCCGCACGCGCTGCTTGACTTCGTACGCGGCGCGAGCATCGACGTCCTCGATGTCCCGCCCGCACAGCTTCCGCAACTCCTTGATCTCGGCCTGCTGGACGAGGTCGCCGCACACCGCCCCTACGTGCTGTTGCTCGGCGGTGACGCCGTCCCGCCCCGGCTGTGGAAGCGGCTGCGCGCGACACCCGAGGTGACGGCGTGGAACCTCTACGGCCCCACCGAATGCGCCATCGACGCCCTCACCTGGCAGCTCTCGGAGAGCGAAGCGCCGCTGATCGGCCGCCCGGTGGCCAACACCCAGGTAAGGATCCTGGACACTGCCGGCCACGTCGTACCGCCAGGCGTCGCCGGAGAACTGTGTTTGTCCGGGGCCCACGTCGGACGCGGCTACCTGAACCTGCCGGCCGAGACCGCGGCGAAGTTCGTCCCCGACCCCTACGCCGACCGGCCCGGAGCACGGATGTACCGCACGGGCGACCGCGGTTCCTTCACCGCCGACGGCGCCGTACGGTTCCTCGGCCGCCAAGACCGGCAGGTCAAGGTGCGCGGGCACCGCGTGGAGCTCTCCGATGTCGAGGCCGCCGTCACGGCGCACTCCTGGGTACGCCAGGCTGCCGTCGTCCACCACGACGGCAGCCTCACCGCCTACGTGTCCCCGGCAGCCGGAGATGAACAGCTCGGCGAGTTGCGAGACGCGCTCGCCGCCCGGCTACCCGCCGCCATGCTTCCGACGGCCCTCGTGCCCTTGGAGACGCTGCCCCTGCTGGCCAGCGGCAAGGTCGACGTGCGGGCGCTGCCGGCGGCCGAAGAGGCGTTCACCGCCGACTTCGCAGCACCCCGGCCCGGCGCCGAGGAACTGGTCGCACAGGTGATGGCCGAAGTGCTGGGCCTCGCGCGGGTAGGGCGACACGACGACTTCTTCCGTATCGGCGGACACTCGCTGCGCGCCGGGCGAGTCGTGGCCCGAGTACGGGAGCTGTTCGGCACCGAGGTGTCGGTCAAAACGCTGTTCGAGGCACCCACGGTAGCGGAGTTCGCCGCCGCCGCCGAGCGGGGCGCCCGGCCCGAACGGCGCCCCCTGGTGCGGGTGGCGGACGGTGCGGCGACCCCCATGTCGTTCGCGCAGGCTCGGCTGTGGTTTCTTCAAGAGCTGGACCCTGACTCGACGGCGTATTACATGGGCGAGTCCTTCCGGCTCACTGGCCGGATCGAGCATCCCGTGTTGGCGGCTGCCGTGACCGGGTTGGCAGAGCGGCACGAGTCGCTGCGCACCCGCTTCGGCGTCGCGGACGGTGTGCCCGTACAGATCGTCGACGAGCGATGGGCCGGCGCGCTGGAGCTGGTCGAGGCCCCGGCCGCGCGGACCCGCACCGAGGAACAACGCACCGCAGCCGTCGTCGACTTCTGCCGCCACATGCTGGAGGACCCCTTCGATCTGGCGAGCGGCCCGCTGTTCCGGGCCCGGCTGCTGCGGCTGGGGCCCGAGGACCACGTGCTGTCGCTGGCCATGCACCACATCGTGTGCGACGGCTGGTCGATGACATTGCTGTTGGAGGAGCTTGCCCAGCGGTACGAGGCCGCGCTGCTGGACCGCGAGTGGCGCCCGAAGCCGCTGCCAGTGCGCTATCGCGACTTCGCCGCCTGGCAGCGGAGCGAGCTGGCCGGGCCCGCGCTGGCAGAACTGCTGGCCTACTGGACCGCGCACATCGAAGGCGTCCCCACCCATCTGCCCGCCCTCGCCGCGCAGCCCGGCAGCGCCGAACCGGACACCCATACCGTCGGATTCGCGCTGTCCGCTGAAGTGACGGCGGCTTTGCGGAGGCTGTCGCGTGCTTTGGGCGGCACCTTGTTCATGACTTTGCTCGCGGTGTTCGAGGTCCTCATGTCGCGGGTGAGCGGAGAGCGCGACCTGCTCGTCGGTGTGCCGGTGGCCGGGCGTTGCGTCCCCGAGGTGGAGGACGTCGTCGGTTTCTTCGTCAACATGCTGGCGCTGCGCGCCGACCTGCGCGACGACCCGGACTTCACCGAGCTGGTGGGCCGGGTACGGGAAGCGGTGCTCGGCGGGTTCGCGCACCAGGACCTGCCATTCGAACGCCTTGTGGAGGCCGTGAACCCGGATCGGGACCTGGGCCTTCAGCCGCTGCTCCAGGCGACCTTCCAGCTCTTCGAAGAGGAGATCGACGCCGGGTTCGGGCTGCGCGGCTTGGAGACCACGCCCGTCGACCTCAACTCCAGCTCCCCGCGCTTCGACCTGTCACTGGATATGTTCCGCGCTGGCGAGGGGCTGCGCGGCTGGTTCCACTGCAACAGCGCGGTCTTCACCGCAGGGGAGACAGCCCTGCTCGCGGACGTGTTCACGCACCTGGCGGGCGAGGTGGTGCGGGATGCCTCCCGGCGGCTTTCCGAGCTGCCTGCCCCGCCCACCCGGGCGGTGCCGGTCGGCACGCGGCAGCACGCGCTGCCGACGGCTCACAGGGGAGTGAGGCAGAACTGATGAGTGACCAAGAGACGTGGCTCGTGTCACTGTCCGGCCCCACCGAGCCCGAGGTCGAACTGGTCGTGGTGCCCGGGGCGGGCGACGGGCCCACTACCGCGCTCGCCCTGCCCACGCACCTGCCGCTCTCCTGGCGACTCAGCTCGGTGTGCCTGCCCGGGCGCGGTCCCCGCTTCGACGAGCCCCTCGCCACCGACCCGTACGCCGTGGTAGACGCCATCGTCCGTGCCGTCGACGCCCTTGGACCAACTCCCGTGGTGCTGGTCGGACACAGCCTGGGTGCGCTTTGGGCACTGGAGGCCGGAGGCCGGCTCGCCCGCCCGCCGGCTCTAGTGGTCACGGTCGCCTGCGCGCCTCCGGCACCGGGTGGACCTTCGGGCATGGCAGAGCCGGACGACGCGGAGGACCGACGCTTCATCCACGGTCTACTGGTGGCGCAAGGATGCACCGACCCGGAGATCCTCGACGAACTCGTCGACCTTTCGACGCCGGTCTTCCAGGCCGACTTGGCGCTGGCGAGCCGCTGGACGGCCCCCGAACGGCCGACGCTGACCTGCCCCGTCGTTTCGTACTACGGCACCTGGGACGGGCTGGCGCCCACACCCTGGGCACAGCACACCACCGGTGCGGCTGAGGCGGTGTCGCTGGAGGGCGGGCACTTCCTCCACCAAGAGTGCGCCGCCGACCTCCTCCCCGACCTGTCCGGCAGGGCGGCGGCGCACGTGGTCCGCGAGACGGCGCGTTTGAACCGGCGTGTCCCCCGGGCCTGCTCGGCCATCAGCGCAGGGTCCGCGCCAGCGGCCGTGGTCCGCCCTGGTAGTAGTCGGTGACCGGCAGCCCCGGGTAGTCCACTGGGTGTGTCAGCATCTGCCGGTAGTGGCGCGGGTTGAACTCGAAGGTGCACTCCACGTACCAGCGCCGGAAGAGGTCCACCACCGCGGGTGCCAGCCGTTCCACCGCTGGGTGGTTCCGCCAGCTGAGTACGTAGCGAATCCGCGGCGCCGGAGACAGCGGCAGCCGGGCCAGCCCGCAGGCCAGCGGTTTGCTGGGCCCGCCCAGGCTGACCGCGGTCGAGGTGCGCAGCAGCTCGTCGACCAGGTCCTGGGACTCGGGGTAGTGCACGAATTCGTGTTCGCGCCGAGTCATTTCGCGTAGTACGCGCGGCACCGACACGGCGCTCTCCTCCGGTGGCGCGATCCAGCCGAAGTCCGCGAGCTGGCCGAGGCTCGGCTCGGGGCCGCCGAGCAGCGGGTGCTGGCAACTGAAGTAGGCCCAGGCGTCCTCGTGCACCACGTCGTAGCTATGCAGCTCGCGCAGGTCCTCGTCGGCCCGGGTGGTGGGCCCGTACCAAGTGCGCCACCACAAGAAGTCCACCTCGCCCTGGCGCAGATGGTCGAGTCCCATTGACACTGACCGGTAGTGGCGCGCCTCGCACGCGACCGGTGCCGTCAGGCTCGCTACCCGCTCGGCCAGGCTGCACGGAGCTATGCTGCACGGAGCTATCCGGTAGAGAGCCGTGCGCAGCGGCCGGCACAGCTCCGGCACGGGCTCCTCCAGGCCCGAGATCCGTGTTCTGGCCTCAGTCCACTGTGTCTCGATCGCCAGGACAGCCTGGAGCGCGAGCTTGCCCGCCTCCGTCAGCTTTACTTGAGTGGTGGTACGGGCCAGTAGTCGCTGCCCCAGGCCCCGCTCCAGTCGGCGAACACGCTGCGAGACGGCCGACACGGACACCAACAGGCGCTGCGAGGCTCTGGTGAAGGACAGCTCTTCCGCGACGATTTTGAAGGTGGCCAGGTCCATCCAGTTCATTTCACCCATGGCGGCGCATCCGGATCACCGCAGCGTGGCGGCGGATGTCGTTTGGCAGTGCCCATCTGTGGGTGTCAGCCACCCGCGGTGAGTCGGAGGGCTGAAGCGACTCGATCGCGACCAACTGTGCGTCGCTCGAATTCTTTTCCTGGGCCGGACCTGGTGGGGTGCCCGTCTCCTCGGTCTCTTCCGGCGCGATCACAAGGAGAGACTGCATGTTCGTCACAGCTGCTTTCGACCCCTTCCCTCCTGGAGGCCGTCGCTGAAGGCCTCATCGTCCCGCGATACCGCACCGGGGACATGGCCCCGTTCTGCCGTTGCAATGCGGTAATGGTGCACCGTTTGCGTCGTTTCGCAGCAGTCCGCGCAAGGGGAGCCGATGCGGGATCAGTTGCGGGCTCTTCTTTGCTGTGTGGGGGGCGGTCCGCCCACTGACTCCGTTTCGGCCAGCCAAGGGTGGGCAGCCCGACAAGCGTATGCCTGCATGGACGAAGCGAAGCTCTTGTTCACGTTCGCTGACGATAGTAAACCGTAGGTTCCAACGGGGAGTTGTGTCAACTAGGATGTACACCAACCCGACGGGGGATCATCTCAGCGCAAGCCAAGGGGTCCTGATGCCGTCACTGGCCGACAAGATCGACAAACTGTTCACCACCGTCAGGACACAGGGGAGGGAGTACACCTACGAGGAGGTCGCGCGAGGCTGCAGCGAGCTGTCGGGAGGCACATTCTCCAAGACCTACGTGTGGCAGCTGCGTACCGGACAGCGCGACAATCCCACCAAGCGGCACCTTGAGGCCCTGGCGGCGTTCTTCCGCGTGCCCGTGGCCTACTTCTTCGACGACGAGGCCACCGAACGCGTCGATGCCCAAATCGCCCTTGCCTCCGCCATGCGCCACGCCGGGGTCCGCGACATCGCGCTGCGCGCCACTCGCATGGACGACGCCGGCCGCGCCGCACTCCTTCGCATCCTCAGCGAGGTCAGCGCGCTGCAAACCTCCACCAAGGCAGGTGGCCGGCAGCCCGGCGAGCCGACACCAGACGGAAAGCGAGACGCATGATCTTTCCCCGTACCGGTGAGGCGGCTACGTCACTGCGGCGCGGGTGCCAGGCCCGCCTGACTGGTCTTGAGCTTCCCGCCGACTGCGACGTGGTGGCACTATGCGCCCACCTGGGCAAGCGCCGAGGCAGGCCCATCCACTGCATCGCGCTGCGGATGGGGGCATCGGAGCCGTCGGGGGTGTGGCTGTCGCTGCCGGACGCGGAATGGGTGGTCTACGAAGCCCACACCAGCCGAGTCCACCAAGAGCACATCATCACCCATGAGCTCGCCCATATGATCTGCGGACACCGGAACGTGACGGCATCGCACACGAGGGGAATGGAGCTGGTGTTTCCCGACCTGGACCCCTCTTTGGTACGGGACTTGATGACCCGCCAAGGCTATTCGGACGCGCAGGAGCAGGAAGCCGAAACCATGGCTTCACTCCTCGTCAGGAGCTTGCAGCGGGCGGGCGCGAGCGCCTGGTGCGCCGGTGTCCCCGGCGCACTGGGGCGGGTGCAGCGGTCGCTGGCACCGCCGGATCTGTAAGGCAGATGAAGCGGGATGGCCATGATGTCTTTGCTGCACGATCTCCTGTACGGTTCAGGGGCCCTTGCCCTCTGGATCGCCTTCGGATACAAAATCCGCCACCTGCCCCGAACCTGGCCGTATGCCGAATCGAGGGCACTGTGCGCGGCGCTGGGGTTCTGCGCCGCGGGGTTCACCCTCACTGCAGGAGTGGTGTACCGCCCCGTGGATGCCCTGCTCGGCGTTCCCAACCTGGCCAAGCTGTGGTCCCACGGCGCGGCGGTCCTCTTCAGCGTCAACGTCCTGCGGATGCTCACCTTCTGGTCCCGCCCCGCCGAAGAGGCGCGCCGCCTGGCCAGATATCAGCTTCTGGCGGCCCTGGCCGCTCTGGGTTGCATGGCGTTTCTCATCCTTGCAGCGCCCATCCACCATGCCTACACCAAAGATTTCTGGCTCCAGTTCTCCGACGGACCGTACATGTTCACCTATCTGGTGATCTTCCTCAGCGTGCTGGGTATCTCCCTGGTCTGCATCACCCGTCATGCCCGGCGGTACGCGCGCGACGTCCAGGACCACCCGTGGCTGGCGCGCGGACTGCGGACCACGGCGGTGGGCTCCGTGGTGTTCTTCGGATACTGCCTGCTGCGCGGGATGTATCTCCTCGGGCTCCTCGCGGGCGCGAACCTCTCGTTGCTCATATACGCGGCCCAGCCGTGCGCCGCCTTCGGGAGCCTCATCTTCGTGGCCGGTCTCACCATGCCCGGCTGGGGGCACCACGCGAGCAGCGTGCACAACTGGCTGCGCGCCTATCGCGACCACCACCGCCTCCACCCGCTGTGGCGAGCCCTGTACTCCGCTTTCCCCGAGATAGCCCTCGACCCGCCCTCCTCACAAGCGAGGTGGAAGGAATTCTCCCCGCGCGACATCCCCTACCGGCTGTACCGGCGCGTCATCGAGATCCAAGACGGCTGCCGGGCCCTCCGCCCCTACCTTGAACCGCACGCCACGGACACCGCCGCGCCACACCCCCGTCCAGCAGGGCAGAGAGGAAAGGAGTCCGCCGCGCTGGCCGAGGCGCTCCGGATCACCCACGCACTGCGCGCCAAGGAACGCGGCCACAGCTACCCGCAGGAGACGGCAACCGAAGATCATCTTTTCGGCCGGGACCTGGAGGAGGAAACCGCCAGGCTCAGCGCCATCAGCCAAGCCCTCAGCTCACTCCTGGTAAAAAAACGACCCGACCCACTTGCTGGCAGACTCCACACACGAGGAACAACCATGAACGATGAGCAGGTTCCCACCCCTTCACGGCTTCACGCGTCATCCGGCGCTGTTTTCTTCAACCACCAAGGCGACGTACTCCTGGTGAACCCGACCTACAAACCGTACTGGAACCTCCCCGGAGGCCAGGTCGACCACGGAGAAAGCCCCCGCGACGCCTGCATCCGCGAAGTCCGCGAAGAACTCGGAATCGAACCGGAAATCGGACCCCTCCTCACCGCCGCCTGGACTCGCCGCACCGGCCACGAAGACCGGATGCTCTTCGTCTTCGACGGAGGAGAACTGACCCCCGAAGAACAATCCGCCATCACCCTCCAGACCAGCGAACTCAGCGAACACGCCTACTACCCGCCAGAAAAAATCGACACCTCGATCATCCCACCACACCTCGCCGAACTCCTCAAAGTTGCACTCCAAGCACGCACCGAAAAAAAGACCTCCTACATCGAGATCAAGAACTGACAAAGACACCGCGAAGGACACCGAGCCCGAACCCACCAGCCGATGTCCGAACCGGGCCGGTCCCCGAACGAAGAGATGCCTTGCTACCTGCGATGAGGGGTTTATCAAAGGTCCAACACCGCAGAAACAGCAAGGCATCTCATAAGAGCGGCTATCAGAAAGAAACGTCAAAGTAGTCGATGTCGGTAATGGCGACTTCAAGGCCCTGGGCGCGAGCGCCGTTGCCCTTGAAATAGACCTCCTGTAATCCCTCGGCCACGATTTGGCGAAGCTGTCGGTCGCTCACGCCCGCTTGCTGGGCGTTGAAGAGGTAGCGGGCGTACTCCGCAGGCAGGTGGACGGTCAGCCGCCGCATCCGCGGGTCGTCGGTGGTGCCGATCGGCGCGGTGTAGCCGAACCTCGCGCGGGTCTCGATCGTGATGCCGCCGGTGGTGGCGGCCTTCTTGCGGGCCTGGGCACGCACCCGGGGCTGCCACGCCTTCTTGACCTCGCGGGTCAGGGCGTCGCGCAGGGCGGAGCGGGGGTGCTTGGCCTTTTGGGCGAGGTAGCGCTCCACCTGTCGTCGGGAGATGCCCAGGCGCTGGGCGACGGCCTTGGTGGAGCCCTTCTCCGCCCGCATGAGCAGGCGCATCTGGGCGAGCGGGGTCTTGGGCGGGGCCTTGGTGACCGCCTCGTACTCCGCGCGCCGCAGGGCGTCGTCGATATCGCCCACGCCTTCACTCCCCCTCGTCCCAGACGGCGTCGCCGCCCTTGATGTGGCGGGCCGGGTTCAGTCCCTGGGACTCCATCAGGTCCACCGCCCACGCCATCGGCTGCATCCCCTCCGTCTTCGCCAGGCCGGGGGTGGCGCCGAGGCGGAAGGAGCCGGGCAGCACATGTCCCTCCGGCGTGAGCGGAAGGAACCCGAGCGGGGAGGGGGTGGGGCTGGCGTAGACGACGCAGTCGGAAAGGACCGCCAGCGGGTAGCGGCCGGTGGTCTTCGCGGTGTTGAGCATCTTGCGGTGCATGTTCACCCTCGCCTTGGAGATCACCGCGGCGCGGATGTCCGGGCGCCAGGTCGGCCGCTCTAGTGCGGGCCAGCGTTCGCCGTCGCGGTAGTGCCGGCCCTGCGGCCGCTCCCTGAGTTTGCCGATGCCTCCCTTGACGGTGGCCTTGATCGCGGAGAGCACGCACGCCAGGGCGGGGTCGGCCTGCTTGTGCTGTTCCATCGCCTGAAGGGACGCCGCTTCGTCGACGTTCTTGCCGACCGGCACGCCGAGGTCGGCCATGGTGGCCGTGTAGGCGTCCTTGAGGTGGTCGTGCCACGGATCCAGGTAAGCGCCGGTCTCCCGCCGCAAGAAGGCCTCGATGGGGGCGACGTCGTAGCCGAGCTCGACGGCGTAGGCGACGGTGGGGGTGGCGTACCAGGCCGGCCCGGTCGGGCGCTGGCCGGACGGGGTGAACGGGGACGGGAGCATGGGGTCCAGCTCGATGTGGGACAGGTCGACCAGCCAGCTGCCGGGCACCTTCTTGTCGAAGGCAGGCGCCTGAACGTGGACCGGGGCGCCCAGGCCGACGACCAGGCGGGCCGCGGCGGCGAGGAAGGCGGTGTTGATGTCGATGCCCACCGCCCACGGCAGCAGGCACTCCTCATCCGACAGCATGGCCACCTCGCGGGTCCACTGGTACGCCTCCTCATCGAGGAACCCGCCGTCCCAGCCTTGGGCGACGGGGTGCTCAAGCGGGGCCTCCGGCGGCGCGGGCTCCACCGCCTGCGTGAGCGCGCCGGGGTTCGGTGCGGAGACCCACGCCCCGCTGGCGTCCTTGGCAGCTCGGGTCGGCGGCCGCAGGCTCGTCATCAGCTCCAGGCCGCACACCGCGGCCGAGCCGCGGGGAGTGATCACGCGAGTGGCGTACACCCCGAGGATGCGGGCCAGCTCCGGCGCGGGCAGCTGGTCGGCGTCGCCCCAGGCCCGGGCATCCAGCGCGTCCCACGGCAGCACCGCCAGCTGCACGCACTGCCGCTGACCACCGGTCGCGGAGCGGTAGACGCGGGCCCAGGGGCCGAAGCCGCGCTGGGTCAGCTTCCACTTGGCCTTGGCGAGTTGCCCCAGCACCGGGTGGTCTTCGGGCAGCCGCAGGCCCCTACGGTCCTCCAGGCGGGCCGGCAGACCGAGCCGGACAGCGGCCGCCTCGGTGAGCACGATCAGCGGATCGGCGTCCTTGCCATTGCGGTTCAGCCGCGGCGCACCGATCCCAGACTCCCTCAGCGCCCACTCCACCAGGGCCGGGATGGTCGTCGCCGGGCACTCCAGCACCATCCCCTCCGTGCAGTAGGCCGTCCAGCACCGCCAGCGGACCGCTGGGGAATCGCGGATCGGTCGCCGGCGCGGCGGCCTTCCTCGCGGGGCGGCGCAACGACGTGGAGGTCGGTCTGGTGCCCGCCTTGTTCCTGGTCGCCGGCACCGGGCGGGAGTTCCCCGTCGCGGCCGGCTCGGGTGCCGGTGGTGCGCCGGCTTTCGAGACTTCGGCCGGGTGCTGCAGCGCGGCCGGTGCCGGGGGATGCGTCTGCGGCACGGCCGGGGCGGGAGCGGGGTGGCGCGCGGCCCAGCCCTGAAGCAGCCGCAGGTACGCCTCCCGCCGCGGCGGCCGGGGTTCACTGCGCCCGTTCTCCCAGTTCTTCACCGTCTGCGTGGTCGACCGCAGCACCTGCGCCAGCCGCGCCTGGGTCACACCGGCAGCCTCTCGCAACCGGGCCCGCTCCACCGGCGACGGCAACTCCGGCTCGCCCGCCAGCAGCGCATCCACCGCCGCGAACAGCTCTTCCTCATTCGACATACCCCCACCCTATCTCAGATTTAGCTGCGTTATTAGCCACGGATTTATCCTTGAGGGTGGTGAAACGGGCGAAGGCGGGATGGCACGCCGCGCGCAGTTCCCGCCGCCCAGTCCTGAGCAGTCGCAAGGCGTGCCGACCGCCGGCACCCGGCTGGCACTGTCCGTGGACAGGCCGGGCCAACGGCGGGGCGGACAGACCGGAGAGCGCGGGGCCGAGGTCCTTCGCAGGAACGCGGGGCCTGATGGCGCAAGGCAGCATGGCGCGGAGGCGCGACTGCAGCCGGGGGCGTAGTAGTAGATGCCGCGCCGGGCGCGGGGCCCGTCCGGGTTTCCGTGCCCTGGCTGCCGCATCACGGGGGCGGCCCTGGTCCACTACTGCTTCGTTTTCGGCGTGCCCGGGCTGGGCTTATCTCTCAAGGGGTGAGGGTGGCGGGGGCGTTGTGGGTGGTCAGTCCCGGTATCCATTCCATGGGGAGCGCTTCGATGGAGGTGATCTCCTCGGGGGTCAGGATGTTGCCGGCGGCTGGCGGCCTGGCGGCGCAGCCGGGCGATCCACCGTCCCAGGGGGAAGGAGTCGCCCTGGCAGGTGGGTTCGTCGTGGCCGTGGGGTACTTCGCAGGTGGTGGTGGGTGCGGTAGAAGTGGCGGGCGGCGCGCAGCCCGGCGGCGTGGGTGTGGGCCGGTTCGCTGTCGTGGGTGGGGAGCAGGGCGGGGGCGAGGGGGTCGTGGCGGAGCAGGGCGGCGAGTTGGCGTTGCTGCCCGCGCGTCAGGGTGGGGAAGAGGTCAAACTGCTCGTCGAGCCAGTGGGTGAGGGGGTCGGCGCCGTTGGGTGGGGCGGTGACAGGGATGGAGAGCCGGACCTGGCGGGCGCGGGTGCGCAGTTGACTGCAGGTGCGCTGCCACGTACGGGGCCAGGGCGGGTTCCACCACGGGTCGATGTCTTTCAGGGCCCGCCGGTAAGGTCGCGGCAGGGTGCCGTCGCGGGCACTGGCCCACTGCTCGGCGAGCCAGGCGCCCAGGGGCTGGCCTTGGTAGGTCTCGTCGTCGGCGGGATGCAGGTGTCCGTGCTCGCTTGCGTAGGCCAGGGCCACCTCGAGGCGGGCTTCGGTGCTGCCCGTGGGGTGTTGCCATGTCATCGCGCACGCGGTGAGTGCGGCGACGCGGGTGGCGGGAAGGTTGCCGGCGGCGCTGAGGGCGCGCTGGTAGCCCAGCCAGCAGCCAAGGTGGAAGCCGTCGTCGTCGAGGTGGTTGCTGGGCACATCGAGGTGGCCGTGTCGCCGGTGGAAGTCCTTGGGGACTTCCCCCCGAGTAGTGGACACCTGACCGCAGGCCCCGGGTGGGGCTGGCAGAAGGTGATCGATTATGGTGATGAGGTTCTATTCACCCGAGTTCAAGGCGGATGCAGTCGCGCTGTACCTGTCGGACCCGGACCACACCTACCAGAGCGTCGGCAAAGACCTCGGCATCAGCCGCGAGACGCTGCGCAACTGGGTGCGCTCACACCGCGCCCGCAGCGGCGAGGACCCGACGACGAGGACGAGCACGAAGGACGGCAAGACCGTGGCGAAAGCGGCCACACGCGAGGAGCTGGAGGCGGAACTTGCCTCGCTGAGCGCAGAGTTGAAGCAGGCGCGCAAGGAGAACCAGAAACTCGCCACCGAGCGCGACATCCTGCGCAAGGCCATGAAGTTTTTCGCCTCGGAGATGAGCTGGTAGGCCGCTTCCAGTTCATCGAGGACCACCGCGGCGCCTTCGGCGTCAAGCGGCTGTGCGAAGTCCTGGAGGTCGCCCGCTCCAGCTTCCACAAGTGGATCGCCTCCCGCCCGTCCCGCGAGCAGCGGGAGCGGCAGGACGCCGAGCTGGCAGAGAAGATCCGTGCCATCCATACCGACTCCGGCGGCGCCTACGGCGCCCCCAGGATTACCGCCGAGCTGCGCGAGGCACACGACATGGAGATCAACGAGAAGAGGGTCGCGCGAGTAATGCGCACGTTCGGCATCGCCGGCTACCGCAAGCGAAAGAAGACCGTCACCACGGTCCCCGACCCGGA
Organism: Streptomycetaceae bacterium; assembly: GCA_019243445.1. Lineage (GTDB taxonomy): Bacteria > Actinomycetota > Actinomycetes > Streptomycetales > Streptomycetaceae > Streptantibioticus_B. The sequence continues at coordinate 29,146 of JAFAUH010000056.1, read as the reverse complement.
TGCCTCGCCGGTGCCGGACCTGTTCCAGCGGGACTTCACCGCCGATGCGCCGAACGTGAAGTACATGGGCGATATAACGTATCTGCCGGTGGGCGATGGGGAGTTCCTGTATCTGGCGACCGTGATCGCCTGCTTCAGCCGCCGGGTGGTCGGCTGGTCCATCGCCGACCACATGCGCACCGAACTGGTCGCCGACGCGCTCAAGGCCGCTGCCGCCCTGCGGGGCGGCCTCGACGACGCGATCTTCCACACCGATCACGGCGCCCAGTACACGTCAGCCGAATTCGCGCTCCTGTGACGGGAGTTGGGAGTCACCCAGTCGATGGGCGCGGTGGGCACCTCGGCCGACAACGCGGCCTGCGAGTCCTTCCACGCCTCCCTCAAACGGGAGGTCCTTCAGGACCGACGGCGCTGGGACGGCGCCGAGGAGTGCCGCCGCGAAGTGTTCGCCTGGCTGGTGAGATACAACTCGCGCCGTCGGCACTCGACCAATGGCCAGATGAGCCCCATGGCTTACGAACAATCACATAGCATGGCTCTTGCCGCGTAAGCACACGAAACGTGTCCACTTTTCGGGGTGAAGGCCCAAGGTCACCCTCGTCCCCATCGACGCCACCGCTGCCTGAGCCACACCCGCACACCGATCCGCCACCGTCGGAGTCAGCCCAGAGACAACCCGTATCCCCACAGCTCAACCGCACCCTCGGACCCGTGAGGACGCCGGGGCACTGCAAGCTGCCCACGTGAAGGTGCTGATTTCCGACCAGAAATCGCTAATCGATGCGCCACCGAGGGGACGGATGCCGCCGCCGAACCGGCGCTCGGCCACCGCATGGCGCACCGGCGCCGCCTGACCGGTGGCAACCCCTTGACCCCGTGCGGTCAAGGCAACGGCTTTTCCACGCCCTGTCGGGGCTCGGACCCTTGCCGGATCCCGCGGCGAGTGGGCTGAACGACCAGCGAAGAAGCTTTATTTGACAACTAGAACGCTCAAAATGACAAGCGCGGGCAATGGTTGACAGATGCTTGCCAGTCCGTGCAGGATTGGTGGCATGTTCGCTACCGCGATCTCTCCGGTCCGGGGAGCCGCCGTCGCGTCCTTCATCACCTGACTTCAAGGCATTGTTCGGCGCCTGAACGGCTTTCCATGCCTCGGCGGGGCGGCTCGGGTGCGCCGGCCGCCTTGACCTTCCGGGGTGGTGCGCTTTCGGCTCACCATGCCTCGTCCCGACTGCGCGAAAAGGCACGCTCGAGGCGCTTCGGCCGACAATAAAGGAGACTGTACTGTGAACATCGAAACGATCGTGAAGCAAATTCTGATCGACGATTTATTCGTCGATGTCCCGCCATCGGAGATCGGCCTGGATGACAATCTGCGGGACGTCCTCGGGCTCGACTCGCTCGGGTTCACCGAACTTCGCACCCAATGCGAGTACCTGTTCGGTGTGGTGATATCGGACGAGGACTTCGTCCCGGAGAACTTCTCCTCGGTCCGGACGCTGACCCATTTGGTTTCACGCCTTCGCGAGTCGCTCCCCGAGGAGGCGAAGAGTTGATGGCCGAGACGACGAACGCCGGGGCGCGCGAACCGAGGACCATGGGGTTCACGGAACTCAAAGGCTGGTTGCGGCACAGCCACCCCATGGTTTACCTCGACCGTGTGGTGGACTATGAGCCCGGCGAGTACCTGAAGAGCCTCATGGTCGTCTCCGGGCAGACCGACGCCATCTCCGGGCACTTCCCCGAACGCGGAATCTTCCCCGCCAGCCACATGATGCAGGCGATTGCCCAATCGGCGATCATTTTGCTTCAGTTGTCGACCTCGCCACTGGCCGATGACGAAATCACTTTGGTCGGATCGGTCAAGGCCAAATTCACTCGTGTGGCCGTTCCCGGCGATCAGATCGTCTTCACCACGACCTGCGAGAGCCTCCGCGGCAAGTTCCTCACCTTCGCAGCGCGGGCGCAGGTGTCCGAGGAGTGCGTCGCCATGGTCAAAGGAACGCTCGCCCGTCTCAAAATCGCAGAGCTGGGGCCCCAGCTGTGGTGAGCACCGACTCCCAGATCTGGGTCACCGGGATGGCCTGGTCGACAGCTCTTGGCGCCGGCGTGGGCACGGTGTGGGAAGCGCTTTTGGCCGACGTCTGCGGTATGGGCGAGGTCGCATCGTCTTGCCCGTTGCGCAGCACGCGGGCGGCGATGGTGCCCGAGATCCCCAGGGGCTGGCCCGCAAGGGAGCGCCAGCACGAGATCACGCGCGCCACGCTGTCGAGGGCACTGCAGGACGCGGGGATCGACCCGCAGGACCCGGGTGTCCTTCCTGTGCTCGGGACCAGCTACGGCCCCCATCTGGAGATGCCCGAAACCACCACTTTGTCCCCATGGTCGGCCAGGGCGGTGCGGGACGCCGGATGTGTAGCAGAGCCCGTCACCGTCACCACCGCCTGTTCGGCAGGTTCTGACGCCGTCTTGGCCGGGCTTGGCCTCCTCCAGGCGGGCGCTGCGCAGATTTGCGTGTGCGGCGGGGCAGATGTGCTCACGCTGGGAAAACGACTCGGTCATTCGCGCCTGGGAACCATGGCTTGTGACGACCTTCGCGCTTTCGACATCAATCATCACGGAACGCTGCTCGGTGAGGGCGCGGCGTTCTTGGTGCTCGAGTCCGCGGCACGGGCTCGAGCCCGAGGAGCCCGCCCGCGCGGAGTCCTGGCCGGCGCGGGATCATCGAACGACGCGGCCAGCGCGGTGGCCCCCGACCCTTCTGGTCGCAATGTGGTCTTGGCGGTCCGACGCGCCTTGCGCACCGCAGGCATCACCCCGGCGGATGTCGCCGTCGTCAACGCGCACGGCTCCGGAACGCCGGTGAACGACGAGGTGGAAGCCCGGGCCTACGCGCAGGTGTTCTCCGATGTACCCCGCCCGCCTGTGGTGTTCGCCACCAAAGGGGCGTTCGGGCACACACTCGGCGCGACCGGCGCGATAGAAGCAATAGCCGTACTCCAGGCCCTGGAAACAAAATTGGCACCCCCCGTCCACGGCCTGCAAGAACCCCTCCCGCATCTCAGCTTGCCGATTCCGTCGAAGAAGCCCATGAAGATTGATCCGGGGGCGGGGATCAGCGTCACACTCGGGTTCGGAGGCTTCAACACCTGCCTTGTCTTCCAAGGGTCCGGGAGCGCAGTGGCATGAATGAACTCACCGCGGTGCACACGTGCGGCATGGCAATCGTCGGCCAAGGGGTTGCCACGGCGCCCGACCTGTCCGGTCTACGGCCGAAGCGGAAAGCTTCCCTCTACGCCGACCCCCTCTCCTGGCTCGTGCTCGATGCAGTGGAGCACGCAGTCGACGACTGCGGCGAGGAATTTTTGTCGGAGCGGGAGTCCGTGGGGCATATCGTCGTGAGCGATCAGTGCACCATCCACACCATGCGCGAGATCGCAGCGGCGATTCCGGCAGGCCGCATCTCGCCGCTGCGGTTTTCTGGAGCAAACCCCGGATCGGTCTGCAGCCTTCCTTCGCAACTTCTCGGCTTCAGCGGTCCCAGTATGACCTTGTCGATGCCTGCGGAAAAAGGCCTTCCCTTCGCGAAGGTCCTCGCCGGCATCTGGCTGGGTCAGCATTCAGCGGCCCATGTGCTCCTCACATCCCACACAGCAGGCGCAGCGGGTCATCGCGTCACAAGCACGATCTTCAAAAAGACAGGGCAGGGAGACTGAAATGAAGACCGTCAGCACCATCGAGCCGGGCGCAGTACAAGGCTTTCTCCGCGATCTCGTCCAGGTCGATCAACCCCGGCTCCAGCATCCCGGGTTCGACGCGATCGCCGAGGAGATCCACCTGCTCGGCATTGAGCCGGGAAGGCCCGTCATGGTGGCGATGCCCAACGGCCGGCAGTTCATCACCGTGGTGCTCGCCTTGCTGGCCCACGGCGCGGTCCCGGTGCTGTTGCCGCCCTCGGCGCCGCCGTCCAGGATCGAGCGGATGGCCCACGCACTGGGAGCGGACGCACTCATCGCACCGAGGATCCCGCCTGAGCTGCACAACGGCGAAATGCCGCGCATCATCAGCCCGAGCGCCCAGCTTGTGTTCTTGCGCGAAGTGCAGGTGCGCCACTGCCGGCCTGGCGAGATCATCCTTTTGACCTCCGGCACCTCCGGCGTCTTCAGCGGCTGTCTGCACCGCGTTGAGTCACTCCTTCTCAACGCCGCCCGCCATGTGCAGGCAATCGGTCAAACCGCTGCCGACACCGTCTTGATCAACCTCCCCATGCATTACTCCTACGCCTTCGTCGCCCAGATGCTGGGGACTTTTGCCCTGGGGGGCAAAGCGGTCATCGCAGGGCCGCCGTTCACACCCTCGCGCTACGCGCGGACCATCCAAGACCACCAGGTCACAGTGTCCTCCTTGACGCCTGCGATGGTCGACTCCTGGCGTCTGACGGGCCAAAAGCTTCCTGTGCCCTTGCGCCGCCTGACAGTGGGGGGCAGCGCGCTGGAGGCCTCGTGCGTGGCGGATGTGCTGGAGCGCAACCCGGGCCTGGAGCTCTACCTCACCTACGGTCTGACCGAGGCCGGCCCCCGTGTCTCCACACTGGCCGCCCACCTGGAGCCGCCTGAGCGCTACGCCTCGGTGGGGCTGCCGCTCCCCGGTGTCCGCACCCGCCTGCGCACCGCGAACCCCGGTGACAAAGTCGGCGAGCTGATTGTCAAGACCGACACCGGGATGCTGCGCAGGATCGGCTGGCGCGATGCGCCCCTCAGCCTTGTCGGCGACACCAAAACCCTGGTCAGTACCGGGGACTTGTTCGAGATGGACGACGAGGGCTATCTGTTCTTCCGTAACCGCCGGCCGAGTTACATGATCAGCCGCGGTGAGAAGGTCTGCTTGAAGTCGGTGTGCACGATAGCGGAAACGATCCCTGAAGTGGCGGGAGCGCAGGCATGGACCCATCAGAACGCTGCCGGTGACATCGTCTTCACCCTCGATGTATATTGCGAGGACGTAGACTCGGTCGATGATCGAGAGCTTCGGCGGCGGCTCGCGAAATACCTGCTCCGATGTGAGCAGCCGGCGCATGTGCTGATCCACCCGGCATCACAGCTGGGTTGGCGCAAGTCCGTTGTCGCATAGCGGAGGTTGAGCGTGGATCTGCTTACCCCACCCCTGGTGGTCTCAGGAGACACATCGGAGGAGGTCGCAGCGGCGGCCGACCGATTATTACATCAAGGGATCGAATCGGCCTCCTACGAGGAATTGCGCGATCTCAGCTATCGCCTCCTGACCAGGGATCATGCCGATCGACGTGCGGCGGTCATCGCGAGAGGGCGGCCTGAACTGCTGCGCGGTCTGGCTGCCTTGGCCCATGGACGGACCTCGCGACATGTGATCACTGGGACTGCCGGCGTGGCGCACAAGCCGGTGCTGGTCTTCCCCGGCCAAGGCATCCAATGGCCCGGCATGGCCGCACAGTTGCTCGCCTCCTCTCCCGCCTTCCGAGAGCGGCTCGAAGGCTACGGCCAGGTGTTGCGCCCCCATCTGGGCTGGGATCCGGCCGCCGCACTGGTTGCCGCAGACGACCTCACACAGCTTGCCACCATCCAACCTGCCCAGTTCGCCCTCGCCTCAGCCCTTGCGGATTCCTGGCGCGCCTACGGGCTTTGCGAGACGGCGGTGGTCGGGCATTCTGTGGGCGAGGTCGCCGCGGCCCATGCGTGCGGTGCTGTGAGCACCCAGGAGGCGGCCAGGCTCGTCGCACTGTGCGCCACGGCGCTCACCCGCATCGAAGGGCAAGGCGCGATGGCAACGATCGCGGCCCGGCCCGAACGCGTCGGCCCGCTGCTGGACAGGTGGGGCGCACGACTGGGGATCGCCGCCGTCAACAGCGCCAGGAACGTCACGGTCAGCGGCCAGGCGCAGGCCGTCGAAGAACTGCTGGCACAGCTGGCGAACGAGGGCCTGTGGGCCTGGAAGGTGCCAGGAATCAACGTCGCAGGCCACTCACCCCAGGTGGAGGACCTGCGGGAGATCATGCTCGGACAGGCACCGCACACCCCTTCGGGTTCAGGCACGCAGCGGGCCGCCTTCTACTCCACCGTCACCGGCTCGCGGCTGGAAAGCGCCGAGCTCACTGCCCTGCACTGGTTTTGCACTCTTCGCGGCACAGTGCTGTTCGACAAGGCCGTGCGGGCACTCATCGAAGACGGCCACCATCTGTTCATCGAAGTCAGCGCCCATCCGGCACTCACCACGGTCATCGGCGAGACACTGCGGTCCGCAGGCGTACCCGGTGCGGCGATTCTCACACTGGACCGCAGAAAAAACGACCAGGAAAGCTTCCTGCACGCTTTGACCCACGCGTTCGTCAACGGAGTGCCGATCAGGTGGGAAAGGGCCTACGAACAACTCCTGACCTGCCCCCAGGCCGCTGCGGCACACCAGCGCACGCCACAACCACCTGTGCAGCCTTGCGCTGCTTGGCCTGCGGGCACCGGCGCACCGGCATCCGCCGGGGTGCCCACGGCTGGTGAGCTGTTTGAGAGCACCGCACTGCACGAGGCCTCACCGTCCCAACAGTGCGAGATCCTGGTCGAGGTGATAGCCAGGGAAACCAGCGCAGTGCTGGGGCACGCCTTTTCCGCCGCCACTCAGACCTTCTTGGAGGCCGGTTTCACCTCCTTGTCCGTGGTCGAGCTCGCCAGGGCCCTTTCGGCGGCCACCGGTTTGGACCTTCCCCCCACCCTCTTGTTCGACCACCCCACCCCGTTGGCGCTCGCCACCTACCTGCGAGGTGAACTCGGCCTGGAACCGGCAAGCCAACAGCCGGCTGCATACGCCCCCGAGCGCGCCCCGACAGCAAACGAGCCGATCGCGATCGTCGGGATCGGCTGCCGGTTCCCCGGCGCAGTGACCAGCGCGCAGTCACTGTGGAGCTTGGTGCTGGCAGGCCGCACCGCGATGGGGGACTACCCCACCGACCGGGGGTGGGACACCCGCAGCCTGTATGACCCCGCCCCCGGGCGCCTGGGCAAGATCTCCTCACGCGCAGGCGGGTTCCTCTACGACGCCGCCGACTTCGACGCGGCATTTTTCGGACTCTCCCCCCGCGAGGCGACCGCGATGGAACCCCAACAGCGCCTGCTGCTGGAGGTGTCGTGGGAGGCCATCGAACATGCCGGCATCGACCCGCAGTCGTTGCGCGGCACCAGCACCGGGGTGTTCGCCGGGATGATTTCCCAAGAATACGGCCCCCGCCTGCACCAGGCCTGCGACGATGTCGCCGGCCATGCGTTCATGGGCACCGCAGCGTGTGTGGCATCGGGCAGGATCGCCTATGTCCTGGGGCTGCGGGGCCCGGCGATCACGATGGACACCGCCTGCTCTTCGTCCCTGGTGGCCATCCACCAAGCGTGCCAGGCCCTGCGCCACAACGACTGCCAACTGGCCTTGGCCGGCGGGGCGACAGTGATGGCCGGACCCGGGGTGCTCGTGGAGTTCTCCCGGCAGCGCGTACTTGCCCCCGACGGCCGGTGCAAGGCCTTTTCGGCGTCCGCCGACGGCATCGCACTGGCCGAAGGAGTGGGCATGGTGCTGCTCGAACGGCTCTCGGACGCCCAAGCCCACGGACATCACATCCTTGCGGTGATCCGCGGCAGCGCCGTCAACCAAGACGGCGCCTCGAACGGCTTGACCGCCCCCAGCGGGTCCGCCCAACAACAAGTGATCCGCCAAGCCCTGGCCAATGCCCGGCTGGCTCCGCAGGACATCGACGCCATTGAAGCCCACGGCACGGGAACCCCTTTGGGCGACCCGATCGAAGCACAAGCGCTCTTGGCCACCTACGGACACCAGCGGCCCGCCGGAGGACCGGTGTGGCTGGGATCGATCAAATCCAACATCGGCCACACGCAAGCCGCCGCCGGGGTGGCGGGCCTGATCAAAATGGTCATGGCCCTGCAAGAAGGCCTGCTCCCCAAAACTTTGCACATCGACGCCCCCTCCCCGCACGTGGACTGGTCCACCGGCGCCATCCAACTGCTCACCGAGCAACAACAATGGCCCGACCTCCAAGGCCGCCCTCGTCGCGCCGCGGTGTCCTCCTTCGGAGTTTCTGGCACCAACAGCCATCTCATCGTGGAGCAATCCCCTGCACCGTGCCCGCCTGCCCCAGGCAGCACCAGCACTGCGCACGGCAGCGCCTGCGAGCGCACCGAGGCGCCCTTTGCGGCGGTGTGGCCGCTGTCGGCGAAGTCCGAGACAGCGCTGCGGGCCCAAGCCGCCCGGCTGCGCCACTACGCCATCAGCCACCCCGGTGCCGACCTTGCCGATGTGGGCTACTCGCTGGGCACCACTCGCAGCCACTTCCCCCACCGCGCCGTGCTGTGGGGCCGCTCCCGCGACCAACTCCTGGAAGGTTTGCACGCGCTGGGTGAATCCCAGGCCCACCCGAACCTGGCCCAAGGTGTGGTGCCTGCCACCGGGCCGGGAAAACTGGTGTTTGTCTTTCCCGGCCAAGGATCGCAATGGCCCGGCATGGGCATGGAGCTCTACGATGCCTTCCCCGCCTACCGGCAAGCCCTCGAAGAAGCCGACGAGGCCTTGCGCCCCTTCACTCAGTGGTCGGTCCTTGAAGTACTGCGCGGCGACCCCCAAGCGCCCGCGCTGGAACGGGTCGATGTCATCCAACCCGCGTTGTTCGCAGTGACGACCTCCTTGGCCCGGCTGTGGCAGTCTTTAGGCCTGATACCGCACGCCGTGGTGGGGCACTCCCAAGGAGAGATAGCCGCAGCCCACTTCGCCGGCGCCCTTACCTTGCACGACGCGGCCAAGTGGGTGGCCTTGCGCGCCCAGGCACTGGCAGCGTTGTCCGGCAGCGGCGCCATGGCCGCCTTGGGCCTGCCCGCCGACCAGGCCCACACACTCCTTGACCGATACGACGCCCGCTTGAGCATCGCCGCTGTCAACAGCCCCGCCTCTACCGTCATCACCGGCGAGCCTGCCGCCCTCACCGAGTTCCTGCAGCAATGCGAGGCGCAGGGAGTGCGGGCACGGCGCATCGATGTCGGCTACGCCAGCCACAGCCGGCACATCGACCCCCTGCGCGAGGACCTCCTTGCCCACCTCGCAGACCTAAGCCCCCGCCCCACCACCGTGGCCTTTCACAGCACGGTGGACGGCTATGTGGGCTCCCCGCTGCCCGGCACGGCCCTGGACGCCACCTACTGGTACGACAACCTGCGCAACCGCGTCTGCCTCGCCCAGACCATCGCATCCTTGGCCGGGCAGTCCCACCAAAGCTTCCTCGAATGCAGCCCGCACCCGGTGCTGGTGCCGGCGCTGGAAGAAACCCTTGCCACCACCGCGCTCGTGGTGGGCACGCTGCACCGCACCAAGCCCCAAAGCGAGTCCCTCACAGCCGCCATGGCGCGCCTGCACGCCCACGGGCACAACCTGCACTGGCGTGCCCTGTACCCTGCGGCCGACCGCGTTGACCTGCCCACCTATCCCTTCGACCGCCGCCGCTACTGGCTCACGCCGGCGCCGCCGGCCGATGTGGCAGCCGCGGGGCAACAAACGGTGGAGCATCCGCTGCTCAGCGCGGCCATCGACCTGCCCGACAACGAAGGACTGCTGCTGACCGGCCGCATCGGCCTGGCCACCCATCCCTGGCTCGCCGACCACGCGGCCACCGCAGTCGTGCTCGTGCCCGGCACCGCCTACCTCGACATGGTCTTGTATGCGGCCGGCTTGACAAAATGCCCCCACATCGCCGAGCTCACTTTGCACGCTCCCCTGGTGCTGCCCGACCAAGACGCCATCGACCTGCAGCTGCGGATCGGCCCCCCCGACGACGAAGAGCACCGGTGTGTGACCGTCCACGCCCGCCCCCGCACCGCCGAAGAAGCCGACCCGCCCGCTTGGACCCTCCATGCCACCGCGCGGCTGACCCGGCAGCCCTTGGTGCACCGGCCGGCAGGCGGCCCGCACCCCTGGCCGCCCCACGACGCCCAGCCCATCGATGTGGCCGAGCTGCGCAAAGGCCTTGCCGCGGCAGGATACGACTACGGCCAGGCCTTCGCCGGCCTGCGCTGCGCGTGGCGCCAAGGCGAGCACCTGTACGCCGAAGCCCACCTGCCCGACGGCCTGTCAAGTGCCGGCCACATCGTCCACCCCGCGCTGCTCGACGCCGCGCTGCACCCCATCGCCTTGCCCGAGACCGCCCAGGAGGAGGCCGACGAACAAGCCGGAGTGCGGCTGCCTTTCAACTTCACCGGCATCACCTGCGTGGGCAGGCCCACCACGCAGGTGCGCTTGCACCTGCACCGCACCAAGCCCGACACCGTCAGTGTGGTGGCCACCGACGAGACCGGCGCCTTGGTCTTGACCATCGACGCCTTGACCTTGCGCAGCACCACCGGTGATCATCTTCGCCGCCTGGTGCGCACCAGCCCCGATCACGACCTGCTGCACCTGAGGTGGAGCCCACTGCCGACCGCCTTGGCCGCGGCCGATGCCTGCGAGACCACCGGCTGGGCCCTGCTGCAGACCAATGCGCAGCTCACCGCCGCCATCAAGGCGGTCCCTGGCTATGCGCAGCTGTCCAGCCTGGTCGCGGCCATCGAGTCGGGCACAGCGCCGCCCAAGGTCGTCATCTGGCCCCTGCCTGCCCAACAAGGGACCCAAGCCGAGCAGGTGCCCGGCGCCGCGCGCACCTTGTGCCGGCAAGTCCTCGATTTCCTGCAGGCATGGCTTGCCCACGACCAACTCCAGCGCACCGTCTTGGCGGTGGTCACACGCCACGCCGTGGTCACCGGTCCGCATGACCCGCCCTGTTTGGCCCACGGCCCGGCATGGGGCTTGTTGCACACCGCCCAAAACGAACACCCGGGTCGGATCGTGCTGGTCGACACCGACCACCATCCCGACAGCCTGACCGCGCTGAGCGCCACGCTGGCAGCCGGCCACTCGCAGTCAGCCCTGCGGGAAGGGCAACCGCACATCCCCCATCTGGCCCGGACCTCCCCCACCGAGACGCTCACCCCGCCTTCCCCTGCGCCCTTGTGGCGATTGGACAACACCGGCGAGAGCGGACTTGACACTCTCGCTCTCGTGCCGGCCCTTGAGGCCGCCGCCCCGCTGCAGCCCGGCCAGGTCCGCATCGACGTGCGTGCCGCCGGCGTCAACTTCTACGACACCGCCGCCGCACTCGGCCTGATCCCGCCTCAGCACGACTTGGGAGCCGAGGCCGCCGGTGTGGTCACCGAGACCGGCCCGGGCGTTGAGGGGCTGGCCGCAGGGGACCGCGTGATGGCCTTGACCTACAAAGCCTTCGGCCCGGTCGCCCTCGCCGACCACCGCATGGTGGCCCGCATCCTTGACCAGTGGTCTTTCGCCCAGGCCGCCGGCGTGCCCGTAGCTTTCGTCACCGCCTACCACGCCTTGGTGGACCTGGCCGGCATCCAACCCGGCGAGACGGTCTTGATCCACTCTGCTGCCGGGGGCGTGGGCCAAGCCGCCACCCAACTGGCCCGCCACCTGGGCGCGCACCCCTTTGGCACCGCCCATCCCAGCAAGTGGCAGACCCTGCGCCGCCTGGGCTACCGCGACGAATGCATCGCAAGCTCGCGCACCTTGGATTTCGCCACGCGCTTTAAGGAAACCACCGGCGGCCGCGGCGTGGACGTCGTGCTCAACTCTTTGGCCGGCCCCTTCACCGACGCCTCGATGGACCTGCTGGCCCCTGGTGGCCGCTTCATCGAACTCGGCAAGACCGACATCCGCGACGCCCGGCACCTGGCCACCACCCACCCGCACCTGACCTACCAGGCATTCGACCGGCGCACCAGCGCCAGCCCCGAACGCACCGCACAGATCCTCACCGAACTGCTCCGCTTGTTCCAAGCCGGGGTGCTCACCCCCCTGCCAGTGACGGCCTACGGCATCCGCCATGCCCCCCACGCCTTCAAACTGATGCAAAACGCGCGTCACACCGGCAAGATCCTGCTCACCTTTGACCGGCCCTTGGACCCCGCCGGCACTGTCTTGATCACCGGAGGCACCGGCACACTGGGCGGTCTGCTCGCCCGCCACCTGGTCACCGCCCATGGCGTCCGCCACCTGCTGCTGGCCAGCCGGGGCGGACCCCAGGCCGCCGCAGCCCGCCTGCTGCGCGCCGACCTCGAAAGCGCCGGCGCGCACGTGGAGATCACCGCCTGCGACGCCGCCGATGCCCACGCACTCAAGCATCTGATCGATTCCGTGCCGCCCGAGCACCCGCTGACCGGGGTCTTCCACACCGCAGGCGTCCTCTCGGACGCCACCGTCACCAACTTGACACCCGGCGACTTCCACAAGGTGTTCGCCCCCAAGGTCGACGCCGCCTGGCATCTGCACGAGTACACCCGCCACCTCGACCTGGCCGCCTTCGTCTTGTACTCCTCTTGCGCCGGTACTTTCGGCAACCCCGGCCAGGGAAACTACGCGGCCGCCAACACCTTCTTGGACGCCTTGGCCCACCACCGCCGCCGCCAAGGCCTGCCGGGCACCTCTCTTGCCTGGGGCTGGTGGCAACCGGTCACCGGCCTTACCGGCGGCCTGACCGACACCGACAACACCAGGATCGCCCGCACCGGACTTGCCCCCCTCGCCGCGGACTACGGGCACGCCCTGCTCGACGCCGCATTGCAACTGCCGCACCCGGTGCTCACCGCCGCCCCCCTCAACCAGCAAACACTGCGCGACAACAGCCACCGCGGCACCTTGCACCCACTGCTGGAGCGCCTGACTGCCGCCACGGCCGGCCCCCGGACACGCACCGCCCCCCGGCCGACTGCCGACCTGCGCCACGACCTCGCCGCTTTGACTGCCGAGGCGCGGGTGCGCCACTTGCAAACCCTCATCGCCGAGCACGCCGCCGCGGTCTTGGGACTGGACGCCACCGCCTCGTGCGCACCGGCTCAGCCATTCAAAACCCTCGGATTCGACTCCCTCACCGCTTTGGAGCTGCGCAACCGGCTGACCACCGCCACCGGACTCCAACTGCCGGCCACCCTCACCTACGACTGCCCCACCCCTGCAGCCCTCGCCTGCCACCTGGGCGAGCAACTGTTCCCCCCCAGCGAGCAGGACCGGACAAAAGACCCGGCAACAACAGCCGCCGATGCCCGCATCCACCAGGCCATCGCCTCCATCCCCCTGTCACGCCTGCGTGAACTCGGCCTGCTCGAAACCTTGTTGCAGATAGCGCAAAGCGACACAGACCTTGCCGCCGCCGGTGACCACCCCAGCATCGAAGACATCAAGACAGCAAGTACCGACGAACTCCTTGCGCTCGCATGGTCCACGCAGGAGCCCTCATGACCTCGACCGACTACGTCCGCAGCACGGCCACCAGTACGGAGTCGACCGTGAACAACACTTCCGAAAACCTCATCGAGGCACTGCGGCGCAGCCTGGTAGCCAACGAGCAGCTGAAGCGGACGAACCACAAGCTGCTCGGCGCCGCGCAAGAGCCCATCGCCGTGGTCGCGATGGGATGCCGGCTGCCTGGTGGTGTCAGCTCACCCGAGCAGCTGTGGCAACTGGTCGCCACCGGGACAGATGCGGTGGGGGAATTCCCCACCGACCGGGGCTGGGACCTTGAGCGCCTGTATGACCCCGACCTGGACCACCTGCAGTCCTCCCCTGCCCGCCAAGGCGGGTTCTTGCCGGAGGCGGCCTGGTTCGACGCCGGCTTCTTCAAGATCTCCGACCGCGAAGCGCTGGCGACCGACCCACAGCAGCGGCTGTTGCTGGAGACCGTCTGGGAGGTGATGGAACGCGCCGCAATCTTGCCGGCAACCTTGCGGGAAAATCCGACCGGCGTTTTTGTCGGCACCACCCACCAGGCCTACCTTCCTCCCCTTGACCGGCTCGCCCCCAGCGTGGAGGGATACCGCCTGCAGGGCAGTTTGACCAGCATCGCCTCCGGCCGGATCGCCTACACGCTCGGATTGACCGGACCGGCCCTGACCGTGGACACCGCCTGTTCTTCCTCCTTGACCGCCGTGCATCTGGCAGTGCGGTCGCTGCGCACCGGCGAATGCTCTTTCGCCCTGGCCGGCGGCGCCACCGTCATGGCCACCCCCGAGGTGTTCGTCGAGTTCAACCGACAGGGGGGCCTGGCCCCGGACGGGCGGTGCAAAGCGTTCGCCGACGGCGCCGACGGCACCGGATTCGCCGAGGGTGTGGGGATGCTGTTACTGGAACGTTTATCCGATGCGGTTCAAGCCGGTCATCCGGTCCTGGCCGTCATCCGGGGCAGCGCCCTCAACCAGGACGGAACCAGCAATGGTCTGACCGCCCCGAACGGCCCGGCCCAAGAACAGGTGATCCGCCACGCACTGGCCAACGCAGGTCTGGCACCTTGCGAGGTGGACGCGGTGGAAGCCCACGGCACCGGCACCACGCTGGGCGACCCCATCGAAGCCAACGCCCTGATCAACACCTACGGCCAAAACCGCCCCGACGACCAGCCCTTGTGGCTGGGCTCGCTGAAGTCCAACATCGGCCACGCGCAGGCGGCAGCCGGCGTCGCCGGCGTCATCAAAACGGTCTTGGCCCTCCAGCACGGCCAGTTGCCAAAGACACTGCATGCCGAAGTCCCCTCCCGCCACGTGGCATGGTCCAAAGGTGCAGTAGAACTGCTCACCCACCAGCGCTCTTGGCCCGAGCACGGGCGGCCCCGGCGAGCGGGAGTGTCCTCATTCGGCATCTCCGGTACCAACGCCCACCTCATCCTTGAGCAAGCCCCGCCCCCCGGTGACTCACCGCACAGCGCGCCACCGCCTTTGGCGGTCAACGCCCCAGGGATCATATGGCCGCTGTCCGCCGCCTCGCCCCAAGGGCTTCAGGCACAAGCAGCGCAACTCTCCCAGATGGTCACCGACTGCCCGCAAGCCGACCTCGCTGCCATCGGGTACTCCTTGGCCACCACCCGAGATCACCTCGAGCACCGGGCGGTCCTCACCGCCGCGGACCGCGCAGGCACCCTCGCCGCACTCGACGCCTTGGCCCATGGCCGGCCTGCAGCAGGCCTCACCCAAGGAGTGCGCGCCCCTGCGGGCAAGACCGCATTCTTGTTCTCCGGCCAGGGCTGCCAATGGCCGGGAATGGGCCGTGGCCTGCATACACATTCCCCCCTGTTCGCCCAAGCGCTCCAAGAAACCTGCGCACAGCTCGACCCGCACCTGCCGCGACCGCTGCAGCAGGTGATGTTCGCCGAACAAGGCAGTGCCGAGGCCGGACTGCTCGACCGCACCGACTTCCTCCAAGCCGCCTTGTTCGCACTCCAAGTCGCGCTGTACCGCACAGTGGAGCGCCTCGGATTCACCCCCGACTTCGTGGCCGGCCACTCCGTCGGCGAAATCGCCGCTGCCCACGTCGCCGGCGTGTTGTCCCTGGCCGATGCGGCCATGTTCGTCACCGCACGCGGCCGGCTCATGCAAGCGCTCCCGGCCACCGGAGCGATGACCACCATAGAAGCAAGCGAAAAGGAAGTCTTGGCCAGCTTGTCCGGCCACGAGCACCAAGTGGACATCGCCGCAGTCAACGCACCTTCCTCAACTGTGATCTCCGGCGACCACGACACCGTCTCGCGCATCGCCGAGCACTGGCAGGCCCGCGGTCGCCGCGCCCGCCCCCTACGCGTCAGCCACGCCTTCCACTCTTTGCACCTCGACCCCATTGTCGGCGACCTCAGGCGCAAAGCAGCCGACCTTGACCTGCAGCCCCCCGCCATCCCCTTGATCTCCACCCTCACCGGCACCGCCCTTTCCCCGGAGCAGGCCTGCTCGCCCGAGTACTGGGCCCGCCACGCACGGGGCACGGTACGCTTCGCCGACGCTGTCACATGGTTGCGCACCCATGACACCACCACCTTCTTGGAGATCGGACCGGACGCCGTACTGACGGCGCTGGGCCAGGCACACCCAAGCACACCTGTGCACGCCGGCACGCCGCAAGCCAAGTGGAAACCCACCTTGCGCAAAGGCCGTGACGAACTACGCGTCTTCACCACCGCACTGGCCTGTCTCCACGTCGGCGGGGGCTCCCTTGACTGGACACAACTGCTTGCCCACGCCGACCGTGTGGAACTGCCCACCTATCCCTTCCAACGCCGCCGCTACTGGCTGCAGGCCACCTCAGCGCGGCAACGGACTGCAGGCACAAGCCTGACCACGATGACGCATCCCTTCCTCGATGCCCAACTCGAAGTCGCCGACCAGCAAGGCTGGATTTTCACCGGCAGCATCTCCACCCAGGAACACCCCTGGCTGCGCGACCACGTAGTGGACGGCACCGCCACAATGGCCGGCGCCGTGACCGCCGAGCTGATGATGTGCGCCGGCACCCAGCTCGGATACAGCCGCCTTGACGAACTCTCCTTACGGACGCCTCTGCCCTTGCCTGCACACTCCTCAGTGCAGATCCAGGTGCGCATCGGGGCGAGCACGGCCCAAGGATGGTGCCCGGCAGATTTGTACTTCCGCCTGCCGGCCGGCGCCACCGAGACCGCCGAGGGCGAACCGGGCTGGACCCGCCACGCCACCGGCATACTCACCACCCCCCACCGCACCGCCCCCGCATGGCCGCAGATGCAGGCCTGGCCGCCCACCGACGCCCAACTTGTCGACCTCGAGGTGCTCTACAAACGCCTGACCGAACAAGGCATCGCCCTCGGCCCCGCCTTCCAGCGGATCACCGCCGCCTGGCGCAGCGGCAACAACATCTACCTCGAAGCCTGCCTGCCACCGGGCCACGACAAGGCATACACGGGATACGCCTTGCACCCCACCCTCCTTGACGCAGGCCTGCAGGCATGCCTGATGGCAACAGCGACAACCCCCGCACAGGTGCAACAACCCCAGATGCTTTTCTCCCTGTCCGGTGTGAGCATCTACCGCGAGGGCATCACTGCGCTGCGCGGCCACCTGTCGACCACCACAGAGGACTCCTGCCCGCCCGGCCACAGCACCTACTCACTTCGACTGGCCGACCAAGCCGGCAGGCCCGTCGCCGCAATCGAATCCTTGGCACTTCGCTCCCTCACTTGCCCAACTCTCGCCCACACCTACAGCCCCAGCACGCCTTCCTACCGCCTGCACTGGCGCGATGCAGCCCTGGCCACCACACCGCCACCGCACACCGCCTGCTGGATCATCCCCGACCACACCCTGCCCCCGCTTGCACGCACCCTTCGGCTGGCCGACACCGACCCACAGCTGTACACCGGCATCAGCCCCGCCCTTGACGCCCTGACACCCCGCCCGGGCCCTCAAGTGGCAATCCTTGCGTGCGCCGCGCGTCCGGACAGCACCGTCGAGCACGCCGCACGCCACCTCACGACCGACCTCCTCGCCGCCGTCCAGGCATGGCTGGCCCACCAGGGCACTGAAAACTGCCCGCTGGTGGTCATGACCACCGGCGCGATCTCCACAGCAGACGAGCAAGACATCGCCGACCTCGCCCAGGCGCCCGCGTGGGGTCTGCTGCGCACAGCCCACCTGGAGCATCCCGGCCGGTTCGTCCTGCTCGACATCGACGACCACGACGCCTCCTGGCAGCACCTGCCCGCAGCACTGGCCACCGCATTGGCCGACAGCGAACCGCAACTGGCCCTGCGCCGCGGCCGATTGCTCGTCCCCCGCCTGGCCAGGACCGACACCGCTGCCGCGCTCATAGCACCGGCCGGACAACCGGCCTGGCACCTGACCGTGCGCGAACAGCCCACCGGCAGCCTGGAAGACCTCACCTTGGCACCCTGCCCCCAGGCTGATGCCCCCCTCTCACACGGACAGGTCCGCGTCGCCGTACGCGCAGCCGGGATCAACTTCCGCGACGTGCTGATCACTTTGGGCATCTACCCCGAGCCCGGGAAGATCGGCAGCGAGTTGGCAGGAGTGGTGGTCGAAACCGGCCCCGGCGTGCAAGACCTCCACCCTGGAGACCGCGTGATGGGCCTGGCCTGGGAAGGGGCGATGGGCCCTTTGACGGTCACCGACCACCGCAACCTCACCCCCATTCCGCAGGACTGGACATTTGCCCAGGCCGCCACCGTTCCCGGCGCCTTCCTCACCGCCTGGCAAAGCCTCATCGACACCGCCGCTCTCCAGCCCGGCGAGACGGTACTTGTGCACGCCGCCGCCGGAGGCGTCGGCATGGCCGCCCTCCAGATCGCCCAGCACCTCGGCGCGGACATCTACGCCACCGCACACCCCAGCAAACACGCCGCCCTACGCGCCGCCGGCCTGAAGGACTCCCACCTGGCCTCCTCCCGGGACTCCGCCTTCGAACAGCACTTGCGCGCCGCAACCAAAGGCCGCGGAATCGACGTCATCCTGCACAGCCTCAGCGGCGAGCTCACCGACGCCTCACTGCGCCTGCTCGCCCCCGGCGGACGCCTGATCGACCTGGGCAAAACCGACCTGCGCGACCCCGCACACACCGCCTCGCACCACCCCGGCACCCGCTACCAGCCCTACGAGCTGACCAAAGACCCCGACAGCATCCGCAACACCTTGACCCAGCTCGCCGAACTGTTCCACCACGGCGCCCTTCGCCCCCTGCCCCTGACCGCCCAAGACATCCGCCACGCCCCCCGAGCCCTCCAGCTCATGCGCGACGCAGCCCACACCGGCAAGATCGTCTTGACCGTTCCCCGCCCCCCGGACCCCGACGGCACCATCTTGATCACCGGAGGCACCGGCGCCCTGGGCACCGTGGCCGCCCGCCACCTGGCCACCGAACACCACGCCCGGCACCTGCTGCTCGCCAGCCGCCGCGGACCCGATGCCCCCGGCGCCGCCGACCTGCAATCCGAACTGGCCGAACTCGGCGTGCACACCACCTTCGCCGCCTGCGACACCGCCGACCCCGACGCCCTGGCCGCCTTGCTGGACACCATCCCCACCGACCATCCCCTCACCGCCGTCATCCACACCGCCGCAACAGTGGACCCCGCACCCCTGCAGACACTGACTGCCGACCAGCTCGACACCGTCTTGCACCCCAAGGCCCACACCGCCTGGCACCTGCACCGCCTCACCCAGCACCTGGACCTTGCCGCGTTCATCTTGTACTCCTCCTCGGTGGGCATCCTCGGACTGGCCGGCCAGGGCAACTACGCCGCCGCCAACACCTTCCTCGACGCCCTCGCCTGCCACCGCCGCCACCACGGACTGCCGGCGACCTCCCTGGCCTGGGGAATGTGGGAAGAAAAATCCGGACTGGCCGAACAACTGGGCCCGCAAGGGATTTCACAAGCCATCAACGCCGGGCTCGTACCGATCCCCACAAAAGAAGGACTACGACAGCTCGACGCCGCTGTCGGAACCGGCCCCCACAGCCACCTCCCGCTCCTGATACCGGCCCGCCTGGAGCTGAACGCATTGCGAGCCCAAGGCCCGGTATCGCTTTTGTCGGACCTGGCCACCACACCGCCACCTCGAGCGGCCACCGCCGAGACCGACAATGCAGCCCGGCCGTTCGCAGGAATGCCGCAGCCCGAACGACACCGCTTCCTGCTCGAGTTGATCACCAGCCACGCCGGCGCCGTCTTGAGCCACCCCGACCCCACAGCCATCACCGCCGACTCAAGCTTCAGGTCCTTGGGCTTCGACTCGGTAACTGCCGTGGAAATGAGCAACCGACTGGCAGCCGCGACAGGACTGCGCCTGCCCGCAACCACTGTCTTTGACCACCCCACCCCCGCCGCCTTGGCCACACACCTGCACAACCAACTGGCCCACAGCAACACCCTCGCCCCCACCGCCACTGCCCGGGCCGCCCAGGGCGAAGGAACAGCGGGGAGCTTGGGCACCTTGCTGCGAGAGGCGATCCGCCAAGACCGGGCCGGCGAAGGAGTCGACATACTGGCAGCGGCCGCGCGCCTGCGACCGACTTTCTCCAGCCCCCCCTCACCCCAGCACATACCCCAGGCAACCTGGCTGCGCCAAGAAGGCCTGCGGCCGGCCCTGATCTGCCTGGACTCCTTCATCCCCGCCGCAGCCAACCTCACCTACCAGCGGCTGGCCGCCACGCTGGAGGGACAATACGATGTGGCAGCCGTGTCACTGCCCGGCTACCACGACGGGCAACCCCTGCCCGCCACCGTCGACGCTGCAGCCGAAGCATTGGCCGCCACCATCGAGGCGTGCGCCGAAAACAAGCCGTTCACGCTGGTCGGCTTTTCCACCGGCGGCCTGGCAGCCCACGCCGCGGCCCACCGCCTGCACACCCGCGGCACGCATCCCCAGGCCGTGGTGCTGATCGACACCCTGCCCCCCGGCACGGCCACCGAAGCGGCATCGGCCGAGGTCTTGCGGCAGTGGTCACAAGCACACGGCGAGTTTTGGTCCGACGACGACACCGGGCTGACCGCCATGGGCTACTACCTCGACCTGTTCGGCCGGCTGTGGACGCCCACTACGCTGTCCGCCCCCCTGCTCCTCCTCCAAGCCGCCGACCAACTGCCCTTCACCTCCCCCCGCTCCTGTGCGCAGGACTGGCCCGGGCTGACAGCCTGCGCCACCACACCGGGCAGCCACTTCACCTTGCTGACCGAGTACTGCAGCCACACCACGCGAACCCTCACCGACCTGCTCGGCGCCCACAGCACACCCACCCCACCCAGCTCAACGACCACGCGGTGACCGCCACCAGGGGCTGAGGGCCGCGCTGTCGCCTCCTCGCAGTTGTGGATGCTTTGCTACGCCCTCGCTTTGGCCAAGGCGATCCCGCCGGAGGCATTTATGTCAATCTTCTCCGACTTCCAGCACGTTGCGCTACGACAGCCACACGCACCCGCGCTGGTCACACTCGACGGCACAGTGACGTACGCAACCGTACTCGGCCTCGCCGACCGGATCGCCGCAGGCCTGCGCAAAGCAGGCCTGCGCAAAGGAGACAGGGTCGCAGTACACCTGGGCAACCGCTGTGAGGTGGTCTCGCTCTACTACGCATGCCTGCGTATGGGAGCGGTGATCGTACCGGTGAGCGGCAAACTGTCAGGCGGCGAAGCAGCAGAGCTGATCGCGCACAGCACCGCCCGGTTCTACCTCGGTGAGAGCGCACGGCACACACCTTGCGCCCACGCGCTCGAAAAAAGCGGCGCAGTCGAACAGGCCTGGATCCTGGACTCCCCGGCCGCGACAACCACCACGCGCCCCTGGAGCGACCTGCTCACCGATGCCGCACCCGAAAGCGACGACATCGGCCCGCAAGAACTTGCCGCCATCTTCTACACCTCCGGTACCACAGGACGGCCCAAAAGCCTGGTGCTCTCACAAGAGACCCTCGCCGCAAGCCTGGATCTGACAGCAGCCCACGGCGCCGGGCGCGCCGACGCCACGTACTACATGATCGACCTGGTCAACCCGTGGGGCATCCTCGTCCTGCTCACCTGTTTGCGCCGCGGCCGCCCCTTCGCGCTGACCGCCACCCATACCCCCGACGTCATCTTGCGCATGCTGCGCACCCACCGGTGCGGCTGGATCGGCGGCGCGCCGACCACCTTCCGCGCCCTGCTTGCCAAAGCCGGCCGTTGCGCGGCTGCAGTGCCCGATCTGACAGGCACAAGCTGCCTGGCCGGAGGCGACGCATGCCCGCCCGATCTGAGCCGGGAGTTCTTCAAGACCTTCGGAGCACACCTGCAAGGCTGCTACGGCATGACCGAGACAGCCGCGCCTGTGATCTTTCAGCCCAGGATCGACTCCGTCCAAGAGCCCTCCTTGGGATGGCCCCTGCCCGGTGTGGAGACAAAAATCGACGCCCCGCCAGGACAAGCCGGCCAGCTGTTGCTTCGCACCCCCTCCCGGCCTGTGGGGACATGGAACGGGGCAGGAGTGGACCGCTTCGACCCCGACCAGTGGATCTGCACCGGAGACATCGTCCGGCAACGGCCCGACGGCTGCCTGCTGTTCCTTGGCCGGCACAAAGACCTGATGATGGTGGAGGGCTACCCCGTATCACCACTGGAGATCGAACAAGCACTCGCCGAACACGCGGATGTCGCAGCCACCATCGTCTTCGGCGTACCCGATGACCTCACCGGCGAACGCGTGATCGCGATGGTCGAACCCGAGCCGGGACGACACATCGAAACACGCGACCTGCTAAAGCACCTGTCCGGCCGCCTGGCGAACTACAAGCACCCCAGCACGATCGACCTCGTCGAAAAGCTACCGGTCCTGCCAAGCGGCAAACTCGGCCGGCAGCGACTCGCAGCCCACTACACCTCTTCCCAGGCCGGTTGAAGACCGCCCCATGCACGTGCCTGCCCGATGCCTGCCACCAAAGGCGGATGCTGTCTGCCACACCGCCTTGACCCCGGCGATCTCCTTCCCCTCTTCGACCGCGCCTTCGCACTGCAACAAAACACGGGTGCGTTTCTTCTGGAGGAACCTCGCCGGTGACCAGTACGGACGTGGTCGTTCCCGGAAGCCGACGCGATCTCCCGTGCCGCGGTTTCCGCAGGTCCAACGCGTTGACCAGGTGTTTCTCGTCCCTCAAGAAGAAACGCACCCCAAAGCACCGTGGCCCACCACAGCATGGACTCCCCCCTCCAAGCCGACAGCATCACCTCCCCCCTTCAGGAGCCCGCGTCGTGAAATTCGGCTTCGTCATGTTCCCCACCTCCAAGGCCATTACGCCCGGCGACTTCGGCACTCTGTTGGAAGACCGCGGCTTTGAATCCTTGTTCATCCCCGACCACACCCACATCCCGGCAATCACACCGGAGCGCGACGACGTCACCAACTTGGCACCGGAGTTCAAAAACGGGCTGGACGCCCTGGTCGCCCTGAGCGCGATCGCACAAGCCACGACCACCTTGCAGATCGGCACCGCCATCCTCTTGGTCCCCCAACGAGACCCTTTGATCACCGCAAAGGAAGTGGCCTCCTTGGACGTCTTATCCGGTGGCCGGATGAACCTGGGAGTGGGACCGGGCTGGATCAAGCAGGAACTGCGCAACCACGGCACCGACCCCGACGACCGCTGGCACCTCATGCAAGAGCGCATCGAAGCCATGCAGCAGATCTGGAGCCACGACATCGCCTCCTACCACGGCCGCTTCGTCAACTTCGACCACATCACCTCCTGGCCCAAACCCCTCCAAAGACCTCACCCACCGATCCTGGTGGCCGGCCACGGCCCCCACGTCGCCGAACGCGTCATTGCCTACGGAGACGAATGGATCCCCATGCTCCGCCCCAAAATCCTCGACCACATCACGGAGTTCAAAAAAACCGTCCGCAAACCCGGCAGCGACCAGCCCCTGCCGGTCACCCTCTTCGGCGGCGAACTGCGCGACGTCGACACCTACGCAGCCGCCGGAGTCGACCGCGTCCTGTTTTGGATACGCCCCGCCGACACCGCCCGCATGACCAAAACTGTCGACCGCATCGCACTGCGCCTGGGCAATCGCCTCTCTTAAAAAAAGGGGTTCTCCGGGCATGAGTGTGGGTGCCTGGGGTCGATCTTGGCGTCAATACGCTGACCGGGTTGGATGTTCGCGCCACGGGCCGTGAAGCAGAGAACGCGCACAGGGCGGGCCGTAGGTTCGGAGGCTGTCGAAAGCACTTCCACACCGCAAGGAGCCCGCGCCTGTGCGCGTCACCACTGCATTCAACCGTCTCCTGGACCTCCCGAGTGTGAACGTCACCGACGTGTCGTTCCTGGAGGACCGGATCATTGCCGATGTGGCCCTGACTCGCAGACGTCTGCACTGCCCCGTGACCGACTGCGGGTTCGCCACCCGAGCCCGGTACGACAAGCGTCCGGTGACCTCCAGTTGGCGGCACCTGGATCTGGGCCGCTGGGGCCTGGTCGTGCGCGCCGGCCTGCGCCGCTTGGAGTGCCCCGAGCACGGGGTGAAGACCGAGGCGGTGCCCTTCGCCCGGCACCACTCCGGCTTCACCCCGTGATTTCGAAGACGTCATCGCCTACCTGGCCACCCGTACCGACAAGACCACCATCACCCGCCTGCAGCGCATCGACTGGCACACCGTGGGCCGGATCTGCGCCCGTGTGGTCGCCGACAGTCTCGACGAGGACCGGCTCGACGCTCTGGTGACGATCGGCGTGGACGAGGTGAGTTGGAAGAAGCACCACAACTACCTGACTGGGTGCGTTTCTTCCTGAGTGACCACGGCGGTGACCAGCGCGAACATCTGCGCAGCGAGGTCCATTCGGTCGGCCTCGTGGGTGGTCCCAGGACGATGAGCTGCAACGCGATGTAGATGTAGGCGGCAACCGGTCCCTCAAGGAGAAACGCACCCCAGTGGCCGCGCGCTCACAGCTTCTTCACCAGCGCCGACGGGATGCGGCACGATCCCATGCAGGCTGCAGAAACCATCCGCCAGACAGGTCTGTACATGGCCCACGCGGAGCTCGGTGTCCCCCTCGGGCACCAGTTCCTGATGTGTGGGACATGCACGTCACGACGCACGACGAGCACCTGGTCATCGGGGCGACCCCGAGCGATCTGACCCTCACGGCCGTCTGCACCGACTTGGCCTGGAAGGGCAAGCGCCTGTCGGAGTTATCCGTGGAGGTCACCGTAGAGCGCGACGGCTTCCTGTGCGCCTCCGGGGGCGGACGCTTCACCTGTATCGCGCCCGCCACGTACAAGAGGCTGCGCGGTGCGGCCAGTACCGCCCGGTGCATCGGCCGCACAAGGCCGCCGACCGGCATCGATCCGGCGGTGTTCGGCAGGAACCTACCCTTCGACGTCGTCTTGGCGCCCACCGACCGGCCCGGTCGGTGGCTGCTCGACCCGGACCCGCAGCACCCCATCTTGTTCGATCACAGCGGTGACCACGTGCCGGGGATGGTGCTGCTGGAAGCCGCCCGCCAAGCCGCGTGCGGACTGCTGAGCCCGCACACTCTGACCCCCTCGAGCATCCAGGTCGAGTTCCTGCGCTACGCCGAGTTCGACGCGCCCTGCTGGATCGAGGCCAGCGCGCTGCCCGGCCACGGCAGCTGCGGAGTGATGGTCACTGGCCTGCAGAACGACCAGACCGTCTTCACCGCCCGGCTCTTCGGCCCCGCGAGCCTTGCAGCGACCAGCCCGTACCGTCCGGTCTGAAACAGACCGCAGGCGGGGTGCCGGTCACTGAGACACGCTCATAGCCGCGATCGGCTGCACCACGACAACGCAACACCGTAACTGGCGTGGTCCTTGCCCAGAAGGTCCGGACCACGCCCCGTCGTTATTCCCAACGGCTTCCCGCTCTGTGACTAGATGTCAGAGGTTGTCCCGGCCGGCGGTCCCTCCCTGTTGCCAACGGCGCCACCGACATGGCTCGAGAATGGAAAGCCAACCCGGCGCAGTATCGGCGCGGCGGCGAAATCCTGCGCGAAGCGGCCGACTCCTGGCGCCGGGCTGGCGAGCACGACCGCGCGATCGACCTGCTCCACGAAGCGGTCACTGGGTCGCACTGGCGGACGTGCTGTTCGACCTGAGTCAGTACTCGCCGGGAGCGGCCACGGCCGCCTCGATGTCGGGGGTGATCGGCGGCTCCTTGATCCACGTCACGGCCAGTGCGGCGCATGCGAGTAGCGCACCCGTCGCCGTGATCGCGTTGTTAGCGTTGTTGTCCAGAAGGTGTTTGTAAATCCAGCCGAAGCTGAAGGATTGGATCAGCATCGGTATGACGATCATCATGTTGATGATCCCCATGTACACGCCGTACCGCGCGGACGGGATCACCCGCACCGCGATGATGTATGGCACGCCCATGATCGACGCCCACGCGATGCCAAGACCGATGATCGGGATGAACAGCAGGTACTTGTTCGATAGGTGCGGGAAAATGACGAGCCCGACGGCGGCGAGCAGCAGGCAGCCCATGTGCACGAACTTCGCGCCCCGGCGCCGCGCAATCGACACGAGGCTGAATGCGCACGTGAAGGTCACGATGTTGTACCAGCCGTTGATCAGTCCGGTCCAGCCGGTCGCCTCGGAGAAGCCGGGAGAGCCGGCGACGGTTGTGTGCCATACCGATTTCGCGATCGACGGCGTCACGAACTGCCAGTAGCAGTTCATGCCGTACCACTGGAACAAGTACACCAGCGCGAGCTTGCGCAACGCGACCGGCATCTCGACGATCGCCTCGAAGATCTCCTTGAAGAATCGCCCGACGCCGCCCTGCCTGTTCTTTATCGCCGCCAGTTCCTCGGGCGTTGGCGGGATCTCGGGGGTAGTAAGGATCGAGACGAGCACGGACGCGATCGAGCACACCGACCCCAACATGAACGCGCCGAAGACCCAATAGGGGATTCCTGCGTCCGTCATGCCGCCAAGCAGCTTCTCGAAGACGAACAAAGAGACGTTCGCCAGCGTGATGCCTATGCCGGTGAAGAAGCTCTGCGCGAGGAAGCCCTTGCCGAGTTGCGACGCCGGGAGCTTGTCGGCGATGAACGCGCGGTACGGCTCCATTGCGGTGTTGTTGCTTGCATCCAGGAGCCACAGCAGCAGCACGGCCATCCAGATCGCCGTGACGAACGGGAACAGGAACAAGCACACGCTGCAGCCCACTGCGCCGACGATGAAGAAGGGCTTTCGGCGGCCCCATTTCGGGCTCCACGTCCGGTCCGACCAGGCGCCGATCAGCGGCTGGATCAGTAGTCCGGTCATCGGTCCGGCGAGGTTGAGGATCGGCAGGCTGTCCGGAGATGCGTGCAGGAACTGGAAGATCGGGTTCACCGCGGTCTGCTGCATCCCGAAGCTGTACTGGATGCCGAGGAAGCCGAGGTTCATCAGCAGGATCTGCCGCATACTCATCAGCGGCTTTTGTCGCACGGCCGTGGCGTGTTGCGGATTCGCTGAGGTGCTCATCGCGTACCCCCGCGGTTCGAATCGAGGGATTCGTGCAGCCGCGTGAGTTCCTTCTCCCAGCTTTCGCCATGCCAGCCGGGGCTGCCTCGCCAGGGGGACAGCTCCCTGGGTTCGGTCCGCGCCCGTAACAGGACCGGGCGCGGGCAGTCGAATTGTCGCTCAACTGCCCCTATCGCGTTCGCTGACATCGTTGTCACCTCGTTCTTTTTCGTGGCCGTCACGGCGGGCGGTGTGCGCCCGCGTTTTCCGGTGACCGCCGGCTGTGTGATTACCTGGTCGCCGAGACCGGAGTGCCGGTCCCGAGCGCGATTCGGTCGCCGGCCCAGCGCACCGGCACCGGATCGGCGATGGCTTCGACGAACGAGCCGTCAAGGCCGTCGTGCGGGAACGGCAGGAACTGCCGCTGCCCGCCACGGTTGCGGACGAAGCGCCCGGCATACCGCTCGGAGCCGGTGATCTGCCGCGCGCGCCCAATGTCGTACGGGCCGAGCAGGCCGTCGGCCGGCGCGGCCCAGATTCCGCCTCGGGTGCCGATCCGCTGAATCGGCTCGTCGTCTTCCAACGCGGCATCGGTGGAGAACATGAACCATCCGCCGTCGGAATGCGGCACGACCGAGCTGGTCCACGTCGCGGTGTCGTCGAGGAAGAACAGGTGATACCGCTCGCCGTCGTCGGCCAGCCAGAAGTCCCGCATCCAGGAGCCGGGCAGTTCCAGCATCAGCGTGCCTCCCGTGGTGCGGCGACCGATTCCCGGTGCACAAGCGGACAGTCGAGCAGGGCATGCGTCGGCGGCACGTCGCTGCCGGCGTCGATCCGCTTCATCAGTTCGGTTACCGCCCACCGGCCCATCTCGTAGTGGGGCAGTGCCATCGTCGTGAGCCCCGGCCGCAGGCCCGCCGAGACGACCTCCTGGTCGTCGAAGCCGACGATCGACAGGTCGTGCGGGATCCGCAGGCCGAGCTCCTGCGCGGCCTGGTAGGCGCCCATCGCCATGCGGTCGGTGAAGCAGAACAACGCCGTGGGGCACTCGGGTCGGTCCAGCAGTTCGCGCGCCGCGGCGTAACCACCCGGGGCGTCCTCACCGCACCACACGAGCTCTGGATCGAAGTCGATGCCGTGCGCGGCGAGCGCCTCCTGGTAGCCCCGCATCCGAAGCGACCGCGCGGGGATGTCGAGTTCGTTGTGCAGGAACCCGATGCGCTTGTGCCCTTGCCGGGCCAGCTCTTCGACGGCGGCCCACGCACCGCCGGTCTCGTCCGGAAGGACCGAGCTGTACCGGCCGTCTGCGCACCGCGCGTTGAGCAGCACGACCGGCGCAGCCTCGAGCAGGGCTGGCGGTTCGACGACCCGGTGGAACATGCTCGCGTATAGCAGCCCGTCGACCTGCCGGTCCAGCAATGCGCGCAACTGCTGCGCTTCGAGGTCCTGGTCACCGCCGGAGGTCACGAGGAACAGCAAGTACCCGAGGTTCGCCGCGGCTTCCTGCGCACCGAGCACCATGCGCACCGCGTACGGCGTGGTCGCGACGAGGTCGGAGACGAATCCAAGGGAGTAGCTGCGCTGCGAGCGCAGTCCCTGGGCGAGCTTGTTCGGACGGTACTCCAGTTGCGCGGCCGCCGATCGCACCCGCTGGCGAGTTTTGGCCGCGATCCGCTTGCCGGGGACGTCGTTCAGCACATGCGAGACCGTGGTGATCGAGACGCCGGCGAGTTCGGCGACGTCACGAAGACTGGCCGTTCCTGCGCCCATCGGCATCGGCTCCCCGCCGTGACAGTATTTGCCCAAACGTTTTGGCACTATTAGAATGGGACGAGGCGACGAGATCGTCAAGAACTCACGAGGATTTCGACCGAGAATCCTCGCAGCCAAAGCGCGGTGGTGTATAACGCGCACCCGATGGCGACACCGGCAACGGCATGCTTGCTGGCCCCCTCACCCACCACAACCGGGGCATCACCGGTCACGTTGGATTGCTGCTTCGCCTGCAAGCCGGATCCGGCCCAACCCGGCTGTGAACGACCGGACTTGCGACCTTCGCGAAGAGGTCATTTGGGGGATGCGGTAGGGGGCGCGGCGGAGTTCCTGAGGATGTCGAGTTGGGCGGCGAGGTCGGGGTGGGTTGTCGTCAGGTGGGGGCGGGTAGCGTTCAGGGGATGGATGAGGGCGGCGGGGTCGTCTTGAGCGAGGGCTGCGTGGAGTTGGCTGAGCGGGTGATGAGCTGCGGTGGGCAAGTCGGTGAGGGCGGCGATCTGGCCGGCGATGCGGCGTAGG
>JAFAUH010000132.1 GCA_019243445.1 Streptomycetaceae bacterium | reverse complement strand
GGCGGCAACCGCGTCCCTGGCCTCGGGGCCCTGGGCCTGCAGCGCCTCTTCGGCGCCGTCCCCGCCGCCCGCAAGCTCCACGAGCTGGAGCAGGTTCTCAGCGAGCAGCAGCAGATGCTCGGCATCGGTCATGTCCTCAGGGGAGAGCAGTTCACGGTGCGCCAGCGCGTTCAGCACGAGCGGC
Organism: Streptomycetaceae bacterium; assembly: GCA_019243445.1. GTDB lineage: Bacteria > Actinomycetota > Actinomycetes > Streptomycetales > Streptomycetaceae > Streptantibioticus_B. The sequence goes on along the minus strand of JAFAUH010000132.1, from coordinate 5,738 downwards.
GCCAGCACGGCGTCGCCGCGCAGGGTGCGCAGCAGCCGCTCGCCCTCACTGTCCGGCAACGCCGCCGACAGCACGTCGAGCATCGCCTGTGCACGCGTCCGGAAGACCACAGTCCGTACGGCGTCGATCAGTTGACGCAGCGCTGCATCCTGCTCGCCGTGCGCCGCAATCCAGCCGGCCAGCTCCATACGGGCGGCATCGGGGTCGTAGTCCTCGGCCAGCACGCCCAGCAGGCCGGCCGCCGATGCCTGAACGAGTTCACCGACCAGCGGTGCGTCCCGTCCGGCCGCCAGCAGCCGCTGCCGCATCGCACGGGTGCCCAGCTCGGTGAGACGGATGAGCTCGACCGGCCCGGCGGTCAGCTCTGCATGCTGGGCGCGGGCACGCTCCTGCGCCGCCCGGTCCGGCGCCGCCCCCGAGGCGCCCAGCAGCTCCGCGAGTTCCGGCGGCATATCCGCGGGCAGTTCGGGTCCGGCGCCGGTGAGGTCGACCTGGAGGAACACTGGGTCGGCCATCCCCTGTTCCCGTGTGATCGCGCCCAGGTCCGCCAGCGCGTCGAGCACCGTGCGCAGGTCCCGGTCGGCGTGCTCGAACCATGCCCGGTGCTGGATGTCCGAGCCGCCGTCGAGCTGGAAGCGGGCCCGGTAGGCCAGGTGTACGGAGTCACGCAAGCGCGGCCAGGGCATCGGGTACGGCAAGCTGTAGAGCGTGTTCAGCACGTCCTCCAGCACATCCTCGTAGACATCGAAGAGCATCGACTCGACATGCCACCCGCTGCGCGCCCCGATCAGGGCCTGCCGCAGTTCGAAGCACGCGTCGAAGACACGCAGCCACAGCTGAAGCGGATCGGCCAGCACCGGCCGGGCCTTGGCCACCGCGTACAACCGGCCCTTGACCACCCGGACCAGCCGCGCCTTCTTCGCCCACTCCACCAGCAGTCCCAGCCGGGGCAGGTCGGCCGAAGAGCGCACCCCCTCGGCCTCGTCGCCGGTGCCCAGCACGTCCACCAGCTCGCGGGCATCGGCCATCCGCAGCCGCCCCGCCGCCGTCACCGCGCGGCCATCGCGCCCCGCCCACTCGGCGAGCCCGCGCAACTGAGCCACGATCGTCGACGCCTCAGCCTGTCGCTTCAGCTCGTCGTCCGGGGGCAGCATCACCGGCAGCTGCGGCTCGGCCCGGGCCGCGCTGGACAGCACCCGGCCGGTGAACTGCCGCTCCATAACCGCATCGAGAGCCTGCTCGTCGTAGACGACCTCCCCGCGCTGCGCCCGCTCCGCGAACCGCTGCAACGCCGCCCCGTCCAGGACGTTCACGCCCTGCTCGGCCGCTGTCATCGCCCAGAACTTCGCCAACCCCCAGCGGGTGCGGTCCGCCATCGCCGCCGGATACCGTTCCGCGACCGCGTCGACCGCGGCGAGGGAGTCCTCAAGTGCGGGGCCGCGCGGGTCCGCCAACTGCGCGGCGTGCAGATAGCGCAGCAGCGTGCGCAACGTGCCCGGGGCGTCGCCGCGCCCCTCCCCGGGAACCTCGGTGACCTTCTGCGGCAGCCAGGAGAGCAGCAACTCCTCCACATGCCGAGGCTCCCACAACCCCAGCCGGCCGTCCGCGGTCGCCCGGTGCCGGTACTCCAGCGCCGCCTCGGCCAGGAACCCGTCCACCGGCAGACGCTGCTCTCCGGCCCACCGGACCAGCCGGCCGACCAGCAACCCGCACGCCGCCTCGAACTCCTCCTCGGCCCCGGCTTCGAACCGCATCCGCATGAAATCCGCCCAACCTATCCGCAGCACTCCTTACCGCGCCACGCTACCGCCGACCCGCGACGCACAACGCGGCCGGGGACGAGCGGCCCGCTACCCCATGGGTAGCACGTAGTGGTAGTCGACCTCGCCGACTGCGGCATCGAGGGTCCGTACGACGGACCGGGCCCCCTGCTGCCAATGGCCTTGAAGTTCGTGGCTGCCGTCACCTTGCTCCGCCATGCCTTGCCCGCCATGCCTCGCTTCGCCGCCCTCTCGGCGGCCTCCCCTTGATTCTTTGGACCTCTTGGGGTCGACTCCGTGCTCTTTGTGAAGCGTGGACAACGTTGGCGCGTTCCGAGGCAACAGGGCGCGAGGGGGCCAGGCGCGTTGGGAAGATCGGCGGGACCGGACCACGAGCCCGACCTCCATGGATCGCCCCCGCCGTCGCCTCACCAACGAGCTGTATCGAATCGATCCCCTACAAGGGATCCGCGGGTATCATTTGATACATGAATGCTGTGGAAGACTCGCGTGTGGAGCAACGGCTGGCCGGGCTGTCCGCCACCTTCACCACAGCACAGGCGCGTCAGGCTTTGCTGTCATCCCGCGACCTGGCGTCCTTGGTTTCGGCAGGGGATCTGGACGAACTGTCCCGTGGCGTGTATCGGCGGGCGGATGTGCCGGAGACCGCGCATGCGGACCTCTTGGCCGTGTGCGCACGAGTCCCTCGCGCGGTCGTGTGCGGTGAGTCGGCCCTGGCCTTGCACGAGCTGATCGATGACATCCCCTCAGCAGTGCACATTGCCGTGCCGCGGGGTTCACGCCGCCCTACGATCTCCTATCCGCCGACCGTAGTGGCCCAGTACGCCGCCAAGACCTTCGGCCTCGGTGTCGAACGGTTCGAAGCCGCTCCGGGAGAGATGATCCCCGTGTACAGCCCCGCCCGCAGCGTCGTAGATGCGATGCGCCATCGCAGCCGCATCGGCGAGCCTCTCGCCCTGTCCGCGCTCGGCCGCTACCTACGCCGCAACGGACGTGGCGGAGTCAGTGAACTCCAGGACATCGCCCGCGAATTGGGTGCGCTGTCCGTCGTCCGCCCCGCTGTGGAGGCGGTGCTCGCCTGATGGTGAACCCGACTCGTGACACCACCGCCGGCCGCGTTTACAACGATCTGCGCAATCTGGCCCGCCACAACAGCCGGTCCACAGACGAGATCATGGTCGAGTACGTGCTCGAACGTTTTCTCTACCGCCTGTCCGTATCTCCCCTCGGCCAGAAACACTTCGTCCTCAAGGGCGGCCTACTGCTTGCCCAGTTCGGTGCCCGCCGGATGACCCGTGACATCGACATCCTCGGCCGCGCGTTTCCTGGCGACGAAACCGAGATCATCCGCAGGATCGCTACGATCTCCGGCACTGAGGTTGACGACGGAGTCACATTCGACCCCACGACACTCAAAAGCGTTCCCATCCGCGAGGAAGACGAGTACCACGGTCTGCGCCTGTCCATGGTCGCGTCCATCGCCCGCGCCCGGCTGAAGCTCCAACTGGATGTCAGCTTTGGTGATCCCATCACCCCCGCGCCGCAGACCATTGACTACCCGCAGCAGCTCACTCCGGAGAGCTTTCAGATCCTCGGCTACCCGATCGCCACCGTCATCGCTGAGAAACTCTCCACTGCGATTTCGCTTGGCGACTTCAACACTCGTGATCGCGACTACGCGGATCTCTACCGCCTGATCACGCTCAACAACCTCGACGGGAAAGAACTCACCACGGCACTGGCCGCCACAGCTGGACACCGCAGTATCGCCCTGAAACCGCTCAGCACGGCAATCACCGACCTCGCCGAGCGCCGCCAAGCCTCCTACACCGCCTGGCGCCGCCGACAGGGCCCCGCCGTGGCTGGCATCCCGGAACGCTTCACAGAGGTAGTCCGTCAGGTCACTGCCTTCGCAGACCCCCTGCTGACAGGCGATGCCACTGCCCGTACCTGGGATGCGGCAGTCCGTGACTGGACCTGAATCGTCAGCGACATAAAGCCAGTTCACCAGTGCCCGGACACAGAACCACACCAATCTTCAAGAACGCCTGCGGCCACACCCGACCACCCTGACGGCGGCAGTCAGCCCGCGACGGTCACCGTATTCGCTGATGCCGTTGACAGCCGTTCAGGCCACCGCCTCCCGGGTCCGCATGACGGTTGAGTCGGATGCTGCCGGGGAAGGCGAACTCGCCCGGGGCGAACAACGCGACGTCCGTTGTTCTGTGGGACCGCGACGACCCTGTTGCGAATGCTCCTTCCCAGCTGTACGAGGCCATGTGCGGCCAAGGTGCGGCCGGACGCCTTTGGACGAGGCGGTACGGAATGTCATAGTAGAGCTGCCCACACGTGTTCTGACCAGGCAATACAGCATGAGGCAGCATCAGCCGTCACGACGCATCGCGAACGCTCATGGTCTCGTAATGCGTAGGTCAAGGGTTCGATTCCCTTAGGCGGCTCCGAAAAAGGCCACCCATGAGGGCCGGGCCTGTCAAGCGTAGAAATAGCCCCTGCCCCGCGGCTTTTTGTTCTTTGCCGGGGCGTTTTCCTTTGTGATCTTCCTTGCGCTTGTCTGGAGGGCTGCCGTGTGGGAGGGGTCCAGTTGGAGCGCCCGCAGTCTCGCGAGGGACGAGCGAGGCGAGGACGAACGAGCTGGAGGCCGACGAGCGGCAGCCGATAATCGGGAGCGAGGAAGCGTCACGGATATTCAGGGATACGGTCGTTGACGTCCCCGATGTGCTGATGGTCTGGCGGAGTGGTCTCACATCCACCCATTCGGCGTCTGGCCGGACAGGCCAGCGCCATGACCGTGGTACGGGGATCCGGGCTGCTCAGTCAGGTCATCGAGCGCGGGCAGCAGCCCGTCTCATGGTGTTTCACGAGCTCACCCGGGGTCTGGGACCGCCCCTGGCGGTTGTCGGTGGCTGGTGTCATCGAGCCCCCTGCCGGTCGTGCCGAGCCTGGACGTCGCGCAGCAGATGGTAGGCGCGGGTGAGCAGGCGGCGGGCGATCGCGGTGGTGGCGATCTTCTTGCCTCTGCGCCGGGCGAGGGCCTGGTAAGGGCCCGCCGGAAAATAAGTTGTGCGTTGGATCTCTTGACACCACAGCTCAGACACGGTGTTCGCATACAACTTATTTCGAGGCGGGCCCTAAGCGGCGGCGAACTCCGGGGAGTGTTTCGCGGTTTGGGCGGCCTCGCACAAGATCCACCGCAGCCAGTCCGAGCCCTGCTTGGAGATGTGGCCGTGCCGGATGGTCAGATCCGAGCTGCGGACCGTCGGGGTGAGCCCCGCCCAGGCGGCGAGCTTGCGGGCGGAGGGGAAGCGAGTGGTGTCGCCGACCTCGGCCACGATGACCTGGGCGGTGAGCGTACCCACCCCCGGCAGCTGAGTGAGGGCCTTGACCCGCGGATCACCACGCGCGTGCGCCACGAGCTGCTGGTCCAAGGCATCGATCGGCTCTTGGAGGGCGTCCATCAAGACCAGAAGGTCGTCGACCACGCGGCGCGAGGCGTCCGGCAGATCCAAGCCATCGAGCCAGACTCGGCCGGGTGCGGTGAAGTAGCTGCCGGGCCGGTCGCAGCCGTAGTCCGCCAAGACGGCGTGCACCCGGTTGCGCAGCAGCGTGCGCAGACGCACCAGCTGGCAGCGGTGACGCAGTAGGGCACGCTGCTGACGCACGTCCAGCGGGGCGATCCACGCCTCCGGCAGCAGATCGGCGCGCAGCAGCTGGGCGAGGATCGCCGCATCCACCTTGTCGTTCTTCAGCCGCGCGGAGGCGATCGCCTTGCACCGCAACGGGTGCACCAAGTAAGGATCTTGTGGTCGGCGTCGAGTCCCGTCGTGCTCAGCAGGCGAGGGTGTAGGTGGCGGGTCCGGTCTTGTTGATCAGGCCGCGGTGGGCCCATTGGGACATCTGGACGCGGAAGCTGTTGATGTTTGTGACGCCGAGGAGGTG
>JAFAUH010000122.1 GCA_019243445.1 Streptomycetaceae bacterium | reverse complement strand
AGGATCCTGCCTTCTTGGTTCACCTCGCCGCGCCGGCAGCTGATGTCACGGCCGGTCGGCCGCTCCGTCTGCTCGCGTGCGTCGCTCACCCCCGGTGCGGCGCCCGTTCGGCGACCGGCGCCCGTTCGGCGGCCGGCGGCGGGTTGGATGTCCGCGTCGAGGACGGCGTCGGTGAGGAGGGCCGCCGGCAGGCCGGCGGAGGCGGCCTGTTCCTGTGAGTGCTGGTCGAGGAAGCGGGCCAGTTCGGCGGCGGTGGGGTACTGGAAGAGCCAGGCGACCCGTATGTCGCGCCCGAGTTCGACGCCGAGCCGGTTGGCGACCTGGATGGCCTGGAGCGACTGGGCTCCCAGGTCGAAGACGTCGTCGTGTGTGCAGACGGCGTCGGCGCCCAGGATCTGCTGCCAGATGCCGGTGATAGTCCGCTCCAGGGGAGTGATGGTCTGCTCCAGGGGACGGTCTGGCGCGGTTGGGACCTGCGCGAGCGCCGGGGCCAAAGGCGCACTGAGCGCGCCTCTGTCGATCTTCCCGGAGCCCGTGCGGGGAAGGCGGTCGAGCAGTTCGACGGCGGAGGGGATCATCGCAGCAGGCAGGTGTGCCCGGAGGTGCTCGCGGACTTCGGAGGCTGTCGGCGCCGGGGCATCGGCCACCAGGTGGGCCGCGAGACGTCGCGTTCCGTCCGCAAGCGTCTGTCCCACGACAGCGGCCTCACGGATCCGCGGGTGGGTCAGCAGGGCGCTTTCGACCTCGGCGGGATGCACACGGTGTCCGCTGATCTTGAACTCGGTGTCCGACCGGCCGACGAAGCGCAGTTGCCCGTCCTCGCCGATCCGTACCAGGTCGCCGGTGCGGTAGGCCCGAGGTGATCCGGGCAACGGTGCGAGTGGGGCGAAGCGGGCAGCGTCGGGTGTCCGCTCTCCCCGGTAGCCGAGAGCCAAGTTGTCGCCCAGGAGGTACAGCTCGCCGTCGACAACGGCGGCCCGGGTGCCGGGGAGCGGCAGTCCGATCGGGACGTCCGCGGGGGCAAGGGAGAGGTCGTGCAGATCGGCGACGGTGGCCACCACGGTGGCCTCGGTCGGACCGTAGGTGTTGAACAAGGCGACCGATGTACCCACGGCCTTGCGCCACCGCTCGACCCGTTCGGGAAGGGCCGCCTCCCCTCCGATGATGACGGTCCGCACTCCCGGGGGAAGGGCTGCCGCGCCGGTGGAGACGGCGTAGGCCAATTCGTGCCAGTAGGCGGTGGGCAGGTCCAGCACGCTGATGCCCAGCCGAACGCATGCGTCCAAAAACCGCGGGACCGACTCGGTCATGTCATCCGTACGGATCACGAGCGTGCCGCCGGCGCACAGGGTGAGGAAGATCTCCTCGACGCTGGCGTCGAAGTGCAGCGGGGCGAACTGCAGGACACGGTCCTCGCGGCGCAGTCCGTAGCGGTGCATGGCACCGCTGATGAAGTGCGCCAGCGCGCCGTGGCCGATCTCGACGCCCTTGGGTCGGCCGGTGGAGCCGGAGGTGTGGATGACGTAAGCCAGGTCCTGCGGCGATGGGGTTGTCGGCAAGGTGGTGCCGGGATCGGTGTCCGGCCGATCCAGCAGGAGTACGGCCCGGTCCGCGAAGCCGCTCGCGTACGCGCCGGTGGTGAGGACAAGCGCGGGCCTGGCGTCGTCCAGGAGTTGTGCCGAGCGCTCCGGTGGAGCCACCGGGTCCAGCGGGCAGTAGGCGGCGCCCGAGAGCAGCACGCCCACGATGGCGGTGACGGCGTCGAGGCCACGGGGCAGGGCGAGGGCCACCAAGTCGCCCGGGCCGATGCGGCGGGCAGCCAGCCGATGGGCGATCTCCCGTGCCGATCCGAGGAGTTGGGCGTATGTGAGGCTGTGTCCGTCGTGCTCGGCGGCGACGGCTGCGCCCCGATGGGCGGCGTGGTCGGCGATCAGGCTCAGCACCGGGTGGACGGGGCCGGGCAGCGGGCCGCCGTCCACAACGGCTACGGGGGCCGGGACGCCCGCCTCGCACAGTTCGCGCAGTGCCTGGTCCGGGGCGGCGAGGGCCTCTCGGAGCAGAGAGAGCAGCCCCTGCTGGAGCGCGGTGACCTCCGCCTCGTCGTAGAGGTCGGGGTTGGCGTCCACGGCGATCCGCAGCCCCGCGCCCTCGGAGCGGTCGTAGACGTTGACGGACAGGTCGTCGACGGGACCTGCGGAGAGGTTGTGGACGGTGCTGCGGTGTCCGGCGAAGCGCAGGCCGTACTCGAACGGCATGATGTTGACGCCGGGTCCGGACAGCCGGCGCTGCCCGCCGACCAGCTTGAGGTCGCGGCGTAGTTGTTCGTAGCGGTAGCGCTGGTGCGGGAGCCCTGCGCGGAGTTCGCGGCAGACGCGTGCTGCGAGATCGCGCAGGCTGTCCTCGCCGGTGACACAGACGCGCAGGGGAAGGATGTTGCGCACCATGGCGGGCACGCGCAGGGAGACGGAGCCGAGGCGTCCCATCGCCGGCAGGCTCAAGACGATCTCCGCCGCTCCGGTCATCCGGTGCAGTTGGGCTGCGGTCACAGCGAGCAGGATCTCGGACCAGGTCACCGACAGCTTGCGGGTGATCGCACGCAGGGCATTGGTCTGTTCCGCGTCGAGGTCTGTGACCCGCCGGTGGAAGGTCCGGGCGGGCAGGGCGGAACGGCTGGCCAAAGTGGCCACCGGGGGTCGGTCGGCGTACCGGCCGGTCCAGTAGGCGCGGTCCTTGGAGTGGCGGGCTGATTCCCGGTAGGCGCGTTCTTCTGCGCGGACGGATGCGAGGGTGCCGAAGCCGCTGTCTGGGAGGGGCTCGCCGGTCATCAAGGCGGTGTAGACCTCGGCGACGCGGCGGGCCACCAGGGAGAGGCCGAAGCCGTCGAGAGCGATGTGGTGCACGCGGTGGTACCACAAGAACCGGTCGGTTCCTGTTCGGAGCAGGGCGTGGCCGAAGACCGGGCCGCGGGTGAGGTCGACAGGGCGGGCCATGTCCTGTGCCATCCACGCCAGGGCGGCGGCGTGCGGGTCCGGTTCGGCCGTGAGGTCGGCCGTGTGCAGGTGCCAGTCGTCGGCGGGGACGCTGATCTGCCAGGGGCGGCCCTGGTCGTCGACGGTGAAGGCGACGTTGAGGGCCTCGGTCTCGGCGACCACGTGGTGCAAGGCGGTGTCGAGGACGGCGGCGTCCATGGGGCCGTCGATCTGCACGTATTCGGCCGTGTTGTAGGCGGGAGTGTCCGGGTCGAGTTGCTGGCCGGTCCAGATGCCCTCTTGGGCGGCCAGCAGTGGGTGGCGTTCCGCCGTGCTGTCAGGTGTCGGCACGTACCGCTCCTGTCTGGTGTTCGGACAGCAGCTGCCACCACTGGGCGAAGGAGGTGCGCTCGGCGAGGTCGACGAAGCTCACGTCCGCGCCGGCGGCCTGCCACCGTTCGAGCAGGGTGACGATGCGCAGGGAGTCCAGTCCCGCATCCAGGGGGCTGGATTCAAGGTCGACTTCCTCGGGCTGCTGGTACAAGAACTCCGCCAGGTCGGCGCGGAAGCTCTCCGGTGTGAGGGGTTCAGGCATGTCGTTCTCTTTCGGTGGCTCGTCGGCGACGGGTCAGTTGACCTTGCGTGCGGAGTCGTTCCAGAAGCGGTCGCGCAGTTCCCGGCGCAGGATCTTGCCGCTGGGGTTGCGCGGTATGTGGTCGATGAACTCGTAGCGCGACGGCAGCTTGAAGGCGGCCAGCCGGGAGACGAGGAAGGTGTGCAGGTCCCGGGGGCTTGGCTGGTGACCGGGGGCGGGGACGACGAAAGCGTGGACGCGTTCGCCCCAGCGTTCGTCGGGGGCTCCGACGATCACGGCCTCGCTCACGCCGGGGTGATGCTCAAGGGCGTTCTCGATCTCGGCCGGGTAGACGTTCTCGCCTGCGACGAGGATGGCGTCCTTGATGCGATCGCAGATGAAGATGTAGCCGTCCTCGTCGAGGTAGCCGGCGTCGCCGGTGTGGATCCAGCCGTCGACGAGGGTTTCCTTGGTCTTGTCGGGCAGTCCCCAGTACTCCACCATCCGGGCGGGGGTGGCCAGGCAGACCTCGCCGACGGCGCCGGGCGTAAGTTCGCGGCCCTGGCTGTCGATCACCTTGCTGCGTACTCCGGGGTAGGGGTGGCCGGCTGCCTGCATGAGGGGGCCGCCGGGGATGTGGTCGGCGGGCGGCAGGCAGACGGCGGTGTTGCCGGTCTCGGTGAGGCCGTAGATCTGGGCGAATTCGCAGTCGAGCACGGCGAGGCTCTCCTCCAGCAGGCTCTCGGAGATCGGGGAGCCGCCGTAGACCGTCTTGCGCAAGGTGGTGAAGTCCTCGGCGCTGACGCCGGGTTCGGTCAGCATCATGCGGAGCATGGCGGGGACGACGCAGGCCGTGGTGATGCCGAGGTCGCGGATAAGGTCAACGGCCCGGCGCGCGGCGAAGACGCGCATCGCCACGATCGTCGTCCCGGCGTTGAAGTTCTGCGTGGCCCACCACAGGCCGCCGACGTGAAATCCGGGGATACCGATCAGCGCGATGTCCCCGGCCCGCCAGTCGATCCAGTCAAGTCCTTCGCTCGCCAGGGCGTCACGGATCGCGAAGAAGCTACGGTGCGCGAGCACCACGCCTTTGGGCAGTCCGGTGGTACCGCTGGTGTAGAGCTGGGCGACCGGGGTGTCGGGGGTGATGTCCGGCGTGGGGGCGATGTCGGTGTCGGGGTGGGCGGCCTTCCAGGCCGCGAAGCCTTCCGCCGCACTCAGCGGGACGACGGTCTCGGGGGGCGCGGTCGGCATGCGCTCGACGATCGGCGTGAACTCCTCCTCCAGGAAGAGGAGCCGGGTGCCGGAGTCCTGGAGGATGTGGCTCACCTCGGGTGCGGTGAGCCGCCAGTTGATGGGGACCAAGACGGTTCCGCTCTTGGCGCAACCGAAGAGGACCTCGTAGTAGTGTTCCGACTCCTTCCCCAGGTACGCCACCCGCGCACCCTCCGTGAGCCCGGCCGCCAGGATGGCGTGGGCGATCCGGTTGCTTTCGCAGTGCAGTTGCCCGTACGTCAGGCTGCGTCCCTCGCAGAGCACCGCCGGTGTGCGGGGTTGGTGCTCTGCGTGGAATTTCGCGGTCTGGAGGAGTGTGTGGAGTTGCGGATAGTAAAGCCTGCCGTCCGTTGTCCGCATCGCCGTGGGTGTGTCCATGCGGGGCCCTTCGTTCTCTCGTGCCACTGGATGGGGTGGTTCAGGGGACGTTGACGAACGCGAGGGTCGCCTCGCCGTCGCACCGGCCGCCGTCGGCGTCCCAGTAGCGGTAGGACGTCTCGACGAGGAGGAACGGTTTTCCACCGCCGGGGGCGCGCCGAGTGACGGACAGGAATGTCATCTCCCCGAAAAATGAACGTGGGTTGACGGGCCGCCGGAAGTTGCTGGCGAAGCGGGCGATCAGGATGTCCGGAAGCTGATGCCGCCAAAAGTCGTCCAGGGTCCAGTTCCTAAATCCGGCCAGGAGTCCTTCTTTCACGGATTTGGCGACCAGGTAATACATCATCTGGTTGTAGCAGATGTTGACTTCGACCGAATTCAGGTGGCCGGTGTCGTCGATGTAGCAGGATTCCGGGATCGCGAATTCACAGCGCGCGGACGCCTGTTCAGGATGAGGCGTGATGACGGCCGTCCGCAAATATGTGCAGTGCTCTTTGTAGGGCATCAGCACGCGGGCCAGCAGATCCTCGTCGGTGGGATACGCCCGCTCGGGCCCCGGGTCCGCGCAGTCGGCGGTGTGCGTCGTCATACGGCCCGGATCCCGTCGTGCAGCTTGCGCTCGTCGTGGACGGTGACGCGGTGGGAGACGGTCGGTTCGGGGGTGTCCGTGTGCCGGGCGCGGTGGATGAGGCTGCGGTTGTCCCAGATGAGGAGGTCGCCTTGCTCGAAGCTCTGCAGGTGGATGTTGTCGTGGGTGAAGGTGTCATCGAGTTGGCCGGTGGCCTCGAAGAGGCGACACAGCAGGTCGTCGTCGAGCGGTGTGCCGTCCGCGTCCTCGATGCCGACGGTGAAACCTTCGCTGATGTACAAGATGGTCTCCCCGGTCAAGGGATGGGTGAAGGTGGTCGGCTGGAGGACCGCAGGGGTCTTCCGTTCGACCTCGTCGATGATTTCGGAGAGTGGGCGGTAGACGTCCTGGGGGCGGATTTTGAAGTACTTGCGGACGGAGTGCCGACAGTACGTGCCGGTGATCGCCTTCTTGAGTTCCTCGGGGATCTTTTCGTAGGCGCGGCCCATGTCGATGAAGTACGTGCCACGGTTCTTCTGGGGGATGACCTGGGGGTGGATCAGGGTGATGCCGAAGGGGTCCGGCATGAACTGGTAATCCGCGTGCCAGAACTTGCCCGTCTTCGGTACGCCTATCTGCTTTCCGTTTTCGGGGACGTTGGAGGAGACGAATATCTCCTTGATCTCAGGGTGGTGGTACATCGGTTCGTAGTAGGTCTCGGGATCTCCAAGGCGCTTGCCGAGTTCCAGGAACTGCCGGGGAGACAGTTCCTGTCCCTTCAGGACGGCGATCTTCTTCGTGTAGACGGTCTGCTTGAGGATCTCGATGTCCGTGTCGGATGCGCTGGTGTGATCGAAGTCCTCGACCGTGGCGCCGGTCGCTGTGCCGAGCTGTTCGGTGATCTTCATGTCTGGGTGCCTTCGGTGAGGGATGACAGGGAACGGACGGGGATGAGAGGCCGCGCGGCTTCCAAGAGGTCCTCACACAATGGGCGGCCGATCAGCCCGCGGCGTCTGGTGCCGTGCATCGCAAGGCGGAGAGTCGTCCTCGTACTGGGCGTACTCGGACGAGCCCGACAACGCAGCGAGGTGCGGTGCCAGGCGTCGCGGGGCCGGGCGCCCATTGTGTGAGGACCTCTAAGTCACCCGGCCTGCTTGGCGTCGATCAGCTCAGCGGTGCCGCCGAGGGTGAGGTCGGGCTGGAGTTCGTTGTCGTCCACCGTGACGCCGAGATCGCGCTCGATGCGGATGCTGATCTCGACCATCGTCAGCGAGTCGATGTCCAGTTCGGCGAAGGTCGTATCGGGGCTGATCCGGTCGGGCGGGGCATCGTGCAGTTTCGCGAGGATTTCGACCAGTTGGTCGTAGGTGGTACTCATGACGCGGTTTCTTCTCCTTGGTCGTACGGGTGGACCGGTGGCAGCACCGGCCAGGTCAGGAGGCAGGATCCCCAGGTGAGGCCGCCTCCGAAGGCGGTGAGCAGGACCCGCCCGCCGGGGCGGATCATCTGTTGGGCGACCGCGTCGGCCAGGGCGAGCGGGATGGATGCGGCGCCGGTGTTGCCCACGGACGCGACGTGGGACACGCAGCGTTCCCGGGGCAGACCGAGGTCGTCGGCGACCGAGTGCAGGATGCGCAGGTTGGCCTGGTGGGGCACGAAGTGCTCGACGTCGTCGATCTTCCATCCGGCCTTGGACAACGTGGTGCGCGCGGAGTCGGCCATGCGGGTCACCGCGTGGCGGTAGACCTCCTTGCCGCGCATCGCGAAGTACCGGTCTTCGTTGCTGACTTCGCCAGGTGCGGAGCGCTGGCGCGACCCGCCGGCGGCGACCGTGATCAGGTCCTCGTGCGCGCCGTCGCTGCCGAGGTCGAAGTGGCCGATGGCTCCGGCTTCGTCGGCGTCTCCGGCACGCAGGACCACGGCTCCGGCGCCGTCGCCGAAAATGATGGCGTTGGCCCGGTCCAAAGGGTCCACGATCGTGGAGTAGGTGTCCGCGCCGATGAGCAGGACCCGTTCGGCCACGCCGGATGCGATCAGCCCCGAGGCCGTGGCGAGTCCGTACACGAATCCCGTGCACACGGCGCCGACGTCGAATGCGGCGACCCCCTCCAGTCCGAGCCGCGCGGCGACCGCGGGCGCGGTGGCCGGGCAGGGGCGGTCGGGTGTGGTCGTGGTGACGAGGACGGCGTCGACGGTGTCGCATCCGGCGGACCGCAGCACCCTGCGGCCGGCCTCGACGGCCAGGTCGGAGGTCGCCTGGCCGGGTTCGATGACGTGCCGTCGGTGGATTCCGGTGCGAGTGCGGATCCAGGTGTCGTCGGTGTCCAGCCGCTCGGCGAGGTCGTCATTGGTCACCACACGAGGCGGTACCCATCCGGCCAGCCCGCACAGGACGGCGGCGGGGGCAGGTGAGCCGGGAGCAGTACAGGGCATGGTGGTTCTCCTGAGGTGACGAATTCGTAGGCGGGCGGGCCACGGGTCGGCGGGCGCGGTCCGGGCGCGGGAAGAGTGGTGGGCGACGGCCTACGGGCTGGTGCTCCTGCGCAACGCGAATGTCATCAGCACGCCGCAGCAGATTCCCCCCGCGATCACAAGGACGGCGGCCCGGATCCCGTCGAGCAGGCCATTGCCCGACGACCCCCGCCCGACGTCGTCGGCCACCGCGACCAGCACAGCGAGGCCTATCGCGCCTCCCACTTGCAGCGTGGTGGACGCAAGTCCCGACGCGACTCCCTGGTCCTCGGGGGCCACCCCGGAGGAGACGATGATCCACATGCCGGTCCACGCGGCCCCTTGGCCCAGCCCCAGCAGCACGATCCCGGGAAGAAGCACGGGATACGAGCCGTCCCCGCTGAGCGCAAGAGCGAGCGCGGCGGCTCCGGCGGCGCCCAGCGCCATTCCGCCTCCCAGCATGCGGTGCACCCCGATGGCCGACACGGCCCGTTCGCCGACCTGGGTGCCGACCGCGACCACCACGGCCGGCACGAGAAACGCAAGCCCCGTCGCGAACGCGCTGTAGCCGTGCACCGTTTGGAAGTACAGGGTCAGGAAGTACGGCAGGGAGCTGAAGGCAGCGCTGTAGAGGGCAGTCACTCCCATCGCGGCCAACAGGCCTCGCCGGGCGAACAGTCGCGCCGGCACCAGCGGATCACGCGAACGCGTCTCGACTACGGCAAAGAGCACCAGCAAACCGAAAGACAGCACCACGCTCACGACAGCGGACGGACTGCTCCAGCCCGCCGCGGGTGCGTGCACGAGCAGGAACACCAAGAGCGTGATGCCGC
>JAFAUH010000116.1 GCA_019243445.1 Streptomycetaceae bacterium | reverse complement strand
CCTCCCGTCACCCGTCCAGGTGACTCACCTTGAGGGTGATGTTCAGTCCGCCGGCCAGAACGAGCGCGGGCGCCTGCACGGCTCGGGCCAAGAGCGTTACATTCAGGCGCAGCACGCCTTCGTGGCCGTCGCCGTGGAGTGGTCGCGCAGTGGGCCGACGTCGAGACCGCGGCGGGCGCAGGTGTCGAGTAGCAGGGGAAGGGCGCCGAGCGATGAACGCCAGGCCCCGGGGGCCGATGTGCAGTCGGAGTCGTGGAGCAGGATGGTGCCGCCGCCACGCAGATCGGCAGTGACGGTGCGGTGCACGGAGTGCGGCGTGGCCTTGCGGGTCCAGTCCTCGCCCCAGCAGGTCCACAACACCGGAGTGAGCCCGAGGCGGCGCGCGCAGATGTGCGCCGAGGTGGACATCACCCCGTACGGGGGGCGGAAGAGTCGGGGCTGCTCTCCGATGATGTCGGCGACACCGTCACGTGCGCGGGCGAAGTCATCGTAGGTGGCGCGCGGGCCGCGCAGCAGCAATGGGCGGTGGTACCAGCCGTGGATGCCGATCTCATGTCCCGCGGCTGCCATTTCCTTCAGCAGATCAGGTGACCTGTGGGCCATGGAGCCGAGGACAAAGAACGTGGCGCGTATCCGGTGGTCGTCGAGCACCTTGAGGAAGAATGGAGTGGACAGCGGATCCGGGCCGTCATCGAAGGTGAGCGCTACGTGGCCGGCGCGGCCCGCTCCGGACAGGCCCGGCATGAGGCGGTTGCGCAGCGGACCGTAGGTCGATATGACAGGGGCGGCATGGAGCGCGGCGAGAGCAGGCAGCGCTGTGCAGCCGGCCTTGAGTACTGTGCGGGCCAGGCGGGCGGCTGCTGTCATAGGGCGTCCCAGTTCGTGAGTGGGTGCGTGGGCGTCGGCGTGTCGCGGCGCTCAGCGGGTCAGGGCCGCGTGGATGAAGGTGTACCCCCTGTGCGCCACCGCGGCCTCGGCCGCGTCGGGAACCACCCACCACGTGGCGAAGAGTGTGGCAGCGATAGCAAGAACAGCCCTGAAACGAGAGGGCCGACGGATCTTGACGGGCGCCGCCGTTCCCGTTCCTCCCGCTGTCTCGGCGGACGTATAGGGCGCCTCGTGGAAAGGGAACTCGCGGAAAGGGAACTGGTGGGAGGGGGACTCATCAGGCGCGGTGCGCGGAATCGGGATCAGCGGCTTGGCTTCCCCGACCTCATCAGCCGTCCCGGCGGGCATCCGACCGTCCATCGCCTGCAGTACGGCCGCGACGGGGCCGACCCCGGGGCCAGTGGTGAACAGGTCGAGCGCGGCCTCCCGCTGGGCGTGGCCGCGTGCCCCGTCCAGCAGCTCGGTGAGGACAGGCTTGAGCTGTTCGGGGGTGCGGATCCACACGGCGAGGCCGGCCTCGTCAAGTGCGGCGGCGTTGGTGCGGCCGTGACCGGGGATGCAGCCGTAGGAGGCGACTGGCAAGCCGCTGGCGAAGGCTTCGAGTGCGCTGAGACCTCCGGCGTTTTGGACGAGGACGTCGGCGGCGTGCATCAGTGCGGGCATGTCGTCGACCCAGCCGAAGGCGTACTCGATGCCGGAGGCGCGCAATCGTTCGGCGAGCGCGGTGTTACGGCCACAGACGACGACGGGGACGGCGGTACCGCTGTCCCGGATCTCGAAGGCTGCTTGCTCCACCGGCCCGACGCCCCACGAACCCGCCACGAGCAACGCGAGCGGCGCATCCTGTGGCAGTCCGAAGCGGACTCGGGCGGCCTGACGTTCGCGCTCGGTAGCCGGGGTGAATCTGGGGTTGACGACGGGGCCGGTCTCGGCGACACCGGTGGCTCCCAGCGTACGTGCCTGACCAGCGGGGACCGCGTGCGCGGCAAGATGAACGTCTATGCCGTCCGCCACCCACAGCGGGTGAACGGAGAAGTCGGTGAGGTAAGTGAAGACAGGAACGTCCAGCCGACCGCTGCGGCGCAGTGCACCGAGCACTTGGCTGGCACCGAAATACGTGGATACGACGACACGAGTGTCCGGTGGCAGCGCGCGCAGCGTGCGGCGTTCGGCTGAGCGCAGCACGGCACGGACGCCGGGACTCAGCTGGCTACGGCGCTCCGTCAAAGCGTAGATGCGCTGATAGCCCGAGGGCACCAGAGTCAGCAGCTGATGGTATCCGGCGCATATCGCCTTCCCGATCCGGGCGGGCAGCAGATCAAGGAAGTCATGCCGATCGACGGTGTGACCAGCATCATGCAGGCGTCGGGCAAGTTCAGCTGCCGCGCCGTCATGGCCGGCGCCGACGCTCGCGGAGATGATCACGATGCGCCCCGGATCCATGCCCGCTGGGCTGTCGAGGTACGACACGACCGACCTGCCTCCAGTTCCGTCGGGGGTATCCGTAGTGGGGTGTCCGTAAGGGGTATGCGTAGAGGGTATGTGGTATGTGTCGCACCAGTACCTGAGGGCTCCCTCCCGAATGCCGACGCGACACGGCCCAGTGAGGGCACGGGAACTCTACATCGTGTAGTAGTTGATGTCGGCTCCCAGAACGGATCGATCGAACCGAAGCGGACCGATCGAACCGAAGGGCATCGGGCTACACCGAAATCTTTTACAGGACCAAGGATAAGAACAGGTAAATTGCGGGGCTGATCGGTCAGGTCGGTCGCCTTGCAGGGGCGCCGGCGGGGCGAGGAGGACGGTGACGTGGGGGGCGGCGAGGACCGTGCGACACGCAGGAACGGCCGCCGGGCGGCCGGGCAGCTCGAGGCGGGCGTACTGGCGGCGCTATGGGCTGCTGACCGGCCATTGACGGCCGCGCAGGTCAAGGAGCAACTCCCCGGCAGTCTCGCGTACACCACAGTGCTGACAATCCTTTCGCGGCTGCACGACAAGGGGATGCTGACCCGGCACCGGGCGGGGCGCGGCTATGCGTACACACCGGTGGAAGACGAGGCCACACACACCGCGGAGCGCATGCGTTCACTACTCGAACACGGTCCGGACCGCGCTGCCGTTCTGTCGCGTTTCGTTTCCGAACTCTCCGCACAGGACGAGCGGCTGCTGCACCAGTTACTGGCCGAGCACGAACAGTCCTGAGCCGACCACGCGCAAGCTACCGGGCCGGCCGCAGGCTGCGCAGAGATGAACAGCGGCGCAGAGATGAACATGGGAAGACCGTAGGGTGAACAGCGACCCCAGGAGATGAACGGGAGTACTACAACATTTACGGCTTGTAGTAAGTTCTCCGTGCCCGGCGCCTTCAGGCGTATGTGTAGCTGTGAGCAACGCACGCAAGCAGGCGGAGTGGACGGCCGAGACCCCATGAGGGGCACGCCTCCGGCACGACAGGCCGTCCGCGGAGCCTGAGAGCGGGCGGATAAGCGAACACATGTGTACTGCGGGCCGCGCCCCCTCCGACGTGAAGGCCGCTCATGTCTGTCCTGACCTACCCCGAAGCCATCGGCGTCGGCCTGCTGCAAGGTGTCACCGAACTGTTCCCGGTCTCCAGTCTGGGCCACAGCATCCTCATCCCCGCGCTGCTGGGTGGGGACTGGAAGCGGAACTTGGATGTCTCCGCCGACGGGTCGATGTACCTCAACGAACTGGTCGGCCTCCACCTCGCCACCGCGCTCGCGCTGGTTGTGTACTTCCGGCGGGACTGGATACGCGTGGTACGTGGGCTGTGCAGTTCCCTGACCCAGCGGCGCATCGCCACCGTCGACCAGCGGCTCGCGTGGCTGATCATCACGGCGACCATCCCGGTCAGTGTCGCGGGACTCGCGCTCGACAAGCTCTTCCGTACCACGCTCGGGCGGCCGGTTCCGACCGCTGCCTTCCTCGCCCTCAACGGCATCGTGCTCTTCGTCACCGAGCAGCTGCGGCGCGGCGGCACAGGCCGTCGGCGCGCCGGAACCTCGGCCGCACCCGATGAGGAGCACCTGCTCCCGGAGGAACTCTCGGACCGGCGTATCACAGGGCTCTCCATACCGCAGGCGATGATGATCGGTGCGGCTCAGATCATCGCCCTGCTGCCGGGCATCAGCCGCTCCGGCTCGACCATCAGCGCGGGGATCTTCCGCGGTCTGAACCACGAGGACTCGGCACGCTTCGCCTTCCTGCTCGCCACCCCCGTTATCGGTGGCGCCGCACTGCTCAAACTTCCTCCGCTGCTCGGCCCCGCCGGTAACGGTCTGCGTGGGCCGCTGCTCGTCGGCGGCATTGCGGCCTTCGTCGCTGCCTACTTGGCGACTCGCTATCTGGTCAGATACTTCGAGAACCG
>JAFAUH010000046.1 GCA_019243445.1 Streptomycetaceae bacterium | reverse complement strand
CGCTCCCAGATACCTGGCTCCGCATCGCTGACCGCCTCGATTCGCCGGTCGCGCACAGTGACCGTGGACAGCCCCCTTGTCCGGCCCGCCCCGGGCGGACTGCCACCCCTTGTCCAGGTGTCCCCAGGATCGGCGGCCCCCTTGTCCTGGTGCGCCGCACCGGGCGGCTCCCGCAAAACCCCTGGACCACTTCGGCCAACGACGGCGAGCAGGCTGCGGACAAGGGGGGTGCGGAGAGCCTGAGCGACATCCACCGTATGACGCGAAGGACGGACATAGACGTGACCGCCAAGACCCACACCACCTCTGCCGCCGGCTCCTCCGAGCCCGGCTTCGACGCACTTGAGCGCATGAACCGCGATTGGGAAGTCCTCGGCCGGGACCTTCGCGCTGCGGACCACGTCACCCGCTGGTCCCAGGAGGAACCCGAGTTCGCCGACGCCCGCACCCCGCAGGACGTCGTCGACATTCTGGCCAGACTCGGCAGCCAGGGCGACTGGGGCCAGCACGACCGGACCATGGCCGCCCTGCTGCGCAAGATCACCGGCGATAGCTTCGACGGCCAGCTCGCCTGGCGGATCGCCGCCCGGGTCCTCATGCCGAAGGTGATTTTGATGGCCAAGCCGCAGGTCCGCCCGGGCCTCGACTGGGACGTCGTCTTCTCGACGATGCTCAGCGCTCTGTTCGAGATCCTGCGCACCTATCCCCTCGAACGCCGAGGGCGGGCGATCCTCGCCAACGTCTCCATGGACACCCTCGCCCTGGCCTTGGCCACGCTCGCCGCCGACTACGACGACCGCGGGGAGCTGGTGGAGCCCGGCCACTCCCTGGAGCCGCTGGCTGGAGACCCGAACGTTTTCTGGGTCAAGCAGGAGACCTCGGACCCGCAGGTGCTGGCCGAGCTGGCCGAGCTCCTGGTCCGCGCGGCGGAACTGGAGATCGTCCCGCGTGACGAACCCGAACTCGCCCAGGGCGAGGCCCGCGCCGCCCTGCTGGATCTCGTCATGTGGGCGGTGGACGTCGAGGTGCTCAAACCCTGTGACGCCCAGCGGATCACCGACTACTACTACCTGGGCACCTCCGCCGACGCGAACCAGCCCTACCGCACCACCCTCGACATGGGCGCCGAAGGAGCCCGGATCCGGCAGCGCGCCAGCCGGGCGGTGCACCGGGCCCTGCGCGCATTCCTCGACGACGACTGCGAGCCGACCGCCCTGCGCTCCTGGGAGGCGATGCTGGCCCCCAGCCCGGAGGAGTTGCTCGAGCGCATCCGCACCATCCTCACCGGCCACGTCGAGCGGAGGGCGTCGTGAGGTTCGGGCGCCGCCGCGCGGCGGTCGACGACGAGATGTGGGACGCCACGCCCGCCGAGGAGCTGGAAGAGGAGCTGGCCGACCAGGACGCGGACGAGACCGGCTGGCAGACCGCGACCGCGCACCTGTCCGGCTTCACCCGGCTCGCCCGCGCCGGGGCCTGGGTGCTCATAGCCTCCGGCCCGCTGCTGGGCCTGGCCGCCCTGCTGGGCTCATCGAGCCCCACGCAGATCGCACCCGCGGCGGCACCGGTGGCGCAGCAGGCGCCCGATACCGGCCCGTCGGGCTTCGCGCAGCTGTACCTGGCGGCGTACCTGGCTGCCGGGCAGGGCACCGAGAGCAGCCTCGCCCCGTACTTCTCCGGCACGGTCACCTTGACCAACGTGCCGGGGACGCGCACCGCGACGCGCATGGTCACCATCGCCAGCCGCGAGGTCCAGTCCGGCTACTGGTCGGTGACCGTCGCTGCGGACGTCTCGGTGAAGAACAGCCAGGGTTCGTCCGTCGATGCCGGGCTGCAGTACTACCGGGTTCCCGTCCAGGTGCTCGGCCCCCTATCAGCCGGCGGCAGCTCCGACTCCGGCACCAAGACGGCCGGATACGTGGCGACCGCGCTGCCGGCGCAGGTGGCGGCGCCCGCCTCGCTGACCGCCAGCAGCCCCGGGTACGGCACCGACCGCGGAAGCAACGCGAACGGCCCGCAAACCCAGACGATCGCGAGCTTCCTGAACGCCTATCTCGCCGGCAAGGGCGGGCTGAGCTACTACACCTCGCCCGGCGTGACGCTGCAGCCGGTCACGCCCCCGCCCTACACATCCGTGCAGATCACCGACGTCGCCGACGACTCCGGCAACGCCAGCAGCACAGCCGTCCCCAGCGACGGCACGGTGCGTCAGGTGCTGGTGCAAGTCACCGCCACCGACTCCTCCGGCAGTGCGTATCCGCTCACCTACGCACTGACGCTGCGCTCGCGCGGTGGCCGTTGGGAGATCGCCGCCCTCGACGACGCTCCCACGCTCCAGACCGGCAGCACTCCCGCGGCCGCCACGCCTTCCCCCGACTCCGACAGCTCGGACAGCTCAGACGGTTCCTCGGCCTCTCCGCCGCCGTCGGGCTCCTGACCCTTATCACTGACACGCAGAGAGAAGGATCATGTACACCACCGTCACCGACCCGCATACCGTTCTGCTGGCGGGCGACATCTTCACCTGGGCCACGAACAAGACCAACCAAGTCGACACCTTGATCAAGCTCGTGGCCGGCGTCGGGGTCATCGCCGCGATCTTCAGCGCGTACTGGCGTACCAAGTCCTGGGTGGCCACGGTCGTGGCCTTCCTGCTCGGCGCGCTGGTGCTGTGGGGTATAGCGAACATGCCGTTGCTGCAGACCAAGGTCGGCTCGGAGGTCAACAGCGCGCCGCAGCTCAACACTGTCCAGGTCGTGCCCCGTGAGGTACCGACGGCCGCCCGCGGAGGGCTCGGGCTGTGAGTGCCGACGAGGAGCAGCTGATCGGGCACTCCTACACCCGGGCGCGCAAGCACCCGCTGGTGATCGGGAAGCTGCCCGGCGCCGGGCGGCTTCCCGGCGGCCCCTACACGATCACCCAGGTCGTGACCATGGTCGTGGTGTTCCTGCTGCTCGTGATCACCCGGCAGCTGTGGGCGCACTTCGGTGTCCTCGACGTCCTGGTGATGGTCGCTGTGCCATGGGGGCTGGCCTGGGTGCTGCGCTACGCCCGCCTCGACGGCCGCGATCCCGCCCGCGCGCTGCGCAGCCTCCTGCTCTACGCCTCGAGTCCCGTCGACAGCCGCCTGTCGGGCCGCCCCCAAGGAGTGCGGTCCCGGCTGGTGGGCGGCGCGTGCACCGTGCATGTGCGCACCTCCGCCCGGGCGGCCCGACAGGCGCAAGCCCCCGCCCCGGTGCCGGTGCCGGTGCCGGTGCTCAAGTCGGCGCCGCGGCCAGCCCCAGCCGCCCGTCCGGCCCGGCCGGCGAAGCCCGTCCCCGCAGTCGCGCCCGTCCCGGCAGCGGTGGCTGCTCCCGCCAGCGCCGCTGCCTCCCGCCCAGCCCGCACCGGCCTGCAGAGCCTGCTCGCCTCTCTCGACGAGCGCTGACACCACCCATCCCCACCTATCGAAGGCCAATCGCCATGAGCACCACCGTACCGACCACCTCTTCCTCCGCTCCGGTCGCCTTCTGCGACCACGTGCGCACCCTCGCCCGGATCGAGATGCCGCTGATCACCGACCTGGTCGCCGCGATGGACCACCTCGAGGCCGCGGCCGGGCGCACAAGAAGTCTGTCCGAGGATGCCCGGGCCTGCCGCAGCCAGGTGAGCCAGGAGGTCTTCGGCTCCTGGGTCCTGGGCAACGCCGCGCGGATCCGTGAGGCGCTGGAGCGGATCACCGCTCCCTACCAGGCATCGACCACAACGACGCCGGTGTCCTGACCGCCCCGCACGAAACCGCCGCGCCGACCCCGCCCCTGGGGCCGGCGCGGCAGCCCCCGCACTTCGCACAGAAAGGCAGGAACTTCTCATGCGCCTCCCCGTCCGGCACATCAGCGGCCACCTGATCTGGACCAAACACGCTGCCGTGTGGGGCGTGTGGAAGGTCGACTCCGAGAACTACACGCACGCCAGCCGGGCGACCAAGCGCGAGCGCCTGGACGCGCTCGAGGCCCTGTTCAAGGTGCTGCGCGGCGAGGTCCTGCTGCTGTCGTTGTGTCCGCAGGTCGACGCGGCCTCGGTGGTGACCCGGATGACCTCCGGGGTGGACCTGGACAAGTCGCCGGAGTACATCGACCTGTCGCTGAAGATCTTGGACCAGCTGCAGGAGTGGGAGTTGACCGGCCGAGTCGACTTCCTCGCCGTGCCGCTGCCGAACGCGGACTTCAAGCAGACCGCCAAGGCGGTAGCCGACTCCGCCCAGGCCGGGCTGCTGTCCGCCCTCGGGCTGCCGGTCCCGCCGGTCAGTGCCGTCGAAGAGGAGGAACGTTTCGTCCAGGCGAAGCGGATGGCGTCGTCCTGGCCGTCCGGCATCAAGCTGCGCCCGGCGACCGAGGCGGAGATCTTGTGGATCTACGGGCACAGCGCCCGCCGCGGCATCAGCGAGCCGCTGCTGCCCGAGGAGGGCGCGCCGCGCGCCCTGCGTGGCCGAGGACACACGGTCACCGCGCACACCCAGGTGATCCTCGATGAGGGCGGCCGCTCCGAGCGCACCTCGAAGGCACCCATCAACCCCTTCCACCGTCGCTACCTCAAAGCCATCTGCGAGCACGGCGACAGCTATCAGGCGTTCTGCATCCTCGCGGAGATGCCTGAGGCGTTCGTCTTCCCGGGCAGCGAGTACCTCGCCGCGCTGGACGACTTCTCCTTCCCCGTCGACTGGGCGGTCCGCCTGCATATCGAGGCCGGCGCCAAAGCCGAGCCGCGCTCGCGCCGGCAGCAGCGCGAACTGGCCCACCAGCGCTCCGAGTACGACGGCGAGACCGCCGGCGTGCCCGCTTCCCTGGACAAAGCCTCTTACGCGCTGAATGAGTACCGGACCCGGCTGACCTCCTCCGCGACCGAGGTGGAGATCCGCGCCTCGGTGATCACCTGCGTGTGGGGCGAGAGCGCGAGCGAGGCCGATGAGAAGGCCGCCGCGATGGCCAACCACTTCGGCGGCAACGACTACACCTTGGTGCGGCCCGTCGGTGACCAGGCCGCGCTGTTCCACGCCATGCTGCCCGGCGTTCCCACGCCGCGGCCGGTCATGGACTACACCCAGTACCTGCTGGCCCGGGATTTCGCGATGGCCCTGCCGTTCTGCGGCGCTGCCCTCGGCGACGACACCGGATCGCTGTTCGGCCTGCAACTCAACGGCGGCGGGGTGCGCCCGGTCCTGGTCGACTTCAGCCACGGACCCAGGGTCAACGCCAGCGCCTCCGCGGCGTTCGTCGGCGAGCTCGGCTCCGGCAAGAGCGTGGCGATGAAGACCGCGATGCACTCCATCCTCACCACCGGCCACCGCGAAGGCAGCGCGAACAGCCGCGGCCGGGCCCTGGTCATCGACCGCACCCCGCAGCAGGAGTGGTCCCGCTTCGCCGCCGCCTGCCCCGGCACCACGCAGATCATCCGCGTGGATGAGACCGCCGGCATCTCCTTGGACCCCCTGCGGGTCTTCCGCGGCCCGCGCGCCGCCCGCTACTGCGAGTCCTTCCTCACCCCGCTGCTCGACATCGGTTCAATGAGCGTGGAGGGCGTCACCCTCGCCGAGGCCATCGAAGCCACCCGGCTGGGCCCCAACCCGTCCATGACCGCGCTGATCGAGACCCTGGGTCGGCGCGCCAAGACCCCCGACCCGGACGAGCCGAACGACAACGCGGTGCGCGCCGCCGCCTCCGAGCTGGTGCGCACCATGCGCGCGCTGGCCAAGAAGGACCTCGGCAAGGTCATCTTCGACCCCTCCCTGCCCGTCGTGCAGATCACCAACGCCGACAGCATCGTGTTCGCCGTCGACCGGATCGGCCTGCCCACCAAGGAGGAGCTCGCCGAGCACCGCCTGCCCTCATTGGAGATCGAAAAGAGGTTCGGGTGGCGGCTGATGTATCTCATCACCGCGCTGTGCCGGGAGGTGGCGTTCTCCAACCCCAACGAGTTCACCGGGGTGTTCCTCGACGAGTGCTGGTGGCTGACCTCGAGCGCGGAGGGCACGAGCCTGCTGCTGGAGCTCATCGCGGATGGCCGCAAGCACTTCGCCGGGGCCTTCGCCGGCAGCCACGACCCCTACGACATCGGGCCGAAGAACGAGATCGGCGACAAGATCCGCGCCTTGCTGTCCCACATCTTCGTCTTCCGCCACCACAGCAAAACCCTGGCGAGCCGGTGCCTGGAGTTCCTCGACCTGGACCCGGGCGACCCGCAGATGATCAAGGTGATCACGGAGAACCTGTCCCCGATCAACGTCTCCGACACCGAGCGCATGCTGCGCGCCGGCGAATGCCTCTACCGCGACCTGCGCAAACGCATCGGCGGCATGAAGGTCCTCATCCCCGCCGACGAGCAGGCCGCCAACGCCATCCACACCACCCCGGGCCAGGACACCGGTGAGGCGGAGGAGCCCGCCGGTGCGATGCCGCAGCTTGAAAAGAGCCTCGCATGACCACCCGCCGCCGCACGGCCGCGCGCCGCCCCCCGGCCCGCGGTCACCGCCGCCTGTGGCTGCTGGCGATACCCATCGCGGTGTTCCTGGCGCTGTTCACCGCCGTGGCCTGGGCCGACACGGTGCCCAACCCCACGCCCGGCCCAGCCCCGTCCACTCCCGGCTCCACGCCGACAAGCAAGCCCACGCCCAAACCGACACCATCGGCCGGCGGCTCCGCACCCACGCCGACCGCCACGCCGTCCCCGGGCTTGACGCCCGCTCCGCCGGACGGCAAGCCCGTGAAGGACCTCGGCACGCCCCCCGCGGACGGCTCCGACAGCCTGCTGCAACCCTTCAACGTCAAAGATCAGTACGGGGTGCCGATCTCGGCGTACACCGCCGACGCCGACACCGGCGACTGGACCGACATCGACCTGAAGATCTGGAACATCCTGGCGCAGTTGTTCTTCGGCCTCGCCAAATGGTTCATCGGCTTCGCCTGCTGGCTGATCCACTGGGCGCTCGACTTCGGCCTGGCCAAGATCCTCATCGGCCCGGTCGACCACATCGCGGGCACCATCCGCGACCAGGTCATCAACCGGCTCGGCCTGCCGGGGCTGTTCTTGATGTTCGCCGGCCTGTACGCAGGCTGGCACATCATGTTCAAGCAGCGCTCCCGCGGCTTCGCCGAGGCGGGCGTCTCCCTGGTCGTCGCGGCGGTCGCCACCACGGTGCTGCTCTCCCCCGCCCAGGTCCTGCTGGGCACCCAGGGCCAGCCCAGCCCGGGCGGCTCGACGATGCTGCTGTCCCAAGACGGCCTGCTCGGCAAGGCCAAGGACCTGTCCCTGCAGATCTCCAGCCTGGTGCTGTCCAACAACCCCAACGCCCAGGCCCACAGCGGCAACGTGGCCAAGCCGATCACCGACGCCCTGGTGGACGCGTTCATCGTCAAGCCGACCCAGCTGATGCTCTACGGGACCACCTTCGACGGGACGTGCGGCGAGGCCTTCGCCAAGGCCAAGCTCGTCGAATACAACTACCACCAGATGGGGCTGGACTTCTGGGAGGGCTCGCGCGCCAACCCCGCCGGCGGACAGAGCTACAACCAGCAGCTCCAAGACGCCGGCAACGCCTTCGTCAAGGCGTGCAAGGTCAAGGACGCCGAGCCGCAGGCGAAAAAGGCCTCCGCTGACCTTGCCTTCAGCGCCGCGTTCGTGGCCATCGCCGCGATCATCGTCTCGATCCTGGTGGTCCTGGTCACCGGCAGCTTCCTCACCGCGCAGGGCTGGATCGCCTTCGAGGCCATCCGCGGCCACTGGGCCCTGTGCGCCGGCATCCTGCCCGGCGGCGGCCGGGCCACCTTGTGGCGATGGGTCGCCTCGATCACCAAGGCCGTCCTCGCGGTCGTGCTGTCGATCCTCTTCCTGGCGATCTTCATCCTCATCGTCATCGCCCTGGTCAAGGCCGACACCGGCAGCACGCTGGCCGTGAAGTTCATCGCGATCGACATCACCGCGGTGGCCGCGCTGGCCTTCCACAAGCAGATCAAGGAGCGGGCCCGCCAGATCGCGGTCAACCTCAACCGGCGCCTGGCAGGCGCCCGGATCGGCGGCGCCCGCCAGTCCGTGTTCCACAGCTACGGCCGCTACGCCGAGACCGCCCCCGGTCTGAAGCGGATCTTCAGCGAGGCCCGCGGCGAGGCCCGGACGGTCTCCCAGCCCCTGGGCAAGGCGGGCCGCACCGCCCGCCAGTTGTGGGTCGGCCCGCCGCAGAGCCGCAGGAAGGACGGGCGGCTGCGCGCCGCCGCCCGCGCGGCGACCACCGCAGCCGCAGCCGTGGGCACCGGCGGCACCGCGGCCGCCGCCAAGCTCGCCGCACAAGCCGCAGCGAAGCAGACCCTCAAGAAACGGCTCGCCACCGCCGCGGCGAACAAGATGTCCACCACCCGCGGCGGCCGGGCAACGATGGCGACCGGCAAGGCGACCATGGCCGCAGGCAAGTACGGCTGGAAGGCGACCAAATTCGCCACCCTGGCCACCGTCGGCGCACCGGTCAGCATCCCGCGCGGCGTCGCCACCACCCAGCGCGGCGCGGCCGCCGCCAAGACCCGCGCCGACCAGATCAAGGGCCACCTCGTCGCGGTGAAGGACCGGACCGCCGCCCGCCTCGACCAGAAGACGGCCGGAGCCAAGACATTCAAGGACGAATACGTGCGCAACATCGCCACCGCCAGCCGGTTCGTCGGACGCCACGGCGCCAACATCCAGCTCGGCCTCGCCCAACCCCTGAACCCGACCAAGCCCCTGAGCACCCCCGGCCCCCGCACCGCGGCCACCGCGCCCCGCGTCCCCGGCACCGGCGGCACGTCGGGCACTACATCCGGCTCCTCGCCGGCCACACCGGCCGCGCCGGGCAAGGCCACTGCCGGACCGGCCGCGGTCCCCGCGGTCCCCCACCCTCCCACCCCGGCAACGCCGGGCAACTCCAGCGGCACAGCTGGCGGCGGCTCGGCGCCGGCCACCCCGCCGCGGCGAGTACGCCGGGCCACCCGCCCCGCGGGGCCACCGCCGCGGCCCTGACCGCCCGGCCGGTGAGGGCCGCCACCAGATGCGGCCCTCACCGGCCACCGTTCCCTCCCGCTTCCACCTCTTCCTCTTCCACGCGCCGCGCGCGCCTCGACCACCACACGGGGGTACCCCTATGCCTCACACCGACCAGCGACGCCCGCGCCCGGCGGGCACGGTCGCCGTCTTCGCCGCCTCGGCGCTGCTGGCCAGCATCGGCATCGGACTCCTCCTCTACCCGCCTTCCGCCGCCCATCGTTCGGCAGCCCACCCCGGACCGACAGCCTCTCCAGAGCCCTCCACCCCCGTCCCGCCCACGGCGACGTCCGCGGCCTTGGCGGCCGCCAGTGCGTCACCGGGCTCCAGCGCACCGCCGACCCAGACCCCGCTCGCCCTGCCCGAGCCCATCGCCGCGGCGGCCCGCGCGTTCACCGTCGCCTGGGCCGGCCACGACGCCCGGCCGGGCCACGACAGCTCCTTCAACGACGCAGCCCGCCGCGCAGCCGCGTACGCCGGCAAGCAGCTCGCCGCCCAGCTGACGACGGCCTCGCCCGGCGCCGCGCGGCAGTGGGACCAGTGGACCGCCGAGCGGGCCCGCGTCACCGCGCAGATCACCACGGCGGCCGTCCCCGACGGCGCACCCGCGCCCACGCCGGATGCCGCCTACGTGCGGGTGCGCTACCGACTGACCGTCACCCCGGCCACCGGCCGGCCGACCACGACCGACCAGCAGGTGGCCCTCGAGCTCCAGCCGGACCAGGCCGGCACCTGGCTCGTCACCTCGCTTCCGAACGCCTGAGCGGGGGCCAGTGGTGAAGAAGGTCCTGGGCGCGCTGGGCTGCTTCGGCATCGGAACGCTGGCGGTCGTCATCGCCGCGGTCATCGCGGTCGCCCTCGCCATCGGAGGCGACAACACCACCGGCGGGCTGGAGAATGCCGGCTTCGGCGGCGGCATCGCCGAGGGCGCCCCCGTCCCGGCCGACATCAAGGCCATCATCGTGAACAGCGTCCCCACCTACGGGTGCGCCCAGACCACGCCCTCGTTGATCGCTGCCCAGCTGTACACCGAGAGCGGCTTCAACCCCGACGCGCAGTCCAAGGACGCAGCCGGCAACCCGATCTCCCAGGGAATCGCCCAGTTCACCCCAGCCACCTGGGCAGCGCGCGGCGTCGACGGCAACGGCGACGGCGTCAAAGACGTCTGGAACCCCCAAGACGCCATCCCCGCGCAGATCGCCTACGACTGCTACCTGGCGAACATCGTCAGAGGCGTCCCCGGCGACTCCACCGACACCATGCTGGCGGCCTACAACGCCGGCCCCGACGCGGTGCAGCGAGCCGGCGGCATCCCGCCGATCACCGAGACCCGCACCTACGTCTCCCGCATCCGCTCCCTGGCCCAGCAGTGGGCCGCCACCGTCGGCGGCAGCATCCCGCTGCCGGCCGGCTCCGGCGGCGCGCGGCAGGCCATCGCCGCCGCCGAGCAGGCACTGGGGAAGATGTACCAGTTCGGCGGCAACTGCCGCCCACCGTTCGATGCGGGCCGCAACAACGCCTGCGACTGCTCCAGCCTCGTCCAATACGCCTGGAGCGTCGCAGGGGTGAACCTGCCCCGGACCTCCGAGGCGCAGGTCAACTACGGAACGCCGGTGCAGAACGTCTCCCAACTGCAGCCGGGTGACCTGCTGTTCACGCTCGGCTCCGAGCCAGGGGCGGCGCCGTCGTCCCCCGGACATGTCGGCATGTACGCCGGCAACAACCAAGTCATCGAAGCACCCCACACCGGCGCCGCGGTCCGCCTCACCCCTCTGGACTGGTGGACCGGCTCGGCCGGCCCCACCAACACCATCGTCGCCATGCGACACATCGGATGACCCACCGACACGCCACCACACAACCACCCACCCACCGCATCTACCCAGCCACAGAAAACACCCGGTAACCACCCGCATGTCATCACACCCGGTCCGGGCTCCGCTCGACACGGCTCCTAAGAATTGCTTAATTACATGGATCGCTGTACGTTGTGAAGTGGGTCTCTCCCTGCGTTCTCCTTGCCCACCGGCCATGAACGGAGATGCGGGAAGGGGCCGCCGGCCACGAACAACAGCGTCCCGTCGCCGCCCCGTCACCCGCCGGCAGGACACGATCAGGCCACGCTGGCCCTGGAGCAGACGGTGATTCCTGCACACTCGAAGATCAAGCAGACCACTCTCGAGAAGATCGCCAAGCGGTACAAGGTGAGCGGCTCGACCGCGGCGTCGTGGTCGCTCGATCCGACCTTCCCTGCGGTGCTCGCCAAGGGCTGGGGCAAGACCCAGCTGTTCGACGAGGCGGCCGTCGATAAATGGGTATTGGAGCACAAGCCGGAGGCCTGGGTCGCAGCCCACCCCAAGCAGCGGGAGAAGGCCACGGCGCTGCCTGCTGGCGACCCGAAGGACCTCCTGGCCCTCAAGCGCATCGGTGAGCTTGAGGGCCGGTTCCTCTCGCGCGCACCCACTTCGGTTCCAACCCTGCGCACCTACATCTCCAAGGGAGACCTTGCACGGCCCGACCGGCGGCCGGACGACGGCCTGAAGCCCACGGTCAAGGAGGACATGTGGTTCCGGGAGACGGCGTACGCGTACATCACCCGCTCGCGCAAAGTACGGCGGAAGACCAGCGGCGGTGAGCTGCGGGAGCCGAGCGAGTTCCTCAAGAAGTACTTCAAGGAGAACCCAGGCCTGCTCACACTCAAGCAAATCGCCGAACTCGACGGCCACGAACAAGGCCGGCCCAAGCCGACCGCCCTGTCCACGCTCAAGTCCTACATC
>JAFAUH010000026.1 GCA_019243445.1 Streptomycetaceae bacterium | reverse complement strand
AGCCCAAGTGGCTGACCAATTGTCAAGTTGGGTTTCCGCTTCGGCTGCGGGCCGAATCCGGCCTAACCCGGCCGTGAACGACCGGGCTTGCGGCCTTCATGAAGAGGGTCAGTCAGGCACCTAGACATAGACGTAGCCACGCGCGCCCGGAGTTCAGAAGTGTGAAGTTATTCATCTGCTGGTGGGCTCCGAAACTACGACGGCACGGACCATGGGGCCTGGGTCGATCCCCCGGATTGGGCCCGGCAAGATCGGTCGACGCCCTGCCTTACTCGCAAGATCTGTCCGGACAGGGCCTAACGGGATTGAGCCACGCGGGCGATGATGACTACAGCTTTCTCCAACGCGTACGCGGGATCGGCACTCGCCCCCTTGACGGCTGCGTCCGCCTCCGCGACCGCCCGCAGTGCGACTGCAACCCCGTCCCCCGTCCAGCCGCGCATCTGCTGTCGCACCCGATCGATCTTCCAGGGCGGCATGCCGAACTCGCGCGCCAGATCACCGGTGCGTGCCCCGCGCGGTGCGGTGGCGAGCTTGCCGATGGCGCGTACACCGGAGGCGAGGGCGAAGGTGATGCCGGGCAGCGGCTGTCCGACGGCAAGCGCCCACCGCAACCGTTCCAGCGCCTCGGTGGCGCGGCCGGTGACGGCGAGATCAGCGACCTCAAAACCGGTCGCCTCGGCGCGGCCGGTGTAGTACCGCGCAACGACTGCCTCGTCGATCGTCCCGTCCACATCGGCAGCGAGTTGGGCGCAGGCACAGGCAAGCTCCCGCAGATCGCTGCCGATCGCATCGACGAGCGTCTGGCACGCCTCCGAGGTGACGGAGCGTCCGGCGGTGCGGAACTCGGCCCGTACGAACGCGAGCCGGTCGGCCGGCTTGGTCATCTTCGGGCATGCCACCTCGCGGGACCCGGACTTGCGGGCGGCGTCCAGCAGCGCCTTGCCCTTGGCTCCGCCGGCGTGCAGCAGCACCAGGGTGATCCCCTCGACGGGCGCAGCGAGGTAGGGCTTGACGTCCTTGACCGTGTCGGCAGACAGATCCTGGGCATCCCGGACGACGACCACTTTGCGTTCGGCGAAGAGCGAGGGGCTGACGAGCTCGGCAAGAGTGCCGGGTGCCAGCGTGTCGGGAGTGAGCTCGCGCACGTCGGTGTCCGCGTCGGCGGCGCGCGCGGCGGTCACCACGTCGGCCACGGCACGGTCGAGGAGCAGGCCCTCTTGGCCCACGGCGATCGTGACGGGGGCGAGCGGGTCGTCGGAAGTCTTCTTGGCCATCGCGTCCAAGCATCCCATGTGGCACTGACATCGCGTGCGTCGTGGAGAATGTGCTGGTGAGCGATGGACGACATGTACTTGTGCTGCCCGACCGCGACACGGCGGAAGGAGTGGCCGAAGAGGCGATGGAGCGCTTCTCCCTCGAAGAGGAGCCCCGGATCGTCCGGGACGCGCTGGCGGGCGAGGACGATGCGGAGGACGCCCAGTGGCTCGTGGTGATTGACGACCCTTATCTCGAGCTCGCTCCGGAGGTGCTCGACGAGTTGGCGGGCGAGTACGACGGCTGGCGCGAGGTTGATTAGCCAAGCCATCATGGGCTCATCCCTTCTCCGCGACGGCCTGCAGGTCGTCCGGGCCACTTCCAGTGACGGCGATCGAGCCGTTGTCATCGGTACGCAGCACGGTCGCGCCGTTGGCCCGTAGCGCGTCGATGGTCCGGGCCGATGGGTGGCCGTATGGATTGCCCTTGCCCACCGAGATCAGGGCGAGCCGCGGGTGCAGGCGACGCAGTAACTCCGGGTCCTGGTAGAGGGAGCCGTGGTGAGCCACCTTCACAATGTCGACAGGAGGCAGATCGGGGATTTCGCTCAACAGCTCCTGCTGGGCCGGAGGCTCGAGGTCGCCGAGGAGCATGAGGCTGAGGCCCCCGGTGTGCACCAGCATCACCACGCTGGCGTCGTTGGGGTCCTGGTCAGGTAGGGCAGAGAGTATGGGCGGCGGCCAGAGCACCTGCCAGTCGAGGCTGCCCAGCGTGCGGTGCTCTCCCGCCGAGGCCCGCACCAGCGGGATGTGGGCCTCGGCGGCGCGGCGGAGCACGGAGGCGGCTTCGGCCGGCGGTGCATCGAGCGTCGTGGTCTCGATCGCGCCTACGGAACGCCCCGCGAGAACGGTCGGCAGACCGGAGACGTGGTCGGCGTGAAAGTGGGTCAGGACGAGCAGTGGGATGGCGGTGACGCCGAGCGAGCGCAGACAGTGGTCGGCGAGGGTGGGCTCGGGGCCGGTATCGATGACGACCGCTGTGCCGTCGCCGTCGCCGGAGTTGAGCACCAGCGTGTCGCCCTGCCCGACGTCGCAGACGGCGAGCCGCCAGCCGGGTGGTGGCCAGCCGGTGACGATGCGGGTGAGCGGTGTCGGCTGGAGCACAACCACGATGAGCAGCAGCGCGACCGCCGCGCACGCCCAGGGGTGGCACAGGATCCGCCGGGCGAGGAAAACCGCGGCGACGGTGGCAGCTGCCAGCAGCACCCCTCCCATCCAGCCGCCGGGCCAGGCGAGCGCCGCACCCGGCAGTGATCCGCCGGTGCGGGCGACGGCGGCCACCCAGTCGGCAGGCCAACTCGCGGCCCAGGCGAATGCCTTGGCCACCGTCATCGACAGCGGGGCCGTCGCCAGGGCTCCGAAACCGAGCAGCGTGGCCGGGGTCACCGCGAGTTCGGCGAGCAGGTTGCAGGGGATCGCGACGAGGCTGATGTGCGCGGCCAGTACGGCGATGACGGGGGCGCAAAATACCTGTGCGGAAGCCGCCGCGGCGAGTGCTTCCGCCAGGTGAGCCGGTACGCGGCGGCGTTGAAGGGCCTCACTCCAGTGCGGGCCGAGGGTGAGCAGGCCTGTAGTGGCCAAGACGGAGAGCACAAAGCCGTAGGAACAGGCAAGCCACGGGTCGTAGAGGAGCAGGATGATCACTGCTGCCGCGAGCGCTGGCAGGAGCGAGCGGCGGCGGCCGGTGCCGATCGCCAGCAAGGTGATCAGCCCGCAGACGGCCGCCCGCAGCACGCTAGGGTCAGGGCGGCACAGCACTACGAAGCCGATGGTCAGTGCCCCTCCGAGCAGTGCGGTCAGGCGGAGCGGCAGGCCGAGGCGGGCGGCAAGTCCGCGGCGCTCGGCGCGCATGGCGAGCGCCGGCGGTCCGATGAGCAGTGTGAGGACAAGCGTCAGATTGGAGCCGGAGACGGCCAGCAGGTGGGTGAGATCGGTCGCCTCGAACGCCTCGTTGAGCTCGGGTGGGATGCCGGAGGTGTCGCCGACGACGAAGCCGGGGATCAACGCCCGGGCCTCCGGCTCGAGTTCGCTGGTGGAGCGGCGCAGC
The DNA here is from genome assembly GCA_019243445.1 of Streptomycetaceae bacterium. Classification (GTDB taxonomy): domain Bacteria; phylum Actinomycetota; class Actinomycetes; order Streptomycetales; family Streptomycetaceae; genus Streptantibioticus_B. Next base: position 8,971 of record JAFAUH010000026.1, on the reverse strand, counting down.
CCTGCTCTCAGCGAGCCTGCGACACGCTGGACGAGTGAAGGGCCGCCAGTGATCCTCGGTGCCCCGTTGGTATACACCACAGCGGCGATGCGGTCGCCGGGGCGGGTCGGTGGGGCAAGGCGGCCCTCCAGCGTCAGGCCGGTGGACGGCAGCAGCCGCAGCCATGCCTTCGAACTGTCGTCTGTGCCGAGCGTGCCCGACTCGGGCGAGGCGATGACGAGCACTGGGGTGCGGACCGCCGTTGTCACGCCGTCGGCGGTGACCCGTACGACGTCCGCCTCGGCGACGACCGATGACGAAATGCGCGGAGAGGCGAACCGAGAAGCGGGCCGGGCCTCGTGCGGGTCGCCAGTGAGGATCACCTCAACGGTGGCGTGGCCTTGGTGGGCGGCGAGCACGGGAACGGGCCCCCGGCGCAGCTCGGCTGTACTGAACCCCGCGACGCCAGCCGATACGCCCGCGCACAGGAGTGCCGCGACCGCCACGCCCACTGCGGTGTGCGGCAGCAGTCTTCGGGCGGCCAGGACGGCGACGGCTGCGATGAGGCACGCCGCCGCCTCGTCTGCCGCCCATCCGGCGGGACCGCTCAGCACGAGGACGGCGGCGACCCAGGTGGCGAGTGCGGGGAGCACGAGCCGCAGATCGGGGGCTTCTTCCTGGTGTGGATTGGACTCGCCGAGCCGGGATCCCGACGCCTTGTGCACCTCGGCGCGCGAGGCGTGCGAGGCGCGCGAGTGCTCCGTAATGGAGGTCATGGCCGTACCAGTGATTTGAGCTCGTTGAACTTGCGCCGGCCGACGCCGCTGATCTGCTGCAGCTGATTGACCGAGGTGAATCCGCCGTGCTGATTGCGGTATTCGATGATGTGCCGTGCAAGGACGGGACCGACGCCGGGCAGGGCGTCGAGCTGGTCCACGGTCGCCGAGTTGAGGCTGACAGGTCCGCTGCTGCCAGTGCCGGACCCGGTTGCCACAGCTGCCGTGTCCGGCATCGCGAGTCGGCCGACCACCACCTGTTCACCGTCGGCGAGGACCCGGGCGAGGTTGAGGGAGCTGGTGTCGACGCCCGGAAGTGCTCCTCCCGCCGCTGTGAGGGCGTCGATGACACGCGAGCCGGCGGGTAGGTGACGTACCCCCGGCTGCCGTACCTTGCCCGCCACATCCACGACCACGCCGCCGCCCGGGGACGCACTGCCGGACGGTGTGGATGGCGCGGACGGCACAGCCGCCGATGCCTCGGCGGGCGCCGATACTTCAGCCACGGCGCTGTGCGAGGCCGTGGGGATCTGGATGGCGCGCGGCCTTCCCGTCCAGAAGTGGTGAACGGCGAAGGCCGCAGCCACCGCGAGGACACCCGCCATCGCAGCGACCGTCTTCATCTCCAGGCCGCACCGCAACTGCACCCACAGCGGCAGCCGTTCGAAGACCGCCTCCCGCCACGAGGATCGTCGTGGCCTGCCTGCCGGAGCCGCCGCACCCACCGGAACCACCGACTCCGGCGAGTCCGGCGGTTCGGCAGTGTTACCGGAAGGCAGCCGACCGAAGAGCGCGCCCGCACGCTGTCGTGCGGATTCGGCGGCGGAGGCAGTTGGGGCCGTTGAGGATTGCGTTCTCATGCCGCCTGACCGTAGGCGTCATCGGCAATCCTGTCTCAAGCCATCCAAATTCCGTGGACAACCGGTGAGTTGTGGATAACTCGGTCACCCGGCAGGGTGGTCAGCGAGCTGAGACGACGACGCCCAGCAGCCCAGGCCCGGTGTGCGCGCCGATCACCGCGCCCACCTCGCTCACATGCAGATCGGCCAGGCCCGGCACCCGGGTCCGTAGCCGTTCAGCGAGCGCCTCCGCGCGTTCCAGGGCAGCCAAATGGTGCACCGCGATGTCCACGCGGCTTTCCCCCGCCCCTTCCACCGCGATCTCTTCGAGACGTGCGATCGCGCGGGATGCCGTGCGCACCTTCTCCATGAGCTCGATCCGCCCGCCGTCGAGACGCAGCAGCGGCTTGACCGCAAGCGCGGAGCCGAACAGCGCCTGGGCCGCGCCGATGCGCCCGCCTCGTCGCAGGTAGTCAAGGGTGTCGACGTAGAAGTACGCATTGGTATCAGCAGCCCGCTTCTGCGCCGCGGTCACCGCCTCATCCACGCTCCCGCCGGCTTCGACCGCCTCTGCTGCCGCCAGCACCGCGAAGCCGAGTGCCATCGCCACCATCCCGGTATCCACCACCCGGACCGGCACCGACACTGTCTCGGCTGCCAGACAGGCCGCTTCATATGTGCCGGAGAACTCGGCCGACAGATGGAGCGAAACGATTCCTGTGACGCCGGCGTCCGCGGCTTTCCGATATGTCTCGGCAAAGAGCTCAGGGGCTGGCCGGGACGTCGTCACCGTCTTGCGACGTTGCAACGCGACGGCCAACGAGCGCGCGGAAACCTCCGTGCCCTCCTCCAGCGCCTCGTCACCGATGACCACGGTGAGCGGCACGACCTTGATGGAATGGCGGTCCAGCTCCTCCCGGGGCAGGTAGGCCGTGGAATCGGTGACGACAGCGACATGGGCGAACATGATCCGGAGACTACCGGCCGACGGCAGTCTCGGAGAAGCGGACGGAAAGTCTGCGGTGCCATGGGGAAGATGACTTTCCCTGAAAGCCCCAGCCGACTCCGACGCCACCCCTATGACCTCGCCACAGCTCCTCCAGGATGGGTTCGATCACATCGTCATCAGGCCTCGATCACGCGGGCACGATGTTGACCAGCTTTGGCGCCCGGACGATCACTTTGCGGATGCCGGCACCGCCCAGCGCCGCCACGATCGCCTCGTTCTCCACGGCCAGCTTCTCCAGCTCGTCCTCCGGAATTGCCGGCGAAACCTCCAGCCGCGCCCGCACCTTGCCCTTGACCTGGACGATGCAGGTAACCGTCTCGTCCTGCACCAGTTCCGGGTCGGCCACCGGATACGGCACGTACGCCACCGACTCCTCGTGCCCCAGCTTGTGCCACAGCTCTTCGGCGATATGCGGGGCCAGCGGAGCGACCAGCAGCACCATCTGCTCAGCCACCGACCGCGGCACCCGCCGCAACTTGGTGACGTGGTTGTTCAGTTCGGTCGCCTTGGCGATGGCGGTGTTGAAGCGCAGCGCCTCCATATCCCCGCGGATCCCGTCAATCGCCTTGTGCAGCGCCCGCAGCGTCTCCTCGTCCGGCTCGTCGTCGACGACGGTGACCTCACCGGTCGCCTCGTCCACGACGTTGCGCCACAGCCGCTGCAGGAAGCGGTACGAGCCGATGACGGCACGTGTTTCCCACGGCCGCGACACGTCCAGCGGGCCCATCGCCATCTCGTACAGGCGCAGCGTGTCGGCGCCGTAGTCGGCGCAGATCTCGTCCGGGGTCACCGTGTTCTTCAACGACTTGCCCATTTTCCCGGCCTCGCGGGTGACGGGCTCGCCGTTGAAGACCAGGCGTCCGTCGATCTCCTCGACCTCGGCGGCCGGTACCGGGAAGCCGCGCGCGTCACGGTAGACGTACGCGGTGATCATGCCCTGGTTGAAGAGCTTGTGGAACGGCTCGAACGACGAGATGTGGCCCAAGTCGTAGAGGACCTTGTGCCAAAAGCGCGCGTACAGCAGGTGCAGTACGGCATGCTCGGCCCCGCCGACGTACAGGTCGACGCCGCCGGCCGGCTGCCCCTCGCGCGGGCCCATCCAGTAGCGCTCGGCCTGAAGGTCGACAAGGCGCTCGCTGTTGTGCGGATCCAGATAGCGCAACTCGTACCAGCACGAGCCGGCCCAGTTCGGCATGGTGTTGGTCTCGCGGCGGTACGTCTTCAGCCCGTCGCCCAGGTCGAGCTCCACAGTGACCCACTCCTCATTACGGGAGAGCGGGGTCTCCGGGGAGGTGTCAGCGTCGTCGGGGTCGAAGGTGCGCGGCGAGTAGTCGTCGACTTCGGGGAGTTCAACGGGCAGCATCGAGGCGGGCAGTGGGTGAGCGACACCCTCCTCGTCATAGACGATCGGGAAGGGCTCGCCCCAGTAGCGCTGACGGCTGAACAGCCAGTCGCGCAGCCGGAAGTTGACGGTGCCTTCGCCGATGCCGTGCCCGGCCAGCCACTCGGTGATCGCGGCCTTGGCGTCGACGACGCTCAGCCCGTCGAGCGAGATGCCGTTGCCGGAGGAGTTGACGATCGTCGCCTCGTAGGAGGCAAAGGCGTCATCCCACTGCGCCGGGTCCGTGCCGCGCCCGTCGCTCGGCTTGACGACGCAGCGCATCGGCAGCTCAAAGGCACGCGCAAAGGCGAAGTCACGGCTGTCGTGCGCGGGGACGGCCATGATCGCGCCAGTGCCGTAACCCATCAGAACGTAGTCGGCGATGAAGACGGGGACGGGCTCACCGCTCACCGGGTTGACCGCGTACGCGCCGGTGAAGACGCCCGTCTTCTCCTTCGCCTCGGCCTGCCGCTCGACATCGGACTTGGCCGCGGCCTGCTTGCGGTATTCGGCAACCGCCTCGGCCGGCGTGGCGTGACCGCCCGTCCATACGTGAGGGGTGCCCTCGGGCCAGGTCGCCGGAACGATCTTCTCCACCAGCTCGTGCTCTGGAGCCAGCACCATATAGGTGGCGCCGAACAGGGTGTCCTGGCGGGTGGTGAAGACGGTGATCTTCGCGTCGCCGTCGGCCTCGCCGCCGTAGTGGATGGGGAAGTCCACCCGCGCACCCTCGCTGCGCCCGATCCAGTTGCGCTGCTGCAGCTTGATCGCTTCGGGCCAGTCCAACGCGTCCAGATCATCCAGCAGACGGTCGGCGTAGGCGGTGATGCGCATCATCCACTGGCGCAGGTTCGCCTTGAAGACGGGGAAGTTGCCGCGCTCGGAGCGGCCGTCCGCGGTGACCTCCTCGTTGGCCAGCACGGTGCCGAGCCCTGGACACCAGTTGACCGGCGAGTCGGAGGCGTACGCCAACCGGTACTCGCTCAGCAGGTCGGCGCGCTCGGCCGCCGTCATCTCCTGCCACGGCCTGCCGTCCGGGGTCGGGCGCGCGCCGGACGCGAACTGCTCGACGAGCTCATCGATAGGGCGCGCCTTCTTCGCCTCCGGGTCATACCAGGAGTTGAAGATCTGCAGGAAGATCCACTGAGTCCACTTGTAGTAGTCCGGGTCGATCGTCGCGAAGGAGCGGCGCTGGTCGTGGCCCAGGCCCAGGCGACGCAACTGGCGCCGCATGGTGCCGATGTTCGCCTCGGTGGTGACACGCGGGTGGGTACCGGTCTGGACTGCGTACTGCTCGGCGGGCAGGCCGAAGGCGTCGAAGCCCAGGGTGTGCAGCACATTGTGGCCGGTCATGCGCTGGTAGCGGGCGTAGACGTCGGTAGCGATGTAGCCCAGCGGGTGGCCGACGTGGAGTCCCGCACCCGAGGGATAAGGGAACATGTCCATGACATACTTCTTGGGCCGTTCGGTGATCTCGGCCGGGCCACCGAGCTCGCCGCCGCCCGGGTTGGGCGCGTCGAAGGTGCCCTCACGCTCCCAGAGATCCTGCCAGCGGGCCTCGATACCAGCGGCCAGCTGGGCCGTGTACCTGTAGGGCGCGGCCGCCTCTGCGGCGGGAGTGGTCTCGCTCATGTCCCTTGAAGCTCCATCGATGTCCATATGGTCCATATGGTCCACATACATATCCAAATGAAAAATCCCCTCGCACAGGAGGGGACGCCGCGCCGATTGGGTGCGATCAGCGCGGCCGCGCAAGGAGAAGGCCTACAGCATGCATAGGCTCAGGCTACCAGGAGCGCGAAGAGGGTCCGGAGGCATTGCCGCCTCCGGACCCCTCAGATCAGCGAGACCCCCTCAGATCAGCGGCCCCGCGGGCTCAGCGCCCGGATAAGCGCCGTGCGTACGAGGCGACGTACTCCGCGCTCGGGCTGCCGACGCCGGTCACCTCGTCATAGCCCACGGTGGCGTGGAGTGAGCTGTCCGTGCCGAATGTGCGCAGCGAGGTCACCACGCCGCCGGTGGCGTCGTAGGTGTTGACGTAGTCCACCCGGACATTGGCCATGGCCTGGCCCTGGCCCAGCGGGTAGTCGGTCACGTCGTGGTAAGCGGAAGTTCCGTACCGCTGGTAGATCGCCGGGTTGGCGAAACCTATCGGCACGCCGTGCTGCGCCTGCTGGGCGAGCGCCTGGATGGCGGCGATGACCGGCGCGGCGAGTGAAGTGCCGCCGACGCGGTATTCGCTGTAACGCTGCTGACCGTCCGGATCGGTCTGAGTCTGGCCGACCAGGAAGCCGGTGTTCGGGTCGGCGACCGCCGCGATGTCAGGTATGACGCGCCTCGCAGTCGCACCGTTCGCCTTGGCGAGCGTGTCGGGGACGACGCCGCTTTGGTAGAACGGCTGCGCGTACAGCGTGCTCGTACCGCCGCCGGCGCCCGAAGTGAAGGTACCGGGGAAGTCCGTCCAGGACGTGCCGTCCTTCGACAGCACGGACTTCTGGGTGCCCCAGCCGGTCTCCCACTCGTAGGTGTCGTGCTTGCCGAGGGCGAGCGAGGTACCGCCAACCGCCGTCGCCCATGGCGAGTTGGCGGGGGTGCCGACTTGCTTGGTACCGGTCTTCGCAACACTGTCACCGTCGTCGCCGGTGGAGAAGTAGAAACCGATGCCTTCGACCGCGCCCTGTTGGAAGATCTGGTCGAAGGCGGCTGCGATGTCCGGCGTCTCGCGGGACTCCACGTTGCCCCAGGAGTTGGCGACGATGTCGGCGAGGCGGTTGTCGGCGACCGTAATGAGAGCATCGACCAGGTCCTTGTCGCTACAGGACGCCGAACTCACGTAGGTGATGTCCGCGCTGGGGGCGATCGCATGCGCGGCCTCCACGTCGAGCGACTCCTCGCCGTACCATTTGGCCGCCTGGCACTGGCTGATGCCGTTGTAGTCGCCCGGCAGCACCTGAGTCAGCTGCCCCGGCTCGTATGCGGCGTCTCCGTTACGTGCCGCGTACTCGGAGGCGTCCGCGGCGATGGTCGGCGAGGCGTATGCGTCGATGATCGCGACGGTGACACCCTTGCCGGTCCACTTCCTTACGCCGTAGGCGGCGCGCAGGTCCTTGCCGGTATAGCCCTTGATGACGTACGCGGCCTTGCGGCCGAACGCCGAGGGCAGGTTCCTGTCGATGGTGGAGCCGTAATAGGTGGAATACGGGCCCATGTCCTTGAAGACCGTGGAGGGCGGGGGCAGCGTGTCCTCCTCCTCGGCCTGCTGCGGGGCGTTGTCCAGGCCGGTGACAGTGAGCACCGCACTGCCCAGCGATGCCGGGACCGACGGAGTGCTCGAGGGGGCGTGGTAGACGTGTCCGGCCTTGGTGTAGTTGTGCAGTTCGGTGTTGAACGCCTTATCGACGGCGGATTTGTCGCCGCCGACCGCAATGTAGTGTTTATTGACACCCGCCACCTTAAGACCTGACGACTTCAGCCAGGAGGTGACCGCGTCGATCTGCTGCCCTGTCGGACCAAAACGAGCCTGTGTCTGCTGTGGCGTCAGATATTTGCCATAAAGTACAGAATGCGGATCGGAGACTGCCTTGGCATATGCAGCAAGGCCCTTGGCGTCCCGACCCGCGAGATAGACACGGGAGTCGACGGTGGTCGAGGCCGGCGCCGCGCCCTCATCGGCCTGGGCAGTGGCCCATTGCGGCTTGACGTTGGTCAGGAGCTGACGCGAGCCGGCAATGGCCTGGGCGTTGGGTATGCACAGCACGAGCGCACCGGCCACCAGCAGCAAAGCCACCGTCAGTCCGACGCGAATCCCGGTACGGGACAACCTCATAAAACCCCCCCTGCGAAACGAATCGTCACGTGCTGTGGTCCGTGGCCGAGGTCAGCGGACAGCGAACGGTGGGCAGCAATGAAAGACGAGCCGCACAGCGGAACTCTTCCGATGAACTGCCCATGAGAATAATGATCAAGCAAAAGAGTCGTCAAGTACACGCAATAGGAACAAAGTTGGGACGCGATACGCAATGGCTCCGGCCCGCTCCGCTCACCGACACTGGCCAAGGGCACTTCCTGCCACTACGCGTCCATCAAGGCCGGTACTCACTCCTACGACTGCGCCTTCCACGACCGGATATACGAGACAGTCATCGTGAAGTGACTTGTACACCGCGCTCGTTACCGACCCGGCGACTGGAGGATCCGGCTCGGGTGCCGACCGGCCATCGCGCACGGCCAACTATGCCAGAGCGCTGCCCACGGCCAGTACCGCCTCGCAGATGACCATCGCCACCCGGAAGGAGTTCTCCGCCTGCACCGACACTCGGTAGTCGCCCCCGACAAGTCGATCATCAGTGGCAAGGCGGCCACAGCAAGACAAGACGGCCATGGCCAGCAGTCCGGCCACTCGAGCGGCTGCGTTGTTGACGACGCCAACAATGACGCCGACAATCCCGATTATCCAGGACATGCCAAAACGAGACCGCGAGCACGACAGCGGCCAACGGCACGTTGATCAGGAACACCCACCGCCGAACCGAGTCTTCCAGCAGCCGGCGCCCAGCAGCGGCCCCATCGCACTGGCCACACCGCCAAGGGCCGAAAACGGGCCGAACCTGAGCGAACCCAAGAACGGCCCCTGTGTGGAGCTAAGGGGATTTGAACCCCTGACCCCTTGCATGCCATGCAAGTGCTCTACCAGCTGAGCTATAGCCCCAAGTGCTGCACCGTCGGGCCTCGGCCTCGACGACTGGGTAAACAGTACACGGCCCCGGGGGCGTTTTGCCAAATCGATTCGGGCACTGCGAGGCCTCCTGGGCGGCGGCGCGGGCGGGTACTGTCGGCGTTCTGAGTGCCTGTGTACAAACTGATCGTTATAGCGACTCGGACGATGCGGATCGCGCCAGCCGCCGGGCCATGAGGCTGATCATCGACCAGAGCACCATCGCTTCGTGGTGCTCTGGCAGGCGTTCGTAGTCGCGCACGCAACGACGGT
>JAFAUH010000010.1 GCA_019243445.1 Streptomycetaceae bacterium | reverse complement strand
ACAGCGGCAGCGCGTGCGGTCGGCCGGTCGGCTTGTCCCAGTGGGGGATCTTCCGGACCACACGGGACACCAGAACGTCAAGCTGATGTGGACTCAATCCGGTTGTACGGTGGAAGTGCATCGGTCCCCCCGCACGTTCGTGCCGGTTTCGACACCTCGCACGCTACGCCGAGGGGGCCGATCCCACCTCCTGCGATCACGCCGACAAGATCACCACGAGGTTCTGAATAACCTTCCCGGTATAGTGACGACGGCTACCGGAGGCGAGGCGTGCGACGTGCGACGCCGACCAGACCGAGAGGCATGTCGCAGTGAAGCGAGCCGCACCGAAAATCGCGCTCATAGACTCCGGGATCGGTCTGCTCGCTGCCGCCGCCGCACTACGGGCGCTTCGTCCGGATGCCGAGCTCGTCCTTTCCTCCGACCCGGACGGCATGCCGTGGGGCCCGCGCACCCCGGACGACGTCACTGCTCACGCACTGGCATGCGCCGAAGCCGCCGCTGCCCACGCACCCGATGCGCTGATCGTCGCCTGCAACACCGCCTCCGTGCACGCGCTGCCCGCGCTGCGCGCTGCCCTGGAACCCAAGATCCCGGTGATCGGGACTGTCCCGGCGGTCAAGCCGGCCGCTGCCGGAGGCGGCCCGGTGGCGATGTGGGCGACCGTGGCAACCACCGGCAGCGCCTACCAACGGCGTCTCATCGCGGAGTTCGCCGATGGTATTCAGGTCACCGAAGTGGCCTGCCCCGGCCTCGCCGATGCCCTGCAGGAAGCAGACGAAACCGCGATCGACAAAGCCATCGCGTCCGCCAGCGCCCGCACCCCGCGCGATGTCCGATCGGTGGTACTGGGCTGTACGCACTACGAGCTCGTCACCGACCGGATCCGCGCCGAGCTGCAGCACGCGGGCGCGCCCGCGGTCACCCTGTACGGCTCCGCCGAGGCTGTTGCCACCCAGGCGCTGCGGCGCATCGGAGCAGCCCCTGCGCCCGACGCTGAGCCGTCCGGTGCGCTTACGGTGATCCACAGCGGGCGCAGCGCCACTCTGCCCGACGCTGCGCTTACCTATGCCGAGGGGCAGGCGATTTCCGTAATCGCGCCCGTCCGCTGACAACGCGCCCCGTACGGCCCCGGTAACGATGCCGTCACAGGGCGCTGTGAATACGATCCGGACTATGCCGGACAGCGGCACCGGCGACACCTGGGGCGCCCCCGGCGAGCCGGCGGAAACACTCGAGGTGTGGCTTGAGCCCGCCACCAACCGCGGCCAGTAGGTGCTCGTTGCGATCGGCGTCGGGTGCCTGGCGTTCGGCATTGGCCTTGTCATCGCGCCCTCCTGGAGCTTTGGACTCACGCTGCTGGTCATGTCGGTCGTCTTCAGCGGGGGCGGCCCCGGAAGTTCAACGAGACGGCCGGGATGGTGCGTACTCGGTGCGCAGCACGGCGAGTTCAACCTCACCTGAGCCGACGAGCAGCTCTGGCAGCAGCTCTTGCCGACAGGGCCACGTACGATGGCCGCATGTCCTTCCTCCGCCGCCGCAATGCCGCTACACCCTCAGGCCCGGACTTCGAGATCCTCGCCCTGGATCCGGGCGACTGGCCGGGCAATCTCGGCGCCGGCCTGCTTTCCGGATCCGACGGCAGCTGCCAGGGAATCTTTCTGCGGTACGACCTTTTCGGCGGTCGCGGACCGGCGATGCTCATCGGCAACCTTCCCCAGGGGTCGCCCGCCCGTGAGCCGGCCGAAGGGCAGGTGCCGTTCGAGGTTGCCCAGCTGCTCGTCGCGCTCGGCAATGAAGAGCCCGTGCACGAGGTGGAGCGCGAGGACATCCCCGTGATGCATGGTGACAGCCTCCTCATTGTGCGGCGGATCAAGGTCAGCGAGGAGCGCATCGCCTGCGTCCAGTTCGACCGTGAGGACGGCGTGCAGGTCACCATCGCGACGTGGGACAGACCGATCACCGACGACCTGTACCAGCTGCTCAAGCCGCTTCCGGCAACGCTGTTCCAGTAACGACTTGGGGACAGGGTCAGCCTGCTTGGTCCACGGTCTTGAGCGCCGCCGCCCGTACCGGGGAGCCTCCCGGCACGGGCGGCGGCAGGGCCGAGGGCGGTTCAGCGGGTACCCACCGCAGCTCGTACGGCTCGGCGCGCCAGTCCGCAGTCGTCGTGCAGGCGGCGCAGCAACAGGCGCTGCTCCTCGCTCACTTCGGCAGTCCCGGCCACGGCTGGATCACTGCTGTGCAGGGAGCGTTGCAGAGCCGACTCCAAGGTACGGATCTCACGCGTCAGGACGAGCATGAGATTCACCAGAAAAGCGTCGCGTGAGGCCGTTCCCGCCGTTTGGGCCATCTGGCTTATCTGCCGCCGCGACACCGGATCGTTGCCGAGGGCGGACCACAGCACTGCCAGATCGTAGCCGGGCAGATACCAGCCCGCGTGTTCCCAGTCGACCAGCACCGGACCGGCGGGGGAGAGCAGCACGTTCTGCAGCAGCGCGTCGCCGTGGCAGAATTGCCCCGGGGCGTGGGCGAGACCACGCAGCAGCTTTTGCAGATCGCCCAGATCCCGGTCGGTGAGCAGCCCCAGTTCGTAATAGCGGGAGATCCGTGCCGGATAGTCGACCGGGGCATCGAAGAGCCCGGCCGGCGGACGCCACAGATTGACTCGACAGAACGCCCCGAGCGCCGCCCGTACGTCGTTGCGCGGCGGTGCCTCGGAGGGGTGCCGGTGCACTGCCGCCACCCGTCCGGGCATGCGTTCCACCACGAGGGTGCCGCTCTCCGGATCGGCCGCGATGAGTCGTGGGACGCGGACCGGAGGCCGGTGCCGGACGAACGCCCGGTATACCGCTATCTCGTGACTGAACCGCTCGGTCCATGCGGACGAGTGGTCGATCAGGCACTTTGCCACTGCCGGGCTGCGACCCGCCGTACCGACCAGCAGCACCGACCGGCTGCCGCGGCGCAGCACCTGGGCCGGAGTGAACTCAGGGCAGATCCGCTGTACGGAGGCGATCGCCGTGCGCAGCTGAGCGCCCTGGTGGCCGGTCAAGTCGAGTCTCCCGCTGAGCGGATGGGAGGTGCTCGTTTGGGCGATGCGTGGCCGCCCGACGGCGCGGCCGGCCCCGACCGCGTGGGAAGGGTCCAGGTACGGCTCGGCGGATACCGGGCGGGGGTGTGGGGCGAGGCCGGTGCCGCGGAAGGCGGCCGGCCGGGTCGGGGCGGACACGGAGGATGATGCTGAGTACATGAGGTGGTAACAGATCCCTTCGTGTGCCTGGGGAAGCGCTACTGGCTCGTGCAGGGCTCGTTCAGGGGCGGCACGCCCACCGTCGCGCCCGGGCTCGGCAGTCGCACCCTGGGGGATGCGACTGCCGGGCCCGGATCCCGGTCCGGGTCCCCAATGAGATTCCCGAGGTGAGATTCCTAGTGGAGGGAGAGCCGGTCGGGGCGGGGTGGTGCGTTCCTACATCACACCCTGTCCGCGGGTGGCAGACCATCTGGCGAACCCTGGCGAACCCTGGCGAATGCTCGCAGCCATCCTGGAGTGCCATTAATGTCAACTGTGCCGAGGAACCTGGGGGCTTGATGACCAAGGAAGCCAACACCCGTCTCGCGGACCTGTTCGGCCTTACCGGATGGTCCAAGGGGGAACTCGCAAGGATGGTCAACAGGCAGGCGGCGGTCATGGGCCACCTGCAGTTGTCGACCGACACCTCGCGGGTACGCCGTTGGATCGAGACCGGCGAGACACCGCGCGATCCCGTGCCCAAGGTGCTGGCGGCCTTGTTCACTGAGCGCCTCGGCCGTGTCGTGACCATCGAGGATCTCGGGTTCGACCGGCAACGGCGTACGGGAAGAAAAGCCGTGAGTAATCCTGACGGTCTGCCCTGGGCACCGGAACGAACCGCCGCGGTCCTCACCGAATTCACGGGAATGGACCTCATGCTCAACCGACGTGGTCTTGTGGGCGCGGGTGCCGCGCTCGCCACTGGCCCCGCACTCACCAGCGCCATGTACGACTGGCTGCACACCGACCCGGCTTTCGCGGCCGACTCCCCCCAACTGGACAATCCCCTGCACCCCTCATCGGCTGTCGCCGGGTACGACCGCTACGAGGCCGTACCCGTGGGCTCCGAGGAGATCGAAGCGCTGGAACACTCAGTCGAAGTCTTCCGGGCCTGGGACGCCTCACGCGGTGGCGGACTCCAGCGCAAGGCCGTCGTCGGTCAACTCAACGAGGTGGGAGGGATGCTTTCCTACCGCCATCCGCCGCATCTGCAGCGGCGGTTGTGGGGAGTGGCCGCCAACTTGGCGGTGCTTGCCGGGTGGATGTCCCACGATGTGGGTCTCGAACCCACGGCCCAGAAGTACTTCGTGATTGCCGCGCATGCGGCCCGGGAGGGCGGTGACCGTCCGCGCGCCGGCGAGGCGCTCTCGCGTGCCGCACGTCAGATGGTCCATCTCGGCCGTCCTGACGATGCGCTCGATCTGATGAAGCTGGCCCAGTCGGGCTCCGGTGACGAGACGCTGCCGCGGACGCGTGCGATGCTGCAGACCATTGAGGCATGGGCACAGGCGTCCATGGGGAGCGGCCAGGCGATGCGGCGCACGCTCGGCCAGGCCGAGGAACTGTTCGTTTCCGACACGGGGGGTGTGCCGTGCCCCAGTTGGATGCAGAACTTCGACGAGGCGGACTTCCACGGCATGCAGGCGCTTGCCTACCGCACCCTGGCCGAGCACGACCCCTCGGCAGCGGGCGTGGCGCAGCAGCATGCTGGGCGGGCGCTGGAGCTGCGGCGCGCAGGACACGACCGGTCGATGATCTTCGATCACATCTCCATGGCATCGGCGTGCTTCATCGCCGACGATCCCGAGCAGGGAGACCACTATGCCCGGCTTGCATTGTTGAGCATCGGCCAGAACTCATCCCATCGCACCTGGGACCGGTTGCGTGAGATGTACCGGCTGACGAGCCGGTACACGCAGTACAGCCGCATCCAGGACCTGCGGGACGAGATCCGTATCGCGCTGCCCCTGAAGAAGGGCCCGCAGGGTCCGAAGGGCGGGGGCGCGGCGCTGTAAGGCCGCGCCGTCATGAGACCCGGGTGACCGTTATGAGACCACCGTTATGAGACCTGGGCGACCAGCAAACATGTGCTGTACTCACGCTCGGGTGTGTCGAGTTCCTCGGCGATGACGCGCACACAGTCCTGCGCGCTACGGCATGCGGCGAACCGTGCTCCGAGATCGAGCAGTCGCGGCGAGGCCCCCTCCGATGTGCCGACAGCGTCAGCGAACGAGGCGGGCCTCGGTGCGATGCCGTCGGTGTGCAGCACGAGGAGGTCGCCGGGCAGCAGTTGCTCCGTGGCCTGTCCATACACCGCACTCGATGTCGCGCCGAGCAGCATGCCCTCCGGTTGGGCGAGCGGGCGCCCCGTCCCGTCGCGGAACAGCAGCGGGGCGGGGTGGCCTGCCTGCGACCACGTCAGCGTGCGTGTCTTCGTGTCGTAGCGGCAGCACAGCGCGCTGCCGAGGGCGGGCTGCATCGAGTGCTCGAGCATCTGGTTGAGGGCGCTCATCAGCGGTCCTGGTGTCATACCTGCGACCGCCATGCCCCGCAGCGCGCCGAGCAGCATCGCCATCCCGGAGGCGGCCGCCACCCCGTGTCCGGTCAGATCGCCGACCGTCAACAAGGTGGTGTCGTCAGGGAGCTGCATCGCGTCGTACCAGTCGCCACTGATCAACCTCCCTGCGGAGGAGGAGAAGTGGTGGGCGGCGAGATCCAGCGCGGCGGACTCGCCGCCCAGCGGGAACCGCAGGAGGTCGTGCCAGGGCGGGAGCACGGCCTCCTGCAGCTGGGTCGCCAAGCGGTGTTCGGCCTGCGCGAGATGCCGTCGGCGTTGCAGCGAGTCACGGGTCTCGCGCAATGAGCGCTGGCTGCGGCGTAGTTCGCTGACATCCCGCAGCACAGCCCACATTGAGGCGGTTCCGCCGTTGGCGTCGAGCACCGGCTCGCCCACCATGTGCACTGTGCGTACTGAACCATCCGGGCGCACGATGCGGAACTCGCCATCGATGGGCCGACCGTCGACCAGGCAGGCGGTGACCATGGCGGTGAGCGCCTGCTGATCATCGGCGAACAGCCATGACGGGAGCTCGTCCAGGCTCAGTGGTCCGTCCGTGTGGGTGCGGCCGAAAATTTGGTACAGCTCGTCGGACCAGGTGACCTCGTCAGTCAGGAGGTTCCACTCCGCACTGCCCGCCCGCCCGAGCGCCGATACCCCCACGGGTCCAGGCGGCATCTCCTCGCCGGGCTCGTCGCTCATGGACGTGTTGTCCATGGACGTGTCGCTCATGGATGTGGGGCAGGCGGCGCTCTCCTCGGGGACGAGCTCCTCCTTCAGCTGGCCCAAGTGCTCGCCGAGATTGTCGAGGTGGTGCACGGCGAGATCGCACAGGGCGCGCTGCCACCGGCGATGCGGGTCCTCCGC
Source organism: Streptomycetaceae bacterium (assembly GCA_019243445.1). Taxonomy (GTDB): domain Bacteria; phylum Actinomycetota; class Actinomycetes; order Streptomycetales; family Streptomycetaceae; genus Streptantibioticus_B. The sequence goes on along the minus strand of JAFAUH010000010.1, from coordinate 35,882 downwards.
CTCGACGGAGGAGTCGAGGCGTACGGCGTCGAGCTGCCCGCGAAGTTCGCGCGTCTGGGAGATCAGAGCGTCGACGACGCCGGGAGCCGGCGATGGGTCAGCGACATGGTGCACATGCAGGTGGGACGACATGACTCTCTCCGAACGTGCTTCGGCATGGCGCGAGCGGCAGTTGGGCCAGTCACGACTGTTGCACAGTGAGCGATGGTCCGTAAGGGTTTCTGCAATACCCGATCCGGTGGTGCTAATGGCATATTCCAGTGGCCGAGTGGGTCAGATATGGTGCGGGAACGGTTCGTCGCTGGTCAGGACAGTGCAGTGTCAACCCGTGTCCGGTGATCGCCCGCAAGGATGTACTGGCGTGACGGTGTGACGGTGTGACGGTGTGACGGTCGTGGTGGTCAAGAGTCAAGAGGAATTCCGCGGCGAGGCGAACGGAGAGCCCAATGCCGACTGCATGCCGTTTGTGGCCGGGTCTGTACCGACCTGCGGATTTTCGTTTGTCGGCACCGCATCCCTCAAGCGAGGATTGCCCTCATGTTCCACCCTGTCATAGCACCAAGCGGCACCCTTCTCGGCCTCCTCCAGCGAGGACGCGGAGACGGGGTCCTGCATGCCCTCGCGGAGCAGCACGCCGAGGCCCTCGCCGTGCTGGAGCAGTGCGTCCTGAGCGACCCCCGCCGCGACTGGCAGGTGGAAGCACGCTCGTTGTATTACGCACGTTTGTACTCCGAGCTCGAAGGCGGACTCGACGGGATCGAACAGCATCTCTTCCACGCCGACGACCTTCTCGACAGCGACGAGCAGCGCACCGGCCTCGCCCTGTCCGTCCTCGGCCACCTCGCCGGATACGGCCGTCGCGACGCCTTGCGGCTGCTGCGTGACTACACGGCCAACGGCGCCAATTGGGCCTGGGCCCTGGACGAGCTTGCACTGCGTGACGACGATGAAGAGCTGCGTGCGCTCGCCCCGGCAGTTCTCGCCCGCTTCCCTTGCACACCCGAGGGTGACGCCGCGCTGACGCGAGCGTTGCGCGAGACATACGAAAGGCGGCCCTGGCGACTGTGGGCGCAAGACCCGGTACACGGCGAGCGGGTGCGCGCCGCCGAGGAACAACACGCCTTCGACCGCTGGCAGCGTCAGCTGCGCCCGGCAGGCCCAGCGCCCGGCTGGAGCGTGCACGACATCCTCAACTGGGCCCAGCAGGGCCTCGACTGCTATCCCGCACAACACCGCGACGCCCCGGCCGCACGCTGCCTGGCAGCGGTCGCAGGGCCCGAGCACCGCCACGAACTGCTCGCGGCAGCCCATGGAGAGCCGGAGGCGGCGCGCGCAGCCGCGCTGCGCTTTCTCGCAGATCGTCACGCTCCCCAGGACAGTGCAGTAGTGCTCGACCTGATCGAAGCGGGCGCGGCCGACGGCTCAGCTGTCGTCTCCCGTGCCGCACTGGAATCCTTCGCGCGCATACGCGGCACCGCGGCCCTGGAGCGCGCCCGCGCGTGGGCTACGCGCGAGGACGCGCTCGGCGGCGCTGCCGCCGGCGTGCTCGCCATCCGGGGCACGACCAAGGACGCGGGGCGCGTGCTCGCCGCGCTGCGGCGCCTGGTATGCGTGACTCCGCTCCCCCACCTGAAGGAGGGGGGCTTCCAACCCGAGAGTTGCGGTCCAGCCCGAACCGATCCCTTGCGGGACGAAAGGAAAGTACCACAGGCCAAGGAAGCGATTCCCCCACCGGCTAAAGCCGGTGGTCCCCCCGCTAGGGGATTGATGGCGGGCGCTGATGCGGAAGGGCTCGCTGTCCTCGTCGAAGGCGTCGGGCGGCTCGGCATCGGCTGCGCGACACCCGTTGTACGGCATATCTACCGAGAGACCTCCTCATCCCATGTGCGCGGATGCGCGGCGCGAGCGCTCGCCGTGACCGATCCGTCGTTCGCGCAAGGGTTTGCGATCGAGTGTCTTTGGGACTGCGAAGAGGCCACGCGCGAGCTCGCCGCCCGCCACGCGGCGACCGGGGATGTCCGCGTACTGGCACAGCTGCGCCGACTGGCCGCCGATCCCGCGGAGGAGGCCGAGGTCCAAACGGCAATCCGCGGCAGACTCGGCGCAAAACCCACGCGATAACTCTGGTCTGCTTCTCCTTCCCGCAGCTTTCACGTTTACGGTGCCCGTCCGCCTCGTATTATCCGTTTATCCGTATGGCAGGTTCATTTACGTATGACAGGCCCATTTGCAGGTCCGCCCCGCAGCCATCACGGTCCAGTGACCAAGGGTCGCAAGTAGGCGACAATGAGCACATGACCGGGCGCTGGCAGTTCTGGATCGACCGTGGCGGCACCTTCACCGACATCGTGGCGCTGGCCCCGGACGCGCGGGTGGTCAGCCGCAAGCTGCTCTCCCAGCGACCGGAGAGTTACCGGGACGCGGCTGTCGCCGGGATCCGGCTCGTGCTCGGCCTGGAGCCGGACGAGCCGATCCCGTCCCACCTGATCGACGTCGTGAAGATGGGCACGACGGTCGCCACCAACGCCCTGCTGGAGCGCACCGGCGAACCCACCGTCCTCGTCGTCACCGAGGGCTTCCGCGACGCGCTGCGCATCGCCTACCAGAACCGGCCCCGCCTCTTCGACCGGCACATCGTGCTGCCCGAAGCGCTGTACGAGCGCGTCATCGAGGTGCCGGAACGCGTCGGGGCGCACGGTGAAGCGGTGCGTCCCCTCGACCTGGACGCGGCCACAGCTGCCCTGCGCGACGCCCACCGCGACGGCATCCGCAGCGCGGCCGTCGTCTTCTTGCACGGCTACCGCCATCCCGCGCACGAAAGCGCCGTCGCCGAGGCGGCCCGCTCCCTCGGCTTCACCCAGGTGAGCTGTTCGCACGAGGTGAGCCCACTGATCAAATTCGTGCCCCGCGGCGACACCACCGTCGTCGACGCCTATCTCTCCCCGATCCTGCGCCGCTATGTCGACCAGGTCGCCGACGAACTGCGCGATGTCCGGCTGATGTTCATGCAATCCAGCGGCGGTCTGCGCGAAGCCGGCCACTTCCGAGGCAAGGACGCGGTGCTCTCCGGCCCCGCGGGCGGCGTGGTCGGCATGGCGCGCGCCGCCAGCAGGGCGGGATACGACCGTGCGATCGGCTTCGACATGGGCGGCACATCGACCGACGTCTCGCACTACGCAGGCGAGATCGAACGCGTGCTGAGCACCCAGGTCGCCGGGGTGCGGATGCGCGCGCCCATGACGGACATCCACACCGTCGCGGCAGGGGGTGGCTCGATACTGCACTTCGACGGGATGCGCTACCGCGTCGGGCCCGACTCGGCCGGCGCCGACCCCGGCCCTGCCTGCTACCGGCGCGGCGGCCCGCTCACCGTCACCGACGCCAACGTCATGCTCGGCCGCATCCAACCGGCTCACTTCCCGCCGGTGTTCGGCAAGAACGGCGACCAGCCGCTCGACGACGCAGTCGTACGCCGCCACTTCGAGGAACTGGCGCAGTGGTCGGCCGCGACCACCGGCGACCGCCGCAGCCCGGAGGAGGTCGCCGCGGGTTTCCTCGACATCGCGGTGCTGGGCATCGCCAACGCGGTGAAGAAGATCTCCGTCCAGCGCGGGCGCGACGTCACCCGCTATGCGCTCACCAGCTTCGGCGGCGCGGGCGGCCAGCATGCCTGCGCGGTCGCTGACGCCCTTGGCATCGACACCGTCGTGATACCCCCGCTCGCCGGAGTGCTGTCGGCATACGGCATCGGCATGGCGGACGCGGTGGCGCTGCACGAACGCTCCGTGGAGTCCCGGCTCGCCGCGGAGGCGATGGGAACGGTCGATCAGGTGCGCGGCGAACTGGAGCAGCTCGCCCGGGCGCAGTTGCACAACGACGGCGTGCCACCGCAGACCGTCCGCACCACCGCCCGCGTCCTGCTGCGCTACGAGGGCACCGACTCCTCCCTGTCCGTCGAAGTGGACACCGCCGAGCGGATGCAAGCCGCCTTCGAGCGTGACCACCGCGGGCGATATGGCTTCGTGATGGACAAACCGCTCGTCGTCGAAGCGGTCTGTGTCGAAGCCACCGGCTCCTCCGGGCCGCCCGCACAGCCTCCCACCGTGCACGCGCCGCGCGAGGAGGCCCTGCGCCCCGCGGCGACGGTACGGATGTTCACCGAAGGACGGTGGCAGCACACCGAGTTGTACAAGCGTGACGACATCCGGCCCGGTGACCTCGTCGAAGGCCCGGCGATCATCGCCGAAGCCGACGCGACCACCGTCGTCGACCCCGGCTGGCGCGCCGTGGGCGACGAACACGGCGACCTCATCCTCACCCGATCCCGGCCGCGCCCGAGCCGGACGGCGGTCGGCACCAGTGTCGACCCGGTGATGCTGGAGGTGTTCAACAACCTGTTCATGGCGATCGCCGAGCAGATGGGCGTCCGCCTGGAGAACACCGCGCACTCGGTCAACATCAAGGAGCGGCTCGATTTTTCCTGCGCCCTGTTCGACCCCGGGGGCAACCTGATCGCCAACGCCCCGCACATCCCCGTCCACCTCGGCTCCATGGGCGAGTCCATCAAAGAGGTGCTGCGGCGGAACGAAGGGACAATGCGGCCAGGGGACGTCTATGCCATCAACGACCCTTACCACGGCGGCACCCACCTGCCGGACGTCACCGTCGTCACCCCCGTCTTCACGGAGACATCAGCGGCTGGCGCCGCGGGCGCCGGGCGCGAGTTGCTCTTCCTCGTCGCCTCGCGCGGGCACCACGCCGAGATCGGCGGCCTCACCCCGGGCTCCATGCCCGCCTTCAGCCGCACCATCGACGAGGAAGGCGTGCTCTTCGACAACTGGCTGCTGGTACGCGACGGCCATCTGCGCGAGACCGAGACGCGCGAACTGCTCACCAGCGCCCCGTACCCCTCGCGCGACCCGGAGACCAACCTCGCCGACTTGCGCGCCCAGATCGCCGCCAACGAGAAAGGCATCCACGAATTGCGCCGTATGGTCGACCAGTTCGGCCTCGACGTCGTACACGCCTACATGCGGCACGTCCAGGACAACGCCGAGGAATCAGTGCGCCGGATCATCGCCGGCCTCGACGACGGTGAATACCGCTACGAGACCGACAACGGCGCCGTGATCCAGGTCGCGCTGCACGTGGACCACGCCTCGCGCAGCGCCGTCCTCGACTTCACCGGCACCTCGCCGCAGCAGCCTGGCAACACCAACGCCCCCCGCTCGGTGGTGATGGCGGCTGTGCTTTATGTCTTCCGCACCCTCGTCGCCGACGACATCCCGCTCAACAGCGGCTGCCTCAAACCACTTGAAGTCCGCGTGCCCACCGGCTCCATGCTCGCGCCGAGCTATCCGGCCGCCACGGTTGCCGGGAACGTGGAGACCTCCCAGGCCGTCACCGGCGCGCTGTATGCGGTGCTGCGTGCCCAGGCCGAGGGCTCGGGCACCATGAACAACGTCACCTTCGGTAATGACCGCGTCCAGTATTACGAGACCGTCGCCTCCGGCTCGGGAGCGGGCGAGGGCTTCGACGGCGCCGATGCGGTGCAGACCCATATGACCAACTCGCGCCTGACCGACCCCGAGATCCTCGAATGGCGCTACCCGGTACGCGTGGAGGAGTTCCGGATCCGCCACGGCAGCGGCGGCATTGGCCGGTGGCGCGGCGGATGCGGCGTCGAGCGGCGCATCCGCTTCCTCGAACCGATGACGGTGGCGCTGCTGTCGGGCCACCGGCGAGTGGCGCCGTACGGCATGGCAGGTGGCGGGCCAGGAGCGCTCGGCGCCAACCTCATCGAGCGGGCGGACGGCACGGTCGAGCAGCTGGCCGACTGCGATGCGGCCGACGTCGGCGCGGGGGACGCACTCGTGGTGAGGACACCGGGCGGTGGAGGATACGGGAGCCGGCCCTGACCGGCTTTGTCCTGCTCGGGCCGTCCCGAACGGCGAGCCCGAGGCGATTGAGATCAATGACGGTGGGACCGCCCGACGAAATTAGGGGCGTTTCGATTCACTCCACCGCACCGTTATGATCAACGACCGCGATCTGCAACTGCTTGCGATGCGCATCAATACCGATGTAGGAAGACATTGCGGGCCTCCTTTTCGAGCACGTGCATACCCGGACGATAGAAACTACCGGGCTGCGCAGGGAAGGGGGGGGCCGGCTGCTCGGCGGCCCGGCACTCATAGAGTCAGTTTACAGGCACTTTTGTGCGTTCAGCCCCACCCATCCCAGTCACCAGCCGGTGGATCCAGGGTCAGCAGCCCACCACACCAAACGAAAACTTCATATGCGGGAACATGAAAGTAACTTCTGTGAGGGATACTTCGGCGGGCGCTATTCTCTTCCCGTCAGTCCATCTCGGGTTGACGTCTCATCGATGAGAAAGCGAGCGAGATCGATGCGTCTCAAGAAGTCCAAAGTTGTCGTGGTAGGATTGGCTGCGGCGGCTGTTGGTGGTCTGATGGTAGCCGGAACGGCCGGCGCCAGCTCGGCGGGTGCGGTCAGGGTGCAGGTGTGCGCCAAGGCGAGTGGGATATTCACCGTCCAGGGCTGGAACCAGGATGGTAACTTCTCGTCCGTGCCATGGCAGGGCATCGGCGGCGGAGCTTGTAAAGTCGTTGGATTCCAGGGAACTGACTGGTGGTGGCAGATCGGCAGCCAGGTGACCGTTGGCGAGCAGGTCGGCTCGACCATACACCAGCACACATACGGCATTCCGCCTCACAAGTACCACTTCCTCTTCGATGCGACCGGATACCGGGACGGTGACACGATTACTGTCGGCATTTGAGGACTTGAATAACAGCCGGATCGCCATGGGCAGTTCCCAGAAGGGCTCTGGCGCGGCAGGTGCCGGCGTTCAGCCCTGATGTGCAATTTCCCTATGGTGAAGTGGCTTTTGGCCTTTTCGGGGGCTTGCGCACGAGAATGGGACCTTTGAGAACAGGAGATCGACCAAGATCTTCCAGTTGCCGGAGGTCCCATTGGCATGTCCCGATCCTGGACCGGGAAGCGTAGCGAGCCCATGTCGATGCCGGCAGCGTGCGGGATCTCCCCGGTGGTCGAGGGTGCGATCCCGTATCCGAGGCCGACGAGTTCACCTTGAATGTGTCTATGGCTTCAGGTGCCATTCTCGCGAGCCAACCGCTGGTCCTCACTTTGGCGGGGCCAACGTGTCGGTGGTGCCAACTAATGTGTCCGTTGTGAGTACGTCCACCGCGCAAGTCCTTCCGCACCACACCGCCGGCTTGGCGCGCCCTGTAGCGCCCGGGCCCGCCGCCGACGAGGGCCTGGCCCGTCGGCTCAAGGCGCTGGCCTGCACCGCGCCGCTGCACGATTTGGACGTACGCAAAGCCAATCTGGCCGGTGAATACTCCACATACGCGATGGCCGAAGTGGCGCTCGCCGCCATCGACCTGGTCACACTGAACATGGACTTCGACACCGGCGCCGACCACGATCAGATAATCGCCCGTTTGCTGCTGCGTGTCGCTGCCCAGGCGCCGCAGCGCAGCGCTGCGGAGCACGAGCGGGTGGCCCGCTGGGTGCTGGAGAATCTGATCAACGTCGGCAGTGTCGACCGCGGATTCCGTGCCGTATACGGGACGTTCGGACCCGACGGCGTCTACGTCCGCCGCGACTACGACTTCAAACTCATCGAGGAGGTGCCCGGGCCCGGCGGCACGGTGTATCTGCGCGCCACCGATGAGGCGGTCAACGTGCTCGTCGGAGCCCTCGACACCGATGTCACCAGCGCCCAGATCGCCACCGAGGTCAAGCTCGAAGTGCTCATCAACCGCGGTCGGCTCGCCGACGCCCAACTCGCGGCCGAGCAGGCCCGTTATCGCACCGTGCAGTACGCCGAATCGCTGCGCCGCGCGCTGGAGGCGACCCGCCGCGACGTCCGCGCGGTCGACTGGCTGCGTGCCGTGCCCGACATGATCAACGAAGCACTCGACCACGTCGCCGACCGCTACCGACACGAGAACGCGATCCTCACCAACATCCGCAAAGCGCGCGATGAAAGCGAGGAGCCCGAGCACAAGCGGCGCGCCGCCGAACTCGTCGACATCGTCAAGGACTGCATCCGCCGCCACACCCAGTTGCAGTCCCGGCTGCTGGAAGCCGGGCCGCTCTTCCGCGCCGAGCAGGACCGGCAGGCGTTCGCCGCGCCGCCCGCGCGCTGTGGCCTCGACCTGTACGGGCAGTTGCTCGCCCCCGTGCTGCCGCTCCCCGTCGAGCAGGCGGCCAAGGTCACCGGTGCTTTCTTCGCTCACGGTGTCGGGCTGCGCGCCCCGCTCGCGGTACGGATCGGCGATCTTGTCGAGGCGCTGCTGATGCCGCCGGTGGAACGCGAACACCTCGGCGCTCAGATGCCCGAGCCAGACCTGGTGGCGACACCTGAGGACAGCAGGTTCAGCGAACAGCAGCTCGAAGTCGCGCTCGAACTGCTCGATCTCCCGCACGATGCGCCCCGCAGACTCTCCGATCTCCTCGCCGAGGCCCGGCGCCACGACCCTGAACTGCCCTACCTGGTCGCTCTGCTGGCGGTCCACGCGGCGAGCCCGCCGATCGGCACGGCGTACCGGCAAGGCGAACAGCGCCTGCTGTTCGCCGTCGATGACGGCACCGAACTCGACGACCCGGAGTTCGGCGGCGCCGATTTGATCGTCGGCTCCGCGCTGCTCGACGCAGCGGAGATGGCCGCCGAACGGACTGTGGAGGAAAACCGCAGATGAATGACGAACGTGAAGGCTGTGCGACTTCCGATCAGCTGGGTGCCGATGCGCAGCCGGGCCGCGCCGCCTCGGGCGGTATGACGGCCGGTATGACGCCCGGTATGACGTCGGCCGATGTCGCTGACGCCTCGCGTCTGGTCGCGTACGGGCTGCAGCCCAAGCTGTTGCCCGCCCGGGATGCCGAATACGCCGAGCTGATCCGCCGTCACCGCGACGACCCCGCTTTCGCGCGACTTGCCGACGCTGTCGCAGCCGGGCTCGGCCTGGTGATACTGGAGGTTTCCGCCCGCGCCGGCATGGCGCTCGCCGCCGCCGAGGATTCGGTGTTCGCTGTCCGCATGGGCGAGTACTCGCGTCGTGCCGCCTCCGATTCCACTGACCGCTTTCTGCACGGCCTGGCCCATCTCGCCATCGCCGCCATGGCGTTCCCGCGCCCCGCGGACCTTGCCGATGACGGCTACATCGGCCGCATTACTGTCAACGGTGTCGACGCTTTCGTACGCCAGGCGTGCCGGCGCCTGGAGGAGCGGGCCGAGGAACAGGGCGAGAACACCGACCCGGCCAGTGAAGCGCCCGGCTTGGAAGCGGGTTGGCGGGTCTATGCCCGGCGCAGTGCGACGGGCGCCACCAAGGACGCCCGCCGCCTCGCCGGTTCGACCACCGGCATCGTGGGGAAAGCTGTCGCGTTCCTCGTCGACTCGGGATTCCTGCAGCGCACCGGCGACGAGTCCGGCGGTACGTACCGCACCACCGCCCGCTACCAGCTTCAGGTACGCGACATGGCCGGCAGCGCGGCGATGGCCGAACTGCTCGGCCTCGGCATCGTCCCGGTCGCCGACGGCACACCCTCGTTGGTGGCGGCGGACGGCTCCGAGGACCTTGAGCTGGTCGCCGAGGCCGGCCTTCCCTTCCATTCCTGACACGACCGACACCACGAGAGTCCGCCATGTACGAGCTGTCCCGGATCCGCCTCTACTCCATCGGACCGGCCGGTGCGCGCTACGCCGACACCGTGCTGGACCTTCGGGGCGTCGGCGCCCCCGTCCCGCAGCCCGCGCCTGCGCAGGGCGAGTTCTTCGAGGACGAGCTCGCGGGCCCGCCGCGCCGACCCGCTCCCGCCGGCGTGCTCTTCCTCGAGAACGGTGGCGGCAAGTCCGTCCTGCTCAAGCTGATCTTCTCCGTGATGCTGCCGGGCCACCGCAACACCCTGGGCGGTGCGAGCTCGGGTGTGCTGCGCAAGTTCCTGCTCGCCGATGACTGCGGGCACGTCGCGTTGGAATGGCAGCACACCCTCACCGGTGAACTCCTCGTCGTCGGCAAGGTGAGCGAATGGCGGGGCCGCCAGGTCTCCTCCGATCCGCGGAAGTTCGCCGAAGCGTGGTACTCCTTTCGGCCCGGCCCTGGTCTGTCCCTCGACTCGCTGCCCGTCGCCGAGTCCGCCTCCGTACGCCCCACTGCTGAAGGGAGCTCAGGGGTGCGTGGCCGACGCCGCACGATGAAAGGCTTCCGCGACGCCCTCACCGAAGCCGGCAAGGTCTACCTCCACTTGGATGTGGTGTGGGAGGAGATCCACGACCGCTGGAACGAGCACCTCGGCGATCTCGGCCTGGACCCTGAACTCTTCCGCTACCAGCGGGAGATGAACGCTGACGAGGGTGAGGCAGCCGGTCTGTTCTCGGTGAAGAAGGACTCCGACTTCACCGATCTGCTGCTGCGCGCGGTCACCGACACTCGCGACACCGATGGCCTTGCCGACCTCGTCCACAGCTTCGCCAACAAACTGGGACGGCGTGCTGAGCTGACCGCCGAGCGCGACTTCACCGCGGGCTCGCTGGAGCACCTGGAGCGGATCGCCGAGCACACCGTGCAGCGCGACAGCGCGCGGGCCGTACACATGCATAGCGAGCGCTGCACCCGTGAGCTGGCCAGGCGGCTGACCGCCCGCGCCGTGGCCGAAAGAGAACGCGCCGCACAGCTCGACCGGCGCGTCGCCGATGCCGCACGAGCGGTCGCCGACGTCGATGCGGCACGCGGGCGCACCGCCCGCATCAGCGCTGAACTCACCTACCGAAGCGCTTCGTTGAGCCTGGCAGCGGCCGAGAAGGACGCGGCTCGACTGCGCCGGGAGCTCGCCGAGGCACGGACGCTGCATGCGGCATGGCAGGCCGCCGAGACGGTATTGCGGCACCGCGCCGCCGCCGACCGGTCGGCCAGGGTCGCCGCTGCTATCCGTGAGGCGGAACGCGACGCCGCACCCGCCCTCGCCGCCCGGGCCAGGGCCGCGGCCGATCTCGTACGGGCCCTGCACGCGGCAGCCGACAGCGCCGAGCGGCAGGCGGACGCCGAGGAGGAGCGGTCGGTCGCCCTGCAGAGTGAGTCCGACAGTGCGCACCGCGAGGCGACCTCGGCTGCCACCGCGGCGCAGCGCGCCCGCAGTGAGGCCGGCCACCTCCAGCAGCGGCTTACCGAGGTCGGACAGGAGACCGCGGAGGCGGTACGCGCCGGATGGCTCGACGACGTGGCCTCGGACGCCGACCCGGCGCGGGCAGCGCTTGAAGCGAGCGACGAGGAGAAGGCAGCGGTCACACAGTGGGAGAGTGCGCGGGAGGCTGCAGCCAAGGCCGCGGAACGCTCCCGGCAGGCCGCAGTCACCGAATCCGCCGCCGCTCTCGCGGCGGCCCGCGCGGCTGACGCCCTGCAGGCGGCACAGGCCGGTCACGCGGCCGAGCACCGTGCCGCCGCCGCTCTCGCAGCCGAGGACCGCCTCGCCGAACTCATCGGCCTGCCGCCTTCCGGGCCGCTCACCGTCGCCGAGTTGGACGGCAATGCCGAGACCTTGATCGAGCTGCTCGCCGCCGGCGTCGCGCGCGCCGAACGCCAACTGTTCGAGCTGCGGACCTGTGCTGCCGAGGACGCGCGGATCCTCGCCGCGCTCGGCAACGGAGGTCTGCTGCCGCCCAGTCCCGATGTGCTGGCGACCGTCGAATACCTGGGGGAGCACGGCGTGCCCGCACTGCCCGGTTGGCGGTATCTCGCGCAAGTCCTCGATCCTGCCGAACATGCGGCCGTGCTTGCCGCCCACCCGGAGCTTGTCGACGGCGTCGTGGTCACTGATCCCGACACCTATCAACGCGCCCGCGCAGTCCTTGCCGAGGCGGCACTGCTGCCGCGTTCGACCGTCGCTGTCGGTACCGCTGCCGCGCTGTTGGCGCCCCCTACGGAGATGACCGCCACTGAGGACGTCTTTCTCGTACCGCCCAACCCGGCAATGCATGACGAGCAGGCTGCCGACGGTGAACGCCAGGCGCTGCGGGCCCGTGCCACCGCCCGGGAGGAGGAGATCAGGGTGCTGGCCGCACGCCTCGGCCACGACCGACAGCTCGCGGCCCGCCTCGGATCGTGGCGCACGTCCTGCCCTGCCGGGCGTCTGGCCGAACTCACCGCCGCTGTGGAATCGGCGCGGACGTCGGCCGCCACCGCGCAACAGGAATTGGCCGAGGCCCGTGCCCGGCACGCGGAGGCGGACGAGACAGCGGAGGAGATGGCACGCCTGCGCGACCAGCGGCAGGAGGCAGCCCAGCGCGCACGCCGCCGCGCCGACGCCCTCGCAGGGCTCGCTTTCCGGCTGCGTGAACGCGCCGCCTGGCAGCGGCGGATGCGCGAGCTCGCCGAGGAGGCAGCCGAGGCCGAGGAACGGGCCGAGTCCTGGATCGCCAGGGCCCGCTCCGCTGACGAGGACCGCCGTGCGGCCCAGCGCGCGGCCGATGACGCCCGCCGTACCGTCCGCGCACTGCGTGCCGAGCGTGCCGAGATCGCCGGTGCCGATGCCGATGCCGATACAGAGGCGGAGGCCAGTGCGCTCGACGACACCGGCTCGCGCCCGCGCGCTTCGCTGCCCGCACTGCGCGAGGCCTATCGCGCCGCCTCCCAGGTGTACGAGAAGGTGGGTGTCGGCGCCGACCTACGGGCCGAGCAGGCGCGGGCGGAGAGCGAGGAGAGCACGACCCTCGCTGAGCTGGACCGACTGACCAACAAGGTCCGCACCCGCGCCGCCCAGTTGCTCGAAGGCCCCGACGGAGCTGACAGCCCATCCCGCCAGGCGGCAGCTGCCCGTGCCGAAGCGCTCGTCCAGCGCATCGAGTCGCGAGCCGCCGCAGCCAGCGAACAGCTCGGCAGACTGCGTGGCGAAGCCGAGCGCCTTGCTCCCGCCGATGGTGAGTCGCACACTGAACTGCCAAAGGAACTGGTGCCCGATGACGTCGAGCAGGCGCAGACGCTACTGCGCACTGTGACCGCCGAACTGTGCGAGTACACCGAGGCATTGGCCGCGGCCCGCGACCGTCTCATCGAGCTGCAGCGCGCACACCGGGCCGCCGAGGACGCAGCGGGCGGCTTCGACGAGCTCGCAGCGCTGCTGCGCGACCTGCTTCGCGAGGCGGCGCACGAAGCCACTGCGGAGGACCAACCTGAGCCGTACGCCGGCAATGTGGAGGAGGCGCGCCAGTCGGCGGCGGAGGCACGGCGTTCGCTGCGTGGCTGCGCGGCCGGTCTGTCGGCGGCAGAATCACAGTTGCGCGAGGCTTCCGACCAGTTGGTACGGCATGCCAACGCCACCCGCTACGAACAGGTCCGTACCCCTGCCCGGCAGCAGATCCGGGAGCTTCCTGCTGCCTCGCTTCCCGAGCACGCCGCCGCATGGGCCGCTGCGTTCGCACCGCGGCTGCGCGTACTCTCCGACGAGTTGGAGCAGTTGGAGCGCAATCGGGATTCCATCGTCGACCGGCTGCGCGGCCTGGTCGAAGCGGCGCTGGCCACGCTGCGCTCGGCCCAGCGCCTGTCCCGGCTGCCGGAGGGCCTGGGGGAGTGGTCGGGCCAGGAGTTCTTGCGTATCCGTTTCGAGGACCCGGACCACGCGGTGCTCAGTGGGCGCCTCGGCGAGGTCATCGATGAGGCGACGCGTGCAGCCGTCCGCAAGAATTCCGATCTGCGCCGCGACGGCATGACGCTGCTGCTGCGTGGAGTGCAGGCGGCGCTCGAGCCGCGCGGCGTCTGTGTCGAGATCCTCAAGCCGGACGCTGTACTGCGTGCTGAGCGGGTGCCGGTCGGGCAGATGGGAGACGTCTTCTCCGGCGGTCAGTTGCTCACCGCAGCGATCGCGCTGTACTGCACCATGGCGGCGCTGCGCAGCAACGACAGTGGCCGGGACCGCCACAAGCACGCCGGCACGCTCTTCCTCGACAACCCGATCGGCCGCGCCAATGCCACATATTTGCTGGAGTTGCAGCGTGCCGTCGCCGACGCACTCGGCGTCCAACTGATCTACACCACAGGTCTGTTCGACACCACCGCGCTCGCGGAGTTCCCCTTGGTGGTACGGCTGCGCAATGATGCGGACCTACGAGCGGGGCTGAAGTACATCAGTGTTGAGGAGCACTTGCGGCCGGGATTGCCGCAACAGGCACCGGACAGTGACCCGGCGCACGGTGAAATCACTGCCACCAGGATGTTCCGTCGGCCGACGGAACAAACGACCTGATGGCACATCAGTTACTGGAGAAAACATCCGAGTCGGACAACACATCGGATGGCCGCCGCGCCCGGCCTGGCGCGGTGCGCCCGGCCTTGGGTGCACAGCGCCGCTCGCGCCGCAACGCACGTGCCGCACTGCTGGGACTTGAGACCACGCCATTGCGCTGACGCCACATCTGCTGAGTGATCCATACGTCGAGCACGGCCCAGGTGGCGACCACCGTGCTCACGACCGTGCACAGCAACGCCGGTGCTGCGAGCCAGGTGCGCGCGAGCGTGCCGAGAATGGCGATTACCGCCTCAATCATGGTCAGTGACAACATCAGGCCTGCTCGGACCGCCGAGGCGCGGACGGGGTCGGGAAGCCGCGGCCGGCCGACTGGTTCCTCAATCCACAGCGGATGCCCTCTGCCCGACTCGGTCTCCATGGTGCGGGGTTCTCCCTTCGCTTCTCCGCCCGCTCACCTGCGTCGCTCAGAGCTCCTTACGGGGATGCCTGGCGATGCGCCTGAGGTACGCCCGATGTACAACTGATTGCCCGCTTTACGGCGGGGTATGCCGCACATCCGCTCGATGGAGGTAACGCAGGGCTGCCGCCTGAGTTCCCGGCCGGGCGGGAATTTTCCACTGGGGTGCTCAGAAACAGCCGTGCCCGGTTCGGCCCCGGATTCTGCGAAATATCCTAAGTTTCCTCATTTATCTCCTTCATGGAAAACCTGTGTGTGGCATGCGTTACATATCGTTGCTGACTTCAACGATCCACGCATAGGTTCATGGGTGCTGCTCGCACGAACACGCCGCAACCGCGACACGGGCAGCAATCGCCGAGTCCCCGTCAGGCGCAAGCCAGGGGAGCCGGGGACCCAGTCGTCCCTGGGGTGAATCGGGCCTCATACAGGCCCGTAGGAGACCTTCCTGCTCCGAACCCGTCAGCTAACCCGGTAGGCGAGAAGGAAGGAAAGGAGCGCGCCGACCATGGCGTCGAACAACTCTCCCCGCGGCAAGCACCGCCGCCCGCGTCGTTCCGCCGCGCACTCTCGTGGCACCTTGGCCTCCGTGGCCGTCTTCGCTGCCGCCGGCAGTCTCTCCGGCGCCGCCTCCGGCCACACCTCGTTCCCGTCCCGCAGTACCACCGATATGGGACTGATGCAGACCGAGGACTATCACCACACCCTGGTCCGGACCTTCTCCACCCAGGTCGTCACCGAGCAGAAGCAGGCCGATGCGTTCGCTCAGGCCGAGGCGGAAGCCGAGGCTCGTGCCAAGGCCGCACAGGCCGCCCGGGAGAAGGCCGCCGCCGAGGCTCATGCCAAGGCCGCACAGGCCGCCCAGGCGAAGGCCGCCGCCGAGACTCGCGCCCAGGCCACCGCCACCGCCACCACCGATACCACCGCCTACTCCAACGACCTCGACGGCTGGATCCGCCACGCGCTCGCCATCATGAATCAGCATGGCATCCCCGGTACCTACGACGGCATTTACCGCAACATCATGCGTGAGTCGTCGGGCAACCCCCACGCCGTCAACCTGACGGACTCCAACGCCGCCGCAGGGCACCCTTCAGAGGGCCTGTTGCAGGTCATCCAGCCGACGTTCATCGCGTACCACGTCTCTGGCACCTCCTGGAGCATCACCGATCCGGTGGCCAACATTGTTGCCGCCTGCAACTACGCGTACCACCAGTACGGTTCGATAGACCACGTGAATTCGGCGTACTGAGCGGCGTCCTGCAATTACCGGCGCCCATTCCCGCACCACGCGCCGCCTCTTCGTGCTCCGAGCCGGGCAAGTATCCCGATCAAATGGCAGTTGATCCGCCGACAGTTGATCAGTTGTCAAGCAGACGTCTCCCCACGTAGCCGCACTCGGTGACCCAGTTCGCCCGGCGACTCACCCGGAGCGGCTTCCCGTTTCACCACCACCTCGTCGCCCTTCCACAGCGTGGTGAAGCGCTCGGTCCGCGGCTCGTCCCAGCCGTCTCCCTCGTCGGTGATCAGCACTCCGCCGCCCTCCCGCCCTGCGGCCGGCCGCCACACCTCGAGCTCCGTCCGCCCGTCCTCGCCAGCCACCGGCACCACCGCGCCCGCCCGCGCCAGCACCGGAATCCGGTACAACGGCGCCTCGAGCAGCACCTGCCCAGGGCCCTCGTAGGCCGTGCCCGTCGCCGTGTCATACCAGCGCCCGCCCGGAAGCCGCACGCTCCTCACCTCCGAGCCCTGATCCAGCACGGGCGCGACGAGCAGCGCATCACCCAGCAAAAACGCATCACCCGCATTACGCAACGCCCGATCCTCCGGATGGCGCCACCACAGCGGTCGCACGTACGGCGCACCCGTGCGATGCGCCAGATGAGCCAGGGTATAGAAATACGGCATCAGCCGTACCCGCTCCGCGAGCGCCACGCGTGCGCATTCGAGCGCCTCCGCACCGAACTCCCAGGGCTCACGCCGCCCGGCACCCATCGCCGAGTGGGTACGAAAGAACGGCAGATATGCGGCGAACTGGAACCACCGCACGTACAGCTCAGCACTCGGCACCGCACTGAACCCACCCACGTCAGGACCCGAATACGGCACACCGCACAGCCCCAGCCCCAACGCCAGCGCCAGCGACGCGCGCAGTCCCGCCCAACTCGTCGCCACATCGCCCGACCAGGTGCCGCCGTACCGCTGCATGCCGGCCCACCCGGAACGGGAGAACAGAAACGGCCGTGTCCCGGGCCGCAGTTTGCGCAACCCCTCATATCCGGCCCGCGCCATCGCCAAGCCGTAGACGTTGTGCGCCTCCCGGTGGTCACCGCCGCGCCCCTCCAGCGCGTGGCGTGCGGAGCGTGGCAGTGACCTGTCGCCGAACGCGGCGAACGAGGTCGGCTCGTTCATGTCATGCCAGAAGCCCGCGAATCCCTGCCCCAGCCGCTCCGCGTACAACCCCGCCCACCACTTGCGCACCCGCAGTTCCGTGAAGTCAGGGAAGACCGCATCACCCGGCCAGACCACCCCATGCACCACGCGCCCGCGTACGTCCCGTACGAAGGCGTCGACCGCTGTCCCGCTGTCGTAGGCTGCCAGGCCCGGCTGCGCCGCGACCGCGGGGTCGATGATCGACACCAGACGCGTCCCTGAGTGCGACAACTCCTCCGACAGACCCGGCAGATCGGGGAAGCGCTCCTCATCGACGGTGAAAACCCGGTGCTCCTCGAAGTGGTCGATGTCGAGATGAAGCGCCGACAGCGGCAGACCGCGTTCCCGGTATCCCTCCGCGACCCGCCGCACCTCGCGCAGGTCTCCAAAACCCCACCGCGCGTGGTGGTAACCGAGCGCCCACCGCGGCGGCAGCGCCGGACGCCCGGTCAACGCCGTCCACGTCCGCAGCATCCGCCGTGGCGTCCCGGCCATCACCCAGTAGCGCAACGGACCGCCCTCGAGGCGCACCTCGCAGGCGCCCAGCCGGTCATGTCCCGAACCCGCCCCCTCCTCGCCTTCGCGCAGGTACACCCATCCATCCCAGGTGTTGTCATGGAACACCATGTGACAACCGGCATCCGCCACCACCAACTGCACCGGCATGGTGATGTAGAGCGGATCGTCCCCCGGCTCGAAGGAGCCCAGAGGGTCGGTGTTCCACAGCCGGTACGAACCCTCCGCAAGACGAGGCCCCGCGGCACGTCCGCCCAGCCCGAACACCCGGGCGTCGGCAGGCGTTTGTGAGCGCTGCACCCAGCGTGACTCATCTCCCGGGCAATCCCACCAACGCGGCGGCAGCTCACGCCGCAACAGCAGACCACCGGGCGTGCGGAACTCCACGGTGCCGTGATGGGTGACCACCACCGTGATCCGCTCCGAGACCACTCGCCACCCGGCTCCGGCGGGGTCCGGCTCCAGCGTCGCTCGCACATCCGCGTCTGGACAGCCGCCCACCAGCGCATACGAAGGCTCCGGCTCGGCGCCGTCCCACCCGCAGAACACCGCGCCACCCACCGCGACCCGAATCCGCAAGGCGGAGCGCGCGAACCGCACGACACCCCCGCCCGGCAGCGGCTCAGCGCTTTGTGCCGCCCCGGGCACCCGCGCCCGCTCGGCCCCGCGCCGTGGCAGATCGCGTGCATCAGCGCGCCACTTGTGCCACGCGGCCCGCAGCTCCCGCCGTCCCCCACTCGTGCCGACCACGCGCAAGAACCGTCCCAGACCCTGCGTCTGCATGCCGTTCACCCTCCCACTGGGCCCGCCGGCCACGATGCCTGTTCAACCGGTGTCCACCCCTCTCCCCATGGGTGAGCCTCCGGCGGGAGGCCCCGCGGCGCCGCGAATGATCACGTGCATCGTCCTGCCCAGTCGTGCCCGTGTACATTCCGCCTGAGTGCGGTACAACGCACTCAGGCATAATCGGGGGCGAAGGGGCACGGGAGCCGTCATATGAGCAGCGCAGCGCAGTCCGCCTCAGGTCAGGAGGCCCAGGAGCCTTTGTGGCAGCCCGGCCCCGACCGTATCGCGCGCGCCCAGGTCACCTGTTTCCAAAGCTGGGCGGCCAGCCGCTTCGGCGCCCCCGCAGCGCACCCTTCCGATCCGCTCACTTCCTATCAAGCCCTGCACACCTGGTCGGTGCGCGAGCCTGAGCGCTTTTGGCAGGCCGTCGCCGAGTGGTTCGACGTGCGCTTCTCCACCCCGTACGACACCGTGCTCGCCGACGCCTCGATGCCCGGCGCCGTATGGTTCCCCGGTGCCACGCTCAACTACGCCGAGCACGCGCTGCGCCCTGCCGAGGACGCCTCCCGCACGGGTGGGGCGGCTTTGATCCACCTCGACGAACGCCACGAGATACGGGAGATCGACCGGTCCGAGCTGCGCCGCCAGGTGGCCTCGCTCGCCGAGCAACTGCGTCGCCTGGGCGTGGCCCCCGGTGACCGGGTCAGCGGCTACCTGCCGAACATTCCGCAGGCTGTCATCGCGCTGCTCGCAACCGCCGCCGTCGGCGCGGTGTGGGCCTCATGCGCCCCCGATTTCGGCGTGCGCAGCGTCCTTGACCGCTTCCAACAAGTCGAACCTGTCGTCCTGTTCGCCGTCGACGGCTACCGCTACGGCGGCAAGGAGCATGACCGCCGCGGGATCGTCGCCGAACTGCGCCGCGAACTGCCCACCGTGCGCGCGGTCGTACACATCCCGCTGCTCGGCACCGCGGCACCTGGGGGGGTGCTGGAGTGGGACGCCCTGGTAGGCGGCGACCCGGAGCCGGTCTATGAGCAGGTGCCGTTCGACCACCCGCTGTGGGTGTTGTACTCCTCCGGCACCACGGGCCTGCCGAAAGCCATCGTCCAGTCCCAGGGCGGCATCCTGCTCGAGCACCTCAAGCAGGCCGGCCTGCACATGGACCTCGGGCCGTCAGACCGTTTCTTCTGGTACACCTCCACCGGTTGGATGATGTGGAACTTCCTCGTCTCCGGCCTGCTCGTGGGCTCCACCGTGGTGCTCTACGACGGCAGCCCCGGCTATCCGGACACCGGTGCCCAGTGGCGGGTGGCCGAGCGCACGCGGACGACCGTCTTCGGCACCTCCGCCGCGTACGTCATGGCCTGCCGCAAGGCCGGGGTCGAACCGGCGCGCGACTACGACCTGTCGGCGGTGCAGTGCATTGCCACCACCGGCTCCCCGCTGCCACCGGACGGATTCCGTTGGATCCACGATGCCGTCAAGGAAGACACCTGGCTCGCCTCGGTCAGCGGCGGCACCGATGTGTGCAGTTGCTTCGCAGGCGGTGTGCCCACGCTCCCCGTCTACACCGGCGAACTCCAGGCGGCCTGCCTCGGCACCGATCTCCAGGCCTGGGATGCGAACGGCAAACCTGTCCTCGACGAGGTCGGCGAATTGGTCGTCGCCCAGCCCATGCCGTCCATGCCCATCGGCTTTTGGAACGACCCGGACGGCACCCGCTACCGCGAGAGTTACTTCGAGATGTTCCCGGGCGTATGGCGGCACGGCGACTGGATCACCATCACCTCACATGGCACCGTCATCATCCACGGGCGCTCCGACTCCACCCTCAACCGGCAGGGGGTGCGGATGGGTTCGGCCGACATCTACGAGGTGGTCGAGCGCCTCCCGGAGATCCGTGAATCCCTCGTCATCGGTATTGAGCAGCCGGACGGCGGGTATTGGATGCCGCTGTTCGTCCAACTCGCCGAGGACGCCACGCTCGATGACAGGTTGCGTGACCGCATCAAGAGGGCCATCCGCTCTGAACTCTCGCCCCGCCACGTCCCCGACGAGATCATTGCCGTGCCTGGCGTTCCCCACACACTCACCGGCAAGCGCATCGAGGTGCCGGTCAAGCGTCTGCTCCAGGGCACTCCGCTGGACAAGGCGGTCAATCCGGGCTCGGTCGACGACCTCGGACTGCTGCGCTACTACGAGAAGTTGGCGGCAGACCGGCGGCCTCAGAGCTGATCGACGAAGCCGCTGTCAGTGGCGGCGGTTACGGTGAGTGAGTAATGGTCCGAAGGTCGTTACTGACCGTAGGACTCAACTCGCTGTGTCAAGGGGGAGCCATGTCACGCACCAGCAACCACCGCACCGTCTCACGCCGTGCTCTACGCCGTGAAGTACCCGGCACCGTAGCCCTGTTGGTGGACGGAGAGGACTTCATGGCGATGCGGAGCTACACCAGCTTCACCTTCGCCGATCACGCGCAGTACCTCGAACAGATGCAACAGTTCCTGCGGTCGCTCGCCGCCCAGGGCGTCCACGTCACGGTGACGCTCTTCGATCCGGCCGAGTACACCCGCTACTGCGAGGACACCGGGCAGGAGCCGGACACGGCCGTGACGCGCACGCGCTACACGGCCGAGGTCGCGGCGTTCGGCGCCGCTGTCGCCTATCAAGGCCAGCCCATCGACCGTCTCATTGCTGAGCTCATGACCGAAGTCGGGCGACGAGCCACCTGGGAACAGGCCACGCGACTGCTCGCGCGCGACAATGGCTGCGAACGCTGTGACGGCGGAAGCGGCGGAAAATCTCACGGAATGTTCGAACGTGCATCGTATGCGCTCATGCGGGTCTTCGATTCCGTCGGCGCGGGCGTCCACCACCTCGTCTGCAGCATCCCGGCCGAGGGCGAGCAGCTTATCGGCGTGCTGCACGCCGAGTGCGACGAGCACGGAAACGTCCGGCTCGCCGAATCGGAAGCGCTGGTCTTTTGCACCGTGCTGGCCGCCGGACTGGCCATCGACAGCCCTGGAGGCATGGTGATGAGAACCTCACGCCCCTGCGAACCGGAGCGAGTCCGCGGCTGGAGCCTCCACGACGGCTGGCTCCAGCCGCTCACCGAAGCCGAGGTCTTCAACGCCTACTGCACAGACGCCGCGACCGGCGAACCCGTACCGCCGGAACCAGGCGTCATCTACTCTCCGGGCACCGAGCTTTTGCCCTGTGCCCCTCACACACGGTAGGGCCCAACACACCTGAGTGATACAGGCGCTTCGCCAGATACCGCCAGGTCGGCGGGAACGGGCGCAAGCCGAAAGCCTGTGGAGCCCCCCTTCAGGCTCTCCCAAGCGGGGAACAGCGCTCGGAGAAACCGGCACCAGCGCGAGCCGTGAGAAAAGTGCGTTTCCCGCGAGGGGGATCCCGGTCGTTCACGGCCAGGAGGAGGTCAGCTACGCGATCACTCGCCGGACAGCACGGCCTGCGCGGCACACCGTGCTTCGTCCGGGGTGTCCACGGCGCGTGCCGCGGACGCCGCACGCTCGCACTGCGCCAGGGTGTACTTCGCCAGCGTGGCCCGGACATAGGGAATCGATGCAGCGCTCATCGACAGGCTGGTCACCCCCAGTCCGGTCAGCACACAAGCAAGCAGCGGATCGGAGGCAGCCTCACCGCATACACCACAACTCTTGCCCTCGGCCCTGGCCGCCTCCGCCGAGACCGCGACCAGGTCGAGCAGCGCGGGATGCCAAGGGTCTTGCAGCCGCGACACCGCGCCCACCTGCCGGTCCGCGGCGAACGTGTACTGCGCAAGGTCATTGGTGCCCAGCGACAGGAACTCGACCTCCTGCAGGATCGAACGCGCCCGCAGCGCTGCCGACGGGATCTCGACCATGGCACCGGCCTTCGCCTGCAGGCCCGCCTCACAGCAGGCATCGGCGAACGCCCTGGCGTCGATCCGGTCCGCGACCATCGGCGCCATCACTTCGAGGTACACCGGGAGCCCGGTGGCAGCCTTGGCCAACGCCTGTAGCTGCGTACGCAGCACCTCGGGGTGATCCAACAGCGTACGCAGCCCACGCACACCGAGCGCCGGGTTCGGCTCGTCCGCCGAAGTCAGGAACTCCAGCGGCTTGTCCGCCCCCGCGTCCAGCACCCGCACCACAACCCGGCCTTCGGGGAACGCTGCGAGCACTTTGCGATAAGCCTCGACCTGCTTCTCCTCCGACGGTGCGCTCTTGCTGTCGTCCAGGAACAAGAACTCGGTACGGAACAGCCCCACGCCCTCGGCCCCCGCTGCCACCGCAGCCGACACGTCGGCGGGACCGCCCACATTGGCGAGCAGCGGGACCTTGTGCCCGTCGGAGGTGGCACCGGAGCCGCTTGAAGCGGCAATCGCCGCCTTCCGCTCGGTGGCGATCTCCTTCAGAGCGCTCTGCCGTTCCGGGCCGGGCTCCACGAACACCTCACCCGTACTGCCGTCCACCGCAACCACTATGCCCTCGGCCAGCTCGCTCGCACCCGGTAGAGCCACCACCGCGGGGACACCCATCGCGCGCGCGAGAATCGCGCTGTGGCTGGTCGGACCGCCCTTCTCCGTAACGAAGGCCAATACCAGCGCCGGGTCCAGCAGCGCGGTGTCGGCCGGAGCCAGGTCCCGGGCGATGAGCACGAACGGCTCGTCGCTGTCCGGCACCCCGGGCATGGGCACACCGAGCAGGCGCGCCACGATCCGATTCCGTACGTCGTCCAGGTCGGCGACACGCCCCGCCAGATACTCCCCGGCGCCCGCCAGCAGCGCCCGGTATGCGGCGAAGGCGTCGTAGAATCCCCGCTCCGCCGTACTGCCCACCGCGATCCGGCGCTCGACATCGGCTATCAGCTCGGGGTCTTGAGCCATCAGGGCCTGCGCTTCGAGGACAGCTTGAGCTTCACCGCCCGCCAGATTGCCCCGGGCGATCAGATCAGCGGCCACCGCCTCCACGGCCTGCCGAGCGCGCGCCTGCTCACGCGGCGCCTCATCGGCCGGGATCTGCTTCGCTGGTGGTTCGAGTACCGCCGTACCCATGTGCCGTACCTCGCCGATCGCCACACCGTGGCTCACGCCGATGCCCCGCAGTGTTGTCTCCATCTCAGCCCTCCCCGGTCCGCTTGAGGATCAGTTCCAGACCCTAGTCGCTGGACGTGCGGGCACTGTGCGGTTCTGAAATTTGGTTCTGAAATCGCGAACCACCCGTGTTGGTTTTATGGTGTTTCGGCGGTTATAGGGTCGGGGAATGCTCGGTTGCATTCCAAACCCGGAAGCCAATCTTTTCGGCGCCGATGGTACTGCGGAGGGGATCCTGTGGGAGAGTGGGACACCGCTGGACAATTATTGCGAAGGAGGCCTTCTCGGGATTAATGCCCGGGAATGTCTCCTTCGTGTTCCACCACTACCCCCAGTAGAACCCCTATACGGGCCGCCTCCGCGTCCCCGGTAAGGTCGGGAAGCATCGTCGGCGCGTGACAGCAACAGGAGGCACTCCGGGTGGAGGTCCAGGAGACGCGGGTGCAGACCGACCGGGTCCTCACTGTCCCCAACATCCTCAGCATGGCTCGTCTCCTCAGCGTGCCCGTGTTCCTGTGGTTGATCCTCTGGCCCAAGTTCGGCGGACCGGACGCAGATTACTGGGCCCTTGCCATCTTGGCCCTCAGCGGTATCAGTGACTATCTTGACGGCAAGCTTGCCCGCCGCTGGAATCAGATCAGCCGCCTCGGCCGCATCCTCGATCCTGCCGCCGACCGCCTCTACGTGCTGTCCACCCTCCTCGGGCTGACCTGGCGCGAGATCCTTCCCTGGTGGCTCACCGGAGTGCTTGTTGCGCGTGAGCTCATGCTCGTGGTCGCCGTGCTCGTCCTCCGTCGGCACGGATACGGGCCTCCGCAGGTGAACTTCCTGGGCAAAGCGGCAACGTTCAACCTCATGTACGCGTTCCCGCTGCTGCTCCTCAGCGAGGGCAGCGGGTGGGTACACGAGGGCGCTGCTATTTTCGGATGGGCGTTCGCAGGATGGGGTACAACGCTCTACTGGTGGGCAGGGATTCTCTACGTGGTCCAGGTCCGCCGACTCGTCAGGGCGGACGCCACGGCCGACTGAACCCCGTATCCGGCAGAGGTGAGGGCAGGCCGGGTGCCCCCACGCGCGATCTGCGGGTCATCTGGAGGGGCGATGTCGGCGAAAATGTCGTCTCTTCAAGGAGGACACTTCCGACATGAAGGCCGTCGTGATGGCCGGTGGCGAGGGCACGCGCCTGCGCCCGATGACCTCGAGCATGCCGAAACCACTCCTGCCGGTGGCCAACCGGCCGATCATGGAGCATGTGCTCCGGCTGCTCAAGCGGCACGGTCTCACCGAGACCGTGGTAACCGTGCAATTCCTCGCCTCGCTGGTGAAGAACTACTTCGGCGACGGCGAGGAACTCGGCATGGACCTCACTTACGCCCATGAGGAGAAGCCACTCGGTACCGCAGGGAGTGTCAAGAACGCGGAGGAAGCGCTCAGGAGTGATGCATTTTTGGTCATTTCCGGTGACGCGCTGACTGACTTCGATCTCACCGAGCTGATCAACTTCCACCGCGAGAAGGGCGCGCTGGTCACCGTCTGCCTCACCCGCGTTCCCAATCCGCTGGAGTTCGGGATCACCATCGTCGACGAGGAAGGCAAGGTCGAACGCTTCCTGGAGAAACCGACCTGGGGTCAGGTCTTCTCCGACACCGTCAATACGGGCATCTACGTCATGGAGCCCGAAGTCTTCGAGTACGTCGATCCAGATGTGCCCGTCGACTGGTCTGGAGACGTCTTCCCGGAACTGATGAAGGCCGGCAAGCCGATCTACGGCTTCATCGCCGAAGGGTACTGGGAGGACGTCGGCACCCACGAGAGCTACGTCAAGGCGCAGGCCGACGTGCTCGAAGGGCGCGTTGACGTCGAAATCGACGGCTTTGAGATGGCGCCCGGGGTCTGGATTGCCGAGGGCGCAGAAGTCCACCCCGACGCTGTGCTGCGCGGTCCGCTCTACATCGGTGACTACGCCAAGGTGGAGCCGGGAGCGGAGATCCGCGAGCATTCCGTGATCGGCTCCAACGTCGTCGTGAAGTCCGGCGCCTTCTTGCACAAGGCGGTGATCCACGACAATGTCTACGTGGGTCCGCAGACCAATCTGCGAGGCTGCGTGATCGGCAAGAACACAGATGTGATGCGGGCCGCCCGGATCGATGACGGCGCGGTGATCGGGGACGAGTGCCTGATCGGCGAGGAGTCGATCATCGCGGGCAACGTGCGTGTTTATCCGTTCAAGACGATCGAGGCCGGTGCCTTCGTCAACACTTCCGTCATCTGGGAGTCCAGGGGACAAGCGCATCTGTTCGGTGCGCGCGGCGTCTCAGGGATCATCAACGTGGAGATCACGCCCGAACTCGCCGTCCGCCTCGCCGGCGCCTATGCGACGACCCTGAAGAAGGGCTCCACGGTCACCACGGCCCGAGACCACTCCCGTGGTGCCCGTGCGCTGAAACGTGCCGTCATCTCCGCTCTGCAGGCGAGCGCCATCGATGTGCGCGATCTGGAAAACGTTCCGATGCCCGTCGCCCGCCAGCAGACCGCGCGCGGCAGTGCCGGCGGGCTGATGATCCGCACCACGCCGGGTGTTCCCGACTCGGTCGACATCATGTTCTTCGACGAGCGTGGTGCCGACCTCTCCCAGGCGGCTCAGCGTAAGCTCGACCGCGTCTACGCGCGGCAGGAATACCGCAGGGCGTTCCCTGGTGAGATCGGTGATCTGCACTTCCCGTCCAGTGTCTTCGACTCGTACGCGGGCGCTCTGCTGCGCGCCGTGGACACTTCGGGGGTCCGGGAGTCCGGTCTGAAGATCGTGGTGGACGCGGCGCACGGCAGCGCCGGGCTCGTCCTGCCCAGCCTGCTCGGACGTCTTGGCGTCGACACGCTTACCATCAATCCCGGCCTCGACGAGGCGCATCCGACCGAGACGGTCGATGAGCGGCGCTCGGGTCTTGTGCGTCTCGGCGAGATCGTCGCGTCGGCCGGAGCCGCGTTCGGTGTCCGCTTCGACCCGGTGGGTGAGCGGATCTCACTCGTCGACGAGCGAGGCAGAATCGTCGAGGACGACCGGGCGCTGCTGGTGATGCTCGATCTCGTGGCAGCGGAGCGGCGCAGTGGGCGGGTGGCGCTCCCCGTGACCACGACCCGCATCGCCGAGCAGGTGGCGGCGTATCACGGCACCGAGGTCGAGTGGACTACGACATCGCCCGACGACCTCACCCGCGTCGCACGGATGGACGGCACCATTTTCGGTGGCGACGGCCGCGCCGGCCTGATCGTTCCCGAGTTCAGCAGTGTCTTCGACGGTTCGGCCGCCTTCGTGCGGCTGATCGGTCTCGTAGCGCGGACCCAGCTCACACTGAGCCAGATCGACGCCCGTATCCCGCGGGCTCATGTGCTCAAGCGCGACCTCGCCACTCCGTGGGCCGTGAAGGGTCTGGTGATGAGGAGCGTCGTGGAGGCGGCGGGCGACCGGTCGGTCGACACTACGGACGGCGTCCGGGTGGTGGAGGCCGACGGTCGTTGGGTCATGGTGCTTCCCGATCCGGCAGAGGCGGTCACCCGCCTGTGGGCTGAGGGGCCCGACGACGCCTCGGCCCAAGCACTGCTCGACGAGTGGTCCGCCGTGGTGGACGGCGCAGGCCACTGAGCGACCGTCTCGGAACCGGCTGACAGCGCCCGCCTGACGCGCGAACGGCCCCTTCGTCGGGGCCGTTCCGCCCGGACAGGGCTTACGACCTGGGGGGCAATAGGGAGCGGGCTCCCGACGCCCTGCGACTGAGAGCTCCTCACCGAATGGGCGCCCGGCGCGCGTCGCCCTGCGACTCCGTCTCCTGTGTTGTCGTCGGTCGACGATGCACCGCGTCGCCTCCCTCCTCCGCCTTGGATGCGAAGCCCCAGGCCACCGCGCGCTGATCGGCCGCCCATTCTGTGAGGAGCTCTGAAGCCTCCTGCGTTGTCGTCTGTCAACGACGCTCCGCGTCGCCTCCCTCCTCCGCCTTGGATGCGAAGCCGCATGACGCCGCTCGCTGATCCACTCCCTATTGCTCCCCAGGTCGTTATCGCCGCGTCCCACGTGCGACGATGTGTGGTGCGCGCAGTGGGAGCTGTGGAAGAAGATCGTCGCGGGTGCCTTGCGATCCTCAAAACAGCCTGACTACGCTCGGTTGCCATGCCAAGGCGGGCCATTGAGGTCGGAGAGCAGGGAACGCTCTACCGCTGCCCCAAATCCGTCGGTGGGGAGGCCATGGCCATACGGGGGGTCGCCGCACCGAGAGGACGTCGCGTGGTGGAAACTGTCTAGCGGCCACGATCGTTGTCCGGTTGACCGGAGCCGCCGGTCGGTGTTGCGAGGGTTCGTCCTGCCCCACGGGCGGGTCTGTTGCTGTCAAGGGGAATCGCCCGTGAATTGGTTTGGGAAGTTGTTCGGCAAACGTGCACGGCAGGGAGTCAGTGAGCCCGCTACGGCGCGTCACCGTGCCCCGCGCTCGACACAGCCCGACGAGCCGCCGTACGCGGAGCATGCGGAACGCCCGCTCTTCCGGGACACGGCTGCTGGGCCGATTGGAGATATTTCCGGCGGTCATGGGCCGGTATCTGTTGACCCTGGCGCAT
This sequence comes from Streptomycetaceae bacterium, assembly GCA_019243445.1. Classification (GTDB taxonomy): domain Bacteria; phylum Actinomycetota; class Actinomycetes; order Streptomycetales; family Streptomycetaceae; genus Streptantibioticus_B. The sequence goes on along the minus strand of JAFAUH010000010.1, from coordinate 7,698 downwards.
CCGACCCCATAGGTTTCCAGGGACCATCGACCTCAAGTGCAGGTGGAGGGTTTTCCTCCGACTCGTACGAGGCGAACGTTTTCGCGGGCCACCCGCGGCAGGAGGGGCAGCCGATGGGCTTCGGAACGCTCTGCAGCAGGTGCGGACACAGCAACGCCGAGGCCGGCCGTTTCTGCTCGAATTGCGGAGCGCCGTTGCGCGCCGGTGCGCCTTACGAGGGGGCGTCCGAGACCACCTCCACCATCTCGATCTCCGGCATCGAGGCATACGAGTCGGAGATGACCGGCCAGACGCCGATCCCGTCGCTCAGCTCGGAGGCCCAGGCCGCTGTCGACGCGCTGCCACCCGGCTCTGCCCTGCTGATCGTGCGGCGCGGGCCGAACTCGGGCAGCCGCTTCCTGCTCGACGCCGAGGTCACCACAGCCGGCCGTCACCCGCAAAGCGACATCTTCTTGGACGACGTGACCGTCTCACGGCGGCATGTCGAGTTTCGCAGGAGCGCTGACGGAGGATTCACCGTCGCTGATGTCGGCAGCCTGAACGGCACATATGTGAACCGGGAGCCAATCGACTCCGTGGTCCTGTCGAACGGGGACGAGGTACAGATCGGCAAGTACCGGCTGGTCTTCTACACGAGCCACCGGGGCATCTGAGGCGCAGCAGGCCCACGAGAGGGGTCACCATGCTGCAGGCGAAGGAAGGGTTGCCCGTGCCGCGAGGCAAGGGGAGGTCCACGCTTCGAACGTTGTCCGGTGGTGCTGAGTACGGCACCACCGAGGCGGACGAGCGGCTGATGAGCATCGGGGCAGTGCTCGGACTGCTGCGGGACGAGTTCCCCGAGGTCACCATCTCCAAGATCCGCTTTCTCGAGGCTGAGGGACTCGTCGACCCGCAGCGCACCCCGTCGGGATACCGGAAATTCAGCTTCCGTGACGTCGCGCGGCTCGGCCACGTGCTGCGCATGCAGCGTGATCACTATCTGCCGCTGAAGGTGATCAGGGAGCATCTGGACGCGCTCGATGCGGGGAAGTCGCTTCCGCTGCCCGCGCCCTCCGGACCCGGCGATCTGCTGGACGCAGCGGCGGCCCAGCCCGAGAGCGGTGGGCTGCGCCTCGGCCGCGAGGAACTGCTGGCGGCTGCGGGCATCGAGGAGGCCGAGCTGGCCGAGTGGGAGTCGTACGGCCTGCTCGAGCAGGGCCCGGACGGCGGGTTCGACGCAGAGGCGGTGAACATCGCCCGGCTCATCCGTGAGCTGGGCACCTATGGTCTCGAACCGCGCCACCTTCGCGCCGTCAGGGCGGCAGCCGACCGGGACGTCGGCCTGGTGGAGCAGGTTGTCGCTCCGCTGCGCAGGCATCGCAATCCGCAGACGAGATCCCATGCGGAGTCGATGGCGCGGGAGCTGGCCACGCTCTCCGTGCAGCTGCACGCCGCGTTGGTGCAGTCCGCGCTGCGACTTAGTGGCCGCGCGGATGGAGAGCGCAGATCAAGGAGCGAGGCAAGGGCCGAGTCCGGGCATGCGGAGTGAGGCTGTGCTGCATCAGCCCGCTCCGCCAGTGGATGCAGCGGTGCTGCACAAGGCTCTGCATCCGAAGACGCCAAAAAAGATGAAGACTCCAGATGAAGACTCCAAAAAGGGCAGAGGCGAAACGGCGCGCGTGCGGTGCGGCCAGACGGACCCGCCGACTTCAGGCGGCACCTGACACCGTGGGCCCTGTCTGCGACCTCTCCGGCAGCTGTGACCGCCGTCCGGCTCCCAGGGGCCGGGCAGGGGTCGTATCGGGCTTCCGCGGTGGGATTCCCGACTACCCAAAGCGTCCGGTCACGGCCTAGGGTTGCTGTGTGAACGAGCTCGATGTCGTGGGTGTCCGGGTGGAAATGCCCTCCAACCAACCGATCGTTCTTCTGCGTGAAGTAGGAGGCGACCGGTACCTTCCGATCTGGATCGGACCAGGGGAGGCGACCGCGATCGCCTTCGCACAGCAAGGCATGACGCCCGCACGCCCGCTGACCCACGACCTGTTCAAGGATGTCCTTGACGCGGTCGGTCAGCAGTTGACCGAGGTGCGCATCACCGACCTGCGGGAAGGGGTCTTCTACGCGGAGCTGCTCTTCGCCAGTGGGGTCGAGGTCAGCGCCCGTCCGTCGGACGCCATAGCGCTCGCACTGCGGACAGGAACGCCGATCTTCGGCAGCGACGGCGTGCTCGACGATGCGGGCATCACCATCCCCGACGAGCAGGAGGACGAGGTGGAGAAGTTCCGGGAATTTCTCGACCAGATCTCGCCAGAGGACTTCGGCACCAGTAACCAGTGAGCGGGAAGCGGCGCGCCGTGCGAGACATGCGACGCATTGCGCAATCTAAAAGCGTAAATTCAACAGCTATTCCCGTGGAGAGGTCACGCGAAACCACCCTTGGGGCTGAGATCACTCGGCGTGCCGAGCGTGGCGATCGTTGACGCACTCCCAGCGACTGCCTACCGTCAAGTGGGTAAGTCCCACGTGCGCCCCGGGACGTGAAGGGACGGAGGTCGGCGTGAGAAGCACCGGCGAGGGAACGGCCGCAGGCGGTGCGTTCCCAGTCCACGGAACCGTGTCCCGTCCCTGTCGCCGACCGTCGGACGAGATCCGTCCAGGCGGTGACCGGACGTCCGAGCTCATTGGTTACCGAGGCCCCACAGCTTGCGCCGCTGCGGGTATCACCTATCGTCAACTGGACTACTGGGCGCGCACCGGTCTCGTCGAACCGAGCGTACGGCCCGCCTACGGTTCCGGCACCCAGCGGCTCTACAGCTTCCGTGACGTCGTGGTCCTCAAGATCGTCAAAAGATTGCTCGACACCGGCGTGGCGCTGCAGAATATCCGCACCGCGGTGCAGCACCTGAGCACCCGGGACGCAGCCGATGTGGCCCGCCTGACGCTGATGTGCGACGGCGCGACCGTGTATGAGTGCACCTCGCCTGACGAGGTGGTGAGCCTGCTCGAAGGCGGTCAAGGCGTCTTCGGCATTGCCGTTGGTGTGGTGTGGCGCGATGTGGAGAGTGTGCTGGCCCAGCTGCACGGCGAGCGGGTGGACACGGGGGAGACCGTGATCGGTCACAACCCTGCCGATGAGCTCGCCCGGCGCCGCAGCCGCGCCGGCTGACCGAAGAGCCAACCCGGGCCGACATGCCGTATTTGGCCGACATGCCGTACTTGGCGTACACCTGTACGGCAATTGTCGGTGCGGTGCGGCAATATCCCTCGTGTGAGAAGCGTTCCGACGATCCTGCATCTCGACATGGATGCCTTCTTCGCCGCGGTGGAGCAGGCATCGAAGCCGAGCCTGCGAGGGAAACCGGTAATCGTCGGAGGACTGGGACCGCGTGGGGTGGTCGCCACCGCGTCGTACGAAGCGCGGGTGCACGGTGTTCACTCGGCGATGGCGATGGCGCACGCTCGGCGGTTGTGCCCCAATGCGGCCTATCTCGTGCCGCGCTTCGATATGTATCGCACAGTGAGCGAGCGTGTCATGGGCCTGCTCCACGAGCTCTCACCGCTCGTCGAGCCACTCAGCCTGGACGAGGCGTTCGTCGACCTGGATGCGGGCCCGTGCGGCGAGCGACTGCGCCGCCGGCCGCCGGAGGAAATGCCCGAGGCAGTACGGGCGGTCGGCGAAGCGCTGCGCGCCGGCATCGCCGCAGCGACCGGGCTTACTGCTTCGGTGGGTATCGCCAGTTCCAAGCTGCTGGCCAAGATCGGCTCCGAGGCAGCCAAACCCGACGGCCTGCTGGTGACCGCACCAGGCACGGAACGAGAGCTGCTCGGCCCGATGCCGGTGCGCACACTATGGGGTGTCGGACCGGCGACGGCAGAGCAGCTGCGCAAGGCCGCGATAACGACGGTCGCCGAGATCGTGGAGGCGGGGGAGGCAGAGCTTGTCCGGCTTCTCGGCAAGGCGCACGGCACCGGCCTTTACACGATGGCGACCGGGCATGACGACCGGCCGGTCATGGCTGGGCGCGATGTGAAATCGGTGTCGGTGGAGGGCACCTTCGACGTTGATCTCACCGACCGGGCGAGGGTACGCGCTGAGGTGGACCGGCTCGCCGCCCGGTGCGTCCAGCGGTTGCGCGGGGCGGGCCGCTCCGGGCGGACGGTGGTGCTCAAGGTACGGCGGTACGACTTCACCACGCTCACCCGCTCGGAGACCCTGCGGGCGCCGACCGATGACCCGGTGGTGGTCAAGGAGACGGCGGCGCGCCTGCTCGACGCGGTGGACACCACAGGCGGGGTGAGACTGCTGGGCGTTGGCGTCGCCGGGCTCAGCGATTACACCCAGGAGGATCTGTTCACGCACGGTCTGGCCGACGGCCTGCCGGAGCAGCGGCCGACAGATGCCGACGCCGAGGCGCCGATGCCGTCGACCGCCCTCCAGCCCTCACAGCCGTCGTCCTCGCGCCGATGGCTTCCGGGGCAGGACGTCCGGCACACCGAGCACGGCCCCGGCTGGGTGCAGGGCAGTGGCGTCGGCAGGGTTACGATCCGCTTCGAGGTGCCAGGCGGGGAGCCGGGCCGGATCTGCACCCTCCCCGTCGACGATCCGGAGCTCGACGCGTCGGATCCGATGCCGCTTGTTCCTGGCAGTGGTGAGCGTGTTCCTGGCAGTGGTTAGCGCCCGTTCTGTGAGGGGTCCTTTTGCACGCTTTTACATGCTGTGCCGACCTGGGGGGCAATAGGGAGCGGGCTCCCGACGCCCTGCGACTGAGAGCTCCTCACCGAATGGGCGCCCGGCGCGCGTCGCCCTGCGACTCCGTCTCCTGTGTTGTCGTCGGTCAACGACGCCCCGCGTCGCCTCCCTTCGCCTTGGATGCGAAGCCGCATGACGCCGCTCGCTGATCCACTCCCTATCGCTCCCAGGTTGTTAGGCCCTGTCCGGGTGATCTTCGCCGTTCCCTGTGAGCTGTCCGCCCGCAACATCAGCCGCTGGCGCGGCGGGCGGCTCTCCGCAAGCCGATCTTCCGGCCTCCGGAGCGGGAGGCACTTCCAGGCCGTAGTGGTGGTAGAGCTGGAGCTCTTGTTCGGGGGAGAGATGGCGTCCCACTCCGAAGTCAGGCGCGCCCTTGACCAGGGACTTGTTGAACGGCACCTGCAGTGTCTCGTTCTTCAGTTCGCTCGGCCCCAGTGGGACGAATGCGTCGCGGCCGAACAGCCCGGTGCGCACCGCCGCCCACTCCGGCTCACCGGTCGCGTCATCGAGATAGACCTCGTCCACGGTGCCGATCTTCACACCGTTGCAATCGAAGGCTTTGCGGCCAATCAGGCTGCGTGGATCGACATCGGTCTGCACGGTCCCTCCAAGTGGTAGCAACCGGTCCCATATCATTACAAAAATCCACTCATTACAAAAAGCCACATTATGGACGGTGTCGAATCGGAGACCGAGCGCAATAGGGCCCTGACGGGCCTGGGGCCCCATGGAGGCTCTGGATGAGTGGGCGGCAGTGACATGAGCCGCTGGCGCGGTGGGGCGAACGCGGAAGAGGTGTGTGACGCCCGCGCTGGTAGGGTGGCAAGTGGCCGTTGACCCCGTGCGGGAGAGTCCCGACGTAAGTGACTGGCACTGTTCAGTCGCCGTCGCCGGGCGCCGAAGGAGCAAACCCTCCCCGGAATCTCTCAGGCATCCGTACCGCACGGACGAGGTCACTCTGAAAAGAAGGGCGGGCCTTCAGGGCGCAACGACGCGTCCGGAGGAACCCCTCCTCACCGACGGTGAAAGCCGCCTCGCCTCGGCGAAGCGGTGAAACTCTCAGGTTTGATGACAGAGGGGGAGGCCGTCCGGGCACCCACGCTGAGGTGCCCCTCACAGGTCGCATTCGACCAGGAGGCCTCCGCAGATGACCGCCAATCCCGTCCCCTTCGCTGGCATTCCCCTTCCCGGTACTCCCCTTTCGAACCTTGAACGCGGCACGCCTTTCGAGCGCCGCCACATCGGCCCGGACGCTGCCGCGCAGGCCAAGATGCTCGCCCAGGTAGGGTACGGATCGCTGGACGAGCTGACGGCGGCCGCCGTACCGGACACGATCAAGAGCGCTGAGGCGCTCGCCCTGCCTCAGGCCCGCAGCGAGGCCCAGGTGCTCGCCGAGCTGCGCGCGCTCGCCAGCCGCAACCAGGTGTTGCGCTCGATGATCGGCCTTGGCTACTACGGCACTTTTACCCCGCCTGTCATCTTGCGCAATGTGCTGGAGAACCCCGCCTGGTACACCGCCTATACGCCCTACCAGCCGGAGATCTCCCAGGGGCGTCTGGAGGCGCTGCTCAACTTCCAGACGATGGTGGCCGACCTGACCGGTCTGCCCACCTCGGGCGCGTCGCTGCTCGACGAGGCCACGGCGGCGGCCGAGGCGATGGCGCTGTCGCGTCGCGTCGGCAAGGTGAAAAACGGCGTCTTCCTGGTCGACGCCGACTGCCTGCCGCAGACGATCGCGGTGATCGGGACGCGCGCGGAGCCGACTGGCATTGAGGTGGTCGTCGCCGACCTCACCGACGGGATCCCGGACGACGTCGTTGAGCGCGGTGTGTTCGGTGTGCTGCTCCAGTACCCGGGCGCCTCGGGTGCCGTCCGGGACGTGCGTCCTGTGATCGCCCACGCCCACGAACTCGGTGCGATCGTCACCGTCGCCGCCGACCTGCTCGCGCTCACTGTGCTCACCTCTCCCGGCGAACTCGGCGCCGACATCGCGGTCGGTACCAGCCAGCGCTTCGGCGTGCCGATGGGCTTCGGCGGCCCGCATGCCGGCTACATGGCCGTACGCGACACCTACGCCCGCAGTCTGCCCGGCCGTCTCGTCGGCGTCTCGGTCGACGCCGACGGCAACAAGGCGTACCGGCTCGCGCTGCAGACCCGCGAGCAGCACATCCGCCGCGAGAAGGCCACCAGCAACATCTGCACTGCGCAGGTGCTGCTCGCCGTCATGGCCGGCATGTACGCCGTCTACCACGGCCCCGAGGGGCTCGCCACTATCGCCCGGCGCACCCACCGTTACGCCGTCGTACTCGCCGAGGGCCTGCGCGCGGCGGGCGTGGAGGTGCTCCACGACTCTTACTTCGACACCCTCACCGTGCGTGTGCCCGGCCGTGCCGCCGAGATCGTGGCCGCCGCCTGCGGCGCGGGCATCAACCTTCGCCAGGTCGACGCCGACCTCGTCTCCCTCGCCTGCGACGAGACCACCGACCGAGACGAACTCACCGCCGTGTGGGCGGCGTTCGGCGTATCGGGTGACATCGACGCGCTCGATGCAGCATCCGCGGATGCGCTGCCGACCGAGTTGCTTCGCGCGGACGACTACCTGACCCATCCGGTCTTCCACCAGCACCGCTCCGAGACGGCGATGCTGCGTTACCTGCGCCGGCTCGCCGACCGCGACTACGCACTCGACCGCGGCATGATCCCGCTCGGCTCGTGCACGATGAAGCTCAACGCGACCACCGAGATGGAGCCGGTCTCGCTGCCGGGCTTCGCCGACCTCCATCCGTTCGCCCCGGCCGAGGACGCGCTGGGCTACCGGCGCCTGGTGGGAGAGCTCGAGGGCTGGCTGGCCGAGCTCACGGGCTATGACGCTGTCTCGTTGCAGCCGAATGCCGGCTCCCAAGGTGAGCTGGCGGGGTTGCTCGCCATCCGCGCCTACTTGCGCGACAACGGCGAAGGGCATCGCGACG
>JAFAUH010000092.1 GCA_019243445.1 Streptomycetaceae bacterium | reverse complement strand
CTGCGGACGCCTGTGGACGCCGCCCGCAGCCGGCGCACCCGCCTGACCACCCCGCCCCGCGAGCCGCTGACCACCGGTCACCGGCCGTCACCCCACGCCCGAAACCGTCGCCCTCCGATTACCTGCTGAAGGTATGCTCTTCGGCGTCCTTGAAGGCAACAGCGAACGGGTCAAGAAACAGCAGGCGCAGGACATCCGTGTCGTGATCGGCAACCCGCCCTACTCGGTGGGACAGGACAGCCAAAACGACGACAACCAGAACCTCAAGTACGAGGCGCTGGACGAGCGCATCCGGATCACATACGCGGCCAAGTCGACGGCTACCAACAAGAACTCCCTCTACGACTCCTACATCCGCGCGATCCGATGGGCCTCGGACCGCATCAAGGATGAGGGCGTCATCTGCTTCGTCTCCAACGGCGGCTACATCGACGGCAATACCGCTGACGGTCTGCGCAAGTCGCTGGTCGAGGAGTTCGACGCGATCTACTGCTACAACCTCCGGGGCAACCAGCGCACCGCTGGCGAACTCTCCCAAAAGGAAGGCGGCAAGATCTTCGGCTCCGGCAGTCGCAACACCGTTGCCATCCTCCTCCTCATTAAGGGCGGCAATGCGGCGAGCAAGTCGGACACGGGGTGCGAGCTTCACTACCGGGACATCGGCGATTACCTCAGCCGCAAGCAAAAGCTCGCCGTCATCGCCGACCAGGACCTCGGCACGGTCGGGTGGCAGCAGATCATCCCAAGCACCGAAGGTGACTGGATCAACCAGCGCGACGAGCGGTTCGCGACATTCCGGGCCATCGGAGAGAAGGACAATGCTTCCAGGGCCGAGACTGTGTTCGCGCTGTATTCCAGCGGACTCAAGACCGGCCGAGACTCTTGGGCCTTCAATTTCTCCAAGCAGAAGCTCTCTGGAAACGTCGAGTCGATGATTGACTTCTACAACAGCCAAGTGGATGAGTTTACGAAGTACTGCCAGACGGAAGGCATCGCGGACCCAAAGGCTGCCGATGCAGAGAAGTACATCGACTTCGACCCAAAGAAGATCAGCTGGAACCGTGCAGACAAGGCCAACGTAGCCAAGGGCGCGAGATACGCCTTCGACAAGCAGCGTCTGTTTACCGCCGCCTACCGCCCCTTTACCAAGCAATACCTCGTCTTCGATGCACGGTTGAACGACATGGTCTACCAGCTCGGGCGGATGTTCCCCACACCGGAGCAAGCGAACTTCGGATTCTATGTGACAGGGCTAGGGTCTGATAAACCCTTCTCGACCCACTCAGTGAACTATCTTCCTGATCTGGCCTACTGGGGCTCCAGCAACGGCCAATTCTTCCCTCGCTACACCTACCGTGAACTCGGCACCGGCAACGACCTGTTCGCCGCCGCTGAAGGCACTGGCTACGAGCAAGTCGACAACATCACCGACGCCGCCCTCCGCGACTACCGCAAGACGTACAACGACGAATCCATCACCAAGGACGACATCTTCTACTACGTCTACGGTCTGCTGCACTCCCCACAGTACCGCGAGCAGTTCGCCGCCGACCTGAAGAAGTCCCTGCCTCGCATCCCCAAAGTCCAAGGCTTCCGTAACTTCGCCGACGCCGGCTGCACGCTCACCGAGCTTCACATCGGCTACGAGTCCGCAGAACCGTACACCGGGATCGTGGAGGACATCACTGGCCCCAAGGACACTCCTGACTCCGAGCTGTACCGTGTGGCGGCCAAAATGAAGTTCCAATCCAGGAAGGGCGAGAAGGACAAATCAACGATCGTCTACAACAGCCGCGTCACCCTCTCCAACATTCCGGCTGAGGCATACCGCTACCAGCTCGGCGCCCGTTCTGCGATCGAGTGGATCATCGACCGCTACTACGTCAAGCTCGACAAGGTGAGCGGAATCCTCAACGACCCCAATGACTGGTCGGACGACCCGCGTTACATCATCGACCTCCTCAAGCGAATCGTCACCGTCAGCGTGGAGACGATGAAGGTTGTGGACAACCTCCCGCCGATCGACATCATCTCCTGAGCAGCCATGCCAAACAATCGTGCTGAGGATGGTTGGGGTTGGCGCCCTCGCCTCCCCCAACCACTCAACAGTCGATATCGGCGGCTATAAGCCCGCTGTATGAGTTCAGGGATCTCTAGCGACGCTCGGCACGGCGGTACAGTTCGGCCACGTAGTGGTGGTCGAAGTCCTCGCAGATCATGGTGTCGAAGGTAGTGCTGGGGCGTTCGAGTTCCGTGCTCGGTTCCTCTCTGCGCCTCGCGCAGTCTCCGGCGGACTCGTGTCGGCGGACCTTCCGTCTGATCCAGGCCATGATGCTTGGGAAGCGTGTCCGGAGAAGTTTGGGCACCTCAACGGCCAGCGGCCAGGCCGATGTCGGGACCTTCAGGACGGTCTGTGGATACCATCGGCGATGGTCATGCCGACCGAGTAGGACAGCCCCCGGCCGCGGGTGGAAAGCCAGTGGACGAACTCGTGGGTGCCCCCGAACAGTCCCCCGTGGTGCAGATGGGCCTGCTCGGCCTCCAGCACACTCCACGCTCCCAGCACGATCGCCACACCTGCTCCGCACCGGGGACGCCGCTTCTGAAGCGGGCGCCCGAAAACCGAACCCGACCGGCTTCCGGGCGCCCCACAGCCAGCTGGGCCGATTCCTCAGGCGTCCGTCGTCGGCTCGATCAGCTGGACACGGGATCCCGTCCGGACGACGCGTCCCTCGCTGAACGCCCGCAGCGCGCGCGGCAGGAACTTGCTTTCCAGGGCGATTACCCGTGCGGTGACGCTCTCCACCGTGTCGTCGACGTCCACGGGCAGCGGCTCCTGGGCGATGATCGGCCCCGCGCTGACGGAGAGCGGGGTCCGAAAGTGGATGGTGACGCCGATGGTCTTCACACCGGCGTCCAACGCTGGGCCGATCGCCTCATCCAGTTCTCCAAAGGCCGGCAGCAGGGACGGATACATGCTGATGATGTCGCAGGGGGTGGCGTCGAAGAAGCTGGGTTCGAGTGCCTCGCTGTAGCCGCCGACGACGACAAAGTTCACATCGGATGCCGAAAGGTCGGCCGCGATGTGCGCGTCCCGCTCCGCGCGGGAGGCGTAGTCGTTGATCGGATAAGAGGAGACGCGTCCCACGCCGGCCTCCCGGGCGAGGCCGAGCGCGGGGCACTCCCGGTTGCTCGCCACCGCGACGACCTCGCCGGGCAGCGAACCGTCTCCGCAGACCCGAAGAAGTGTCTTAAGGACGCTGCCCCGGCCCGAGACCAGCAGGCCGATCCTCAATTTGCTCATGTCCGTCGATCCTCTCGTTCGGGTCCTGTCGGAGTGGTTCAGTGGGTGTCCGCGCCGGTGGAGACCGGCGCGCCGTCCCAGGAGAGGCAGGTGACGGCAGTGCCGTCCGCCTCCAGTTCGATGACGGCGGTGTTTGCGACCAGCCGCCGCAGCCCGAAGGCTGGGGTGAGGTTGGCGCACACCCAGGGGATAGCGGTTTGGAGAAGCCCGCCGTGGCTGACCAGCACCAGGGTCTGGTCGGGATGGCGTTCGGTGAGATCGGCGACGAGTCGCTTCAGCCGATGCACCGCATCCTGGCCGAACTCTCCACTGTGCCCGATGCGTACGCTCAGGTCTCCCTGGCACCAGGCGTCCAGTGCGCCGTTGAGAAACGTGTAGGCCTCGTCGTCGTGGCGGCCGTCGAGATCACCGGCCGATACTTCGGTCAATTCTGGTGTCGGGTGTACCGGCAGCGCGTGCGATTCGGCGATGATCTCGGCGGTCCGCACGGCCCGTTCCATCGGACTGGTGTAAACGGCCGTGACCCGGCATGGCGCCAGCACCGCGGCGAGTTTCCGTGCCTGCTCCATGCCAAGGTTACTCAGCGGCCCACCGGGAGGGAGGGTGGAGATCTCGCCGAGGGAGTTGTGGACGGTCTGGCCGTGCCGGACGAACAGCATGCGTGTCATGGCGTTGCCCCAGCTTCTCGGTGGTTCATAGATGCCCGAAGTGCAGCGCGTACAGCAGTGCGACGGTGCTGAGGCTGCCCGGCACGGCTCCCTCGGCGATCAGCCGGGTCAGCCGGGCTTTGTCGGCCCACACTCGGCTTGTGGCCTCATGGTCGTCGACAGGGGTGCCTTGGAACTCCCCGGCGTGGGCCAGCACGAAGTGGAACCGCTGATCACTCACCCCGTCGGAGGCGTTGCAGGACAGCAGTGGCGCCGTGTCGCGCACGGTCCATCCGGTCTCCTCTAGCAGCTCGCGGGCTGCGGCCTGCTCGACGGTCTCTCCGGCGTCGATTCCGCCGGCCGGGATCTCGTAGCCCACGGTGTCGGTGATGAAGCGGTGACGGTGCAACAGCAGTACGCCACGGTCGGGATGACGCAGTACTACGCCGACCGCGTCGGGCACACCGGCTACGTGGTGTTCGTACGGTTCGCGCCCTGGCGGTGCGACCCGCACCAAAGAGAGGTTGACCCATCGGCTGTTGTAGAGCGAGCGGCGGCCGAGCACCTCCCACTTTCGTACCGGTGGCGGCTCAGTGCCGCTCGATTGTCCGTCTGTTCCTGCGGCGTCGTCCACGCTGGTGCCACACTCCGTTCCACGAGGGGTCTTCGGCTTCGGTTTCATCCGCTGGCCGGCGCTGCCGGGAAACGCTCCGTTAGCAGGGCGCGCGCGGTGTCGGTGACGGCCTCGCTGGATGTGCGGCCGGGGCGCCATCCTCGCGCCAGGAGCTTCTCCGGCCACACGGCCAGGGTGGGCACGTCGCCGCGCCAACCACTGTCGCCGCCGACGGTCACCACCTCAGGTGTGCCGTGCGGGAACTCCTCCGCCACGAGCCGCGCCACAGTCGCGGCGCTGAGGGAGTCGGTGTTGCAGACGTTGATGACCTCGTACCTGCCGGTGTCGGGTGCGGCGGCGGCGCGGAGTGCGGCGACGCAGTCGTCGACGTGCAGGTAGCTGCGCGTCTGCCGGCCATTCCCGAGAAGCCGTATCCGGTGGGGGTCGTCGGCGAGGCGCGCCACGATGTCGTGGACGATGCCGCGCTTGGTTCCGGGCCCGATGATGTTGGACAGTCGGCAGGAGACGGCGGTCAGCCCGAGTTCGTCCGCGTAGGCGGAGAGGAATCCCTCGGCGGCCATCTTCCCGGCTGCGAACCGCGAGGCGGGAGCGAGCACTCCGGTGTGCTCGGTGATGCGGTCGCCGTTGGTGACGGGGGCGTAGACGAGTTGACTTGACGTCAGCACTACTGTGTGGACGGTCCGCTGACGCTGCGAGGCCAGCGCTTCCAGTACGCCTACGGTCCCGGCGACGGTGCTTCGCAGGTCGGCGAACCTGCCTGCTCGGTCGCCGCGGTTCTCCGTGTTGGCGGACAGGTGGTAGACTACCGAGGCTCCCTCGAGCAGTGTCCCCAGGCGGTCCGGATCCTCGATCTCGACCTGGTGGTACACGAAGCCGTCGGTGCCGTCGAATTCGTGCAGACGAAATGCCTGTGCCCAGTCGACCCGGTCGAGCACGGTGACGGGAACCGCGTCCTTTCTCAAGGCCGAGACGAGTGCGGCTCCGGTGAAGCCAGCACCGCCGGTGACGACCGCCGGGAGCGGCGAGTCCTTCATGGTTGACCTTCCTTGCGTCGTTGCTGGCGCGTGCGGTGGCGGTGGGCGACGAACTGGCCGTAGCGCGCGGGTGTACCGATGTCGTAGAACCGCTCGGCGATCTGTGTGCCGGCCAGTTCGCCGCGACCGATCAGCCGTCGGAAGACGTCGCCGAGATCCACTGGCCCGGCTCTGGCCAGCAGCGGGTCGAGCGCCGACCGGCGTAGCACGGCGACGCCGGTGTCGGTCAGGCCGCCGGGTACGCCGTCCTTGTCGTAGCGCACGACGTGGCCACCGGACAGCAGGACATTGGGGGTGACTCCACAGGGGGCGCTGGTGGCGACCATGAGAGCGGGCAGCCCGCCGGGCATCAGGTCCACGACTCGCGCGTAGTCGATATCGAGGTAGGTGTCGCCGAGCACGAGGAGGAAAAGGTCATCGAGGTGACCGAGGCCGTCCAGGAGCGCGCCTGCGGTACCGCGCGGGTTGCGCTCCACGGAGCTGCTGATCTCCAGCTCGCCCTCCCACCGCTCCAGGTAGCGGCGAACGGCGTCCGCGAGGTGTCCGAGGCAGAAGTGGAACCGGCGGAAGCCGCTTGCCCGCAGGGGCGTGAGCATGACGTCGAGGAAGGTCTCGTCCCCGACGGGTTGCAGTACCTTGGGCACCTCGCGGGCCAGCGGGCCGAGTCGGGAGGCGAACCCGCCAGCAAGGATGACCACCTGCTCCTTCCGTCCGTCCGCGGTCGGCACTCAGCACCCCTGCGGCGCACGGCACAGGGCCTCGGACACCGATGTGCGGTTGAGCATGTTCGCGCACCACTGGAAGTGTCCGTCCTGGCCCAGCGGGTCGTAGGCGTTGCTGGTGATGACGGCGTAAGCAGCGCGGTAGACCGCGAGCCGCCCCGGGTCGTGGCCGAACCGGGCGCTCAGTTCCCGGTCGATCCTGGCCTCGGTATTCTGCGCGCCGGGGCCGTACATGTCGAAGACGCTGGCGGTCACGGCGGCGTCGAACGCGGGGTCACCCGCTGTCGAGAAGAAGCCGAAGTCGAGGACGGCCGTCGGCGTCCCGTCGGCTCCCACCAGGATGTTGCCGGGGATCAGGTCGCCGTGTACCAGTGCGGGGCGGACGTCATCGAGGGCGGCCAAGGCCCGGTGCAGCCTGGAGAGCTTGGCGTCGAAGTCAGCCACCTTCACCCGCAGTTGATCGCCGAACCGGCCTGCCCGATCGGCGATCAGGCGAGACAGGGCCTGCGACCAGCTCGCGCTGTCGGCCCACAACGCCCGCTTCTCCGCCATCACAGGAAGAACACGCAGTTCGGGGGCGTCGGAGACCTCCGCGAACGCGCCCAGCACGGTGCCCAGGCACGACAGCACAGTGGGCCACTTCTCCGGCCCGCTGAACGTCTTGTCGTCCAGCGGAACGCCGCGCAGGTAGCGCTCCACTGTTACCGCCTGGCCGAACACCTCCCGGACCTCGTGGTACAGCGGGGTCGCGAACGGTAGCCCTGCCTGGTCGAGGTGGGCGTAGAAGCGCCCCAATCGGCGCAGTTCCTCGGCCGAGCGCTCCCCCCACACCTTAGCGACCGTCCCGTCGTCCAAGCGGTAGACCGCGCCCTCCATGCCCGAGCCCAGCGGCTCGACCGCCCGGTAACCCTCCCCATCGAAATAGTCGAGCCACTTCTCCTCGTGCTGCTGCACCTGGACCTCCTCGTCGTCGATCGTCGCCGCCCGGATCGCGGGACTGTGGGCTGAGTGTGGCGCACAGCGAGTGTGACGTCACATCGGGTGTGCGGCGGGACCGTTGTCCAGCCATCGCAGCAGGTGGGTGAGTCGACCGATCTTGGCCACGGCGGGCAGGTGCGCGTATAGGCCGAGCCGGTCGTAGAGCACGCCGCAGCCGACGCCGGCCTGTCGTGCCCCGAGTACGTCATTCACCAGACCGTCGCCGACGAACCAGCAGGCACTGGGGGCCACGCCCAGGGTGTCGAGAGCAATGCGGTAGATCGCGGGGGCGGGCTTCTCGGCGGAGACCTCCGTGGAGTCCACAACGGCGTCGAAAAAGTGGGCAAGGCCGAAATGGCGCAGTTCCGGCCCCAGGGTGCCATCGGAGTTGGACACTGCGGCCACCTTGACGCCGCGGTCACGCAGCCCGCGCAGCACATCCTCGGCGTCGGGGTCGAGTTCGCAGTACAGGTCTCGGCGTGCCATCATCCGCCGCCAGATCTGCTGTGCCTGCTCCGGAGCGAGCCCCAGCAACGCGCCCCAGGCGAGGGCGACTTTCGTGTCCCCGTCGGTGTCGTACGGCAGCGCGAGGTGGCGGGCCTCCGCCGCCAGCAGCAGCGCCGCCACCAGGTGGTGCGCGGGCGCGTCGAAGTCCGGTGCTTCGGCGTGGGCGTCAGCGAGCATGACCTCGCCGCAGGGGTGGATGAAGGTCAGCCCGATATCGAACAGCACCGCAGTCGGCATTGCGGCTCCTGCGGGAGGCAGCGGGTCCACCGGGGTGGGCGGGCCGAAGGTCCGCGCGGGAGGGGCGTAGTGCCAGGGGAAGTCCCACCGTTGGACCGGCGGGGTCACGGCGTCCGCTTGGTCGCGCATGCTCCTCACCGGTCCCCAGAAAGCGGCGAGGACCGCACAGCGGTGAGCATGTCGACGTCGACCGGCTCGTCCTTGCCTGAGCAGATCGACAAGTAGAGCTCGCGTACGGCTTGGGCGACGGGCTGCTGGCCGGAGCCGACCGGTAGCCCGTCGATCGTGCCGACCAGCCGGACCTCGTCCAGCGTGCCGCACACGAACGCTTCCTCGGCGGTGTACAACTCGGTGCGGGGTATGGACCGCTCGACCACGGGCACGCCAAGACGCGAACGCAGCAGGTCTATGACGGTCCTGCGGGTGATACCGTCCAGGACTCCGTCGGCCAGCGGCGGGGTGACCGCGATCCCGTCGCGTACGAGGAACACTGCCGCCCCACCGGTCTCGGCTACGGTGTCGTGGGTGTTGAGCAGGATCGCCTCGTCCGCGCCGGCCAGCGCGGCCTCGATCCTTGGCAGTCGGAACGCCTGGTACGCGGCACCGACCTTGATCAGCGGCGAGATTGCCTGGTCTGGGGTGCGCCGCCAGGAGCTGACGATGCAGGCCATCGGACCCGTCGAGCGGGGTCCCGTCGGGTGGCCGACGATGTAACTGCCCAGCCGCACCTCGCCTGGCCGCCAGCCGTAGCGGCCTTCGTCGATGTACAGCGTGGGCCGCAGATACAGGTCGCCCTGGTGACCGAGGGTCGCGATGAGGTCGAGCACGCCGTCGCGCATCCTGTCGATGTGTTCGGCCGCGTCGGCATCGGGGAAACGCAGCAGCCTCGCTGACTGCCGCAGCCGGGCCAGGTGCCGGTCGAGGTGGACCACCGCGTGGTGCTCGTGACCGGCCTGCCAGTAGGCACGCAGCCCCTCGAAGACGTTGGTCCCGCGCATCGCCACCTCGGAAGTGACGTGCACCGTGGCCTCGCCCCATGGGACGATGTCGCCGTTCCACCAGATCAGGTCGGGTGTCACCTCATACATGCCGGGCCTCCTGGGCCTGGGGTTCGACGGCGGTCACCGACTGGATGGCTGCCTCGGTGCGCCGTGCCATGTGTTGCCGAGAGAAGTGGGTCTCGACATGCTCGCGTCCCTTGGCGGCAAGTTCGGCGCGCTGCCGCGGGGAGCGGACCAGGGTCTCCAGCGCGGCGGCGAGCGGCCGCACGTGCCCCGGCGGCACGGTCAGAGCGATGCCGGGCGTGGTGAGGATCTCCGTGATCCCGGGGATGTCGGTGGTCACCGTCGGCCGACCCGCGCTCATCGCCTCCAAGACCGCAAGGCCGAGCCCCTCTTCCAGGCTCGGCTGGGCCACGATGTCGGCGGCTGCGAGGATCTGCGGCATCTGGCTGAAGGTGACGGTACGGTCGATTGTCACCACGTCGCGCAGGCCAAGCCGTTCCACGTCGGACTCCAGCCGGGCAGCGTACTCCAGGGACGCGGAACTCACGCTGCCGACCACCAGCAGCCGCGTCCCGCGATGGGCGGCGTGCACCTCGGCGAAGGCGTGCAGCGTCTCGAGGATGCCCTTGCGTTCCTTGAGACGGCCGGCACAGACGATCACCACGTCGCCGTCGGCGTACCCATATCTGCGGCGGGTGGGGCCCGGGTCCACCTTGGGGTGGAACACGTCGGTGTCCACGCCGTGGTAAATGAGCTCGGTGCGGGCCCCGAAGCGCCGCGCCCGGTCGGCGTAGAAGCAGGAGCCGGCCAGCACCAGCGTGGGCCGCAGCGTGTCGTAGACCAGCCTCAGCCGGCCCAGGCCCAGCGGTTCGCGCTCCGGGGCCTGCTCGTGGAAGGCTGCCACCCAGGGAATGCCCTGGTCGATGCAACCGTCTTGCCCAGCGCCGCCGTGTCGAGGCTGTTGGTCAACACCACGTCGGGATGGGCCCGCTCCACCACGGCACCGAGTTCCGGCAGCACGCCGAAGGCCATCTGCTCCCAGTAGATCTTGCTCGGGTCGGCGAGGAGCAGGCGGTGGCCGTCAAGGCGCTCCACATGCACGCCCGGAGGATCATCGATGACTGGTACTCCTGCATGCCCGCCGGGCGGTACGTCGGTGGCGACGGTGACTGCGTGGCCGAGTTCCGCCATCGCGCGGGCGACTTCGTAGGCATAGGTCTCCGCCCCGCCGATCACGGGGTGGAAACTGGAGGTGATGATCAACAGGCGCATCGGTGTCCCTCGATTCCTCATGCCGTGGCCACCAGGACGCATCGTTCGCTCTCCGGACCCAGCGACCGCCCGTCCTGGTCGTAGCCGCTCACTGAGCGGAATCCAGCGTCCAGGCACATGGCCCGCAGTTCCGGGAACCCGTACCGCCGCACGGCTGTCGACCTTTCGGTTCGCCGGCCATCGATCACTAGCACCTGATCGGTGATCTGCGTGCCGGTCTCCGCGTCGTAGCGGTGGTGCTCGATCAGCAGGTCGTCACCGGCCGACCGTACCGTGGTCGGTTCGAAGCGGCGGCGCATGCTGTCCCAGTGCCGGGTCTCTAGCAACAGCCGGCCGCCGGGCCGCAAACACCCCAGCACCTGGCGCAGTACCTGCTGGTTCTCGGAGTGCTCGAAGTAACCGAAGCAGGTGAACCAGAGCAGGGCCCCGTCGAATCCGCCGAACTCCTTCAGGTCTCGCATGTCGCCGTGGACGAACTCAGGGGAACGCTCCTCGTCGCGAGCCCGCTGGCGGGCTTCGTTCAACAGCGCGTCACTGATGTCCAAACCCGTCACGTCGATCCCGCACCGGGCGAGGGCGATGCTCATCCGCCCGTAGGCGCAGGCGATGTCGAGCACCCGGTCTCCCGCAGTGAATCCGCCAAGTCGCAAGACCAGTTGCGATTCCCTCGCCAGCCGCTTGTCGGCCAGTTCCGGTGCCCAGAAGCGGGCGTAGTGCTCGTCGAAGACCTCAATGATCGGTGTTCGCCTGTCGTTCGGTGCTGTGGGGCCGTGGTTCATCTGTTCACTCCCTCAAGCGCCCCGGGAAGGCCCGGTGTTCAGATCGGCAGCGCGGTCGCGCGGGTACCGGTCCGGTCGAGATCGAAGCCGAGTTCGCTCAGTCCCTCGGCGGCCAGTGCGCCCCGCACCTCCTCCACCCGGCCGGCTGGGGCGCTGATGAGGAGGAACCCTCCGCCGCCGGCGCCCAGTACTTTGCCTCCGTCACTGCCCGCAGACAGTGCGGTCGCGTAGAGCTTGTTGATGCGCGCGTTGGAGATGCCCCGGTCGAGGCGCTGCTTGTTCATCCAGTGCTCGTGCATCAGCGGTCCGACGTCGTCCACTCGGCCCGTTCGCAGCGCCTCGGTCATCGGTCCGGCCAGCGCCCCGATCGCCTTCAGGGAGTCCATGGTCACGCTGTCGTTGTGTCGGGTGGCCGTGTCCTGCCCGGTGAGGGTGGCGCCGGCGTCCCGGCTCAGTCCGGTGTAGAAGAGCAGCAGCCGGTCGCGGATGTAGCGGTGCACTTCGTCGGGCACGGCGAGGTCCTGAAGGGTGACTCGGCGGGACGGTTCGATGCGCAGCACCCGGATGCCCCCGAAGGCCGCCATGTAGTGGTCGTGCTTGCCGACGGGGCGTTCGAGGTCCTCCATCTCGACCATGGATGCTTCTTCGGCGAGTTCGGTCCGCCCGAGCCCCTCGGCGTACCGCAGCGCGTGCAACAGCGCGACAGTGAAGGCCCCGGAGCCGCCGAGGCCCGTGCCGCTGGGGGCGTCCGTGCTCACGGTAATCTGGGCGTTCCGGGTTACCTTGGCCCGCAACAGCGCCGCGCGGGCGAAGCGGTGCCGCATGCCGCCGACATCGGGTACATGTTCGCTCTGCTCCCCGGTGAAGGTGATGCCGCCGTCGAAGCTGCGGGGGTGAAATGTGACGCCGACGTACCGGTCGATGGCGAAGCTGACCACGGTGCTGCCGAACTGGTCGGAGTAGCTGGGCAGGTCAGTGCCGCCACCGGCGAGGGAGACCCGCAGCGGGGCGCGCGCCAGCACCAGCGCGGGCGCGTCGGTCGTAGGCCCGCTCATGCCAGGCCCCTTTCGACGGGCGGATGTTCAGGTGTTCGATCCGGAAGAAGCCAGGGAATGAGCCCGCGCGCGGCATCTTGGCGTGCCGCGGCGAGATCCTGCGGGGTCCCAACATCGCGCCAGTAGCCGCTCAGCCGGTGGGCTCGCACCCGCTTCCCCGCCTCCGTCAACGCCGGAGCGAGGTCCTTCGCGTAGTCGTAGACTCGGTCAGGCGGAATGCCCTCGATCACCTGTGGGTCCAGGCAGTAGGCGCCGGCGCTGACCCAGTGCGTCTCGTCGTCCGGTACATCGGGCTTCTCCACGGCCGCGCGCACCTCGTCGTCAGGACCGATGTCCAGGACGCCGTACCTGCGCGCCTTGCGTACCTGTGCGCACGCGAAGGTGAGTGCGGTCGGCCTTTCGGTGTGGGTAGCGACGAGGCGGTGCAGCGACTCGCCGACCAGGACGTCGGCGGACGCGACCAGGACCGTGTCGAAGCGACGCAGTTCGTCGGCGAAGAGGCGCAGCGCGCCGGCCGGACCGGTTAGCCGCGGCTCGCGGCGGGGGTACACGGGCACCGGTGTGGGGCAGGTCGCGAGGAAGTCCCGCATCCGGTCGGCCTGGTAGTGGAGGTTGATGTGGATCTCCGACACCCCGGCTTCGCCCAGCCGCCCCAGGAGGTGACCGAGCAGGGGCTGTCCGGAGAACTCGAGCAGCGGCTTGGGGGTGTCCGCCGTCAGGTGCCCCATACGGCTCCCCAGCCCGGCTCCCAGGATCATGCCCGCGAGTCTCATGCCTCGGCTCTCCTCGTCTCTTGTCGGAACGCTGACGCAGCGGGGGACCGGTCGCCCGCAGCGTGGAAGATCTGGCCGAGTCGTTCGACCGCTGCCGCCAGGTCCGCCACGACCGGTGTGCCCGCCGCTTCAGGCAGGGCCGCTAGCCGGACCGCATGCTGCGCCCCTCGCCCCGTGCGCACCATGACTCCTTGCACACCGGCCCGCCGAGCCGCCAGGACGTCGTCGACGGAATCGCCGACCAGTGCCGTACGCGATGGGTCGAGTCCGAAGCGGTCCATCGCTGCCCGGACCATGCCAGGTTCCGGTTTGCGGCAGCTGCAACGGTCGGCCGGCGCGTGGGGGCAGAGATACGTCCCGGCGATCCGCACCCCTTGGGCGGAGAGCGCGTCAGTCACCAGCCTGTTGAGGCTCACCACGTCGCCCAGTGACAGCAGCCCCCGCCCGATCGGGGACTGGTTGGTGACCAGCACGATGGGCACGCCCGCCTCTGTGGCCCGCGCTAGAGCGCGAACCGCCCCCGGCAGGAACCGGATGTGCGCGGGGGTCCGTACGTAGTCGCTCCGGTTCTCAATCACCGTGCCGTCCCGATCGCACAGCAGGCTCCATGGGGCAGCGCCGTGCCGTCCGGCGGCCGCCGGTGCCAGTCCGGCTGGCGCCGTGAGGAAGACCGGTCCGTCCATCTGGCCCGCTGTTCGGCGTGGCGGCGGGGGAGCCGGACTCATGACGGACCGCACCTGCGCGGTTCACCGTCGCAGAGCAGCCGGACGACGATGTGGTTCAGTGCGAGGTGCAGGTCCTCGGTCAGGCCGTAGTCGTCGCTGTCGACGCTGACGCAGACGTCGCAGTGCTTCGCGAGTGAGCTGGCGGTCACTCCGACCCATGCGACGACCCGCGCCCCTGCGGCACGAGCTGCATCGGCCGCGCGCAGGAGGTTCGGCGACGTGCCGCTGACGCTCAGCACCAGCAATAGGTCGCCAGGCTCGGCCTGAAGTGCGACTTGCTGGGCGAAAACCTCCTCGAAGCTCGTGTCGTTGGCCAACGCAGTGAGGACCGCGGGGTTGTCCGCGAGCCCGACGACCCGGGCGCGAGGATGCCCGGCGACCCGACAGGTACCGAGTAGGTCGCACGCCACGTGGCTGGCCGTGCTTGCGCTTCCTCCGTTCCCTGCGACGAAGACGGTGCGGCCGGCCAAAAGCGCGCCGGCGATTTCCTGGGCCGCCTGTCCGGCTGCCTCCATGTCCATGCGGAGCGCCAGCGCGGACAGACTCTTCAGGTACTCGGCCGCGGTCCAGGTCGCGGGTGCTCTCGATAACGTTGGGTGAGGCATCATGGACGGCTGTTCCTTCCCGGGTGGCTGCGAACCCTCGCGACCGGCTGACAGCACCCGCCTCACGCTGCCTGAACCTGGTACGAGATGGCGGCCAGCGGGTTCGTGACGAACATGCGCCGCACGGCTGCTTCGTCGAATCCGAGCGAGAGGATGTTCCGGCGCTGCTGCTCGTAGCCGCTCGAACCGGCCGCCACCGCCCCGTCGTCGCGCAGCCACAGAGGGTTGTGCTCGCTGCAGGAGAGTTGCTCCTGCGCCATCGTGGCAACCTCCGTGTGGTCGGTCAGCACGATGACCCGGCTCGTACCCAGGTAGTCGACGGTGCGGCGGCAGATCTCCAGATCCACGTGGTACCCGTCGAAGTTGATGCACGGGTACAGCAGCGAGTCCTGGGCGGCATCCAGCATCGCGGCTGGTACCGGCCCAAGCAGCTCGCGCAGGTCTGCCTCGTGCCAGTCCGGGGTGAGGACCCCCTTGAGTTCCACGTCCCGGCGTGCGCGCTCGGTCGGGGTACGCCAGGCGTGCTGGAAGTTACGGGGCGTGTCGTTGTAAAGGTGATCGGTCAGCACCAAGTAGGGCGAGGAGGCGTACCGGCCGTGCAGGAAGTCGAGCACGGCCCGCAGGCGGTCAGCGCTGCGCTGCGGGGCGTCGCGGTGGAAGTGGCCGACGGCTATGCGCAGACCCTGCTCGTAGAAGTTGACCAGGAGGTCGGCGAAGGTCGATCCGTCGTCGATCCGGTCCTCCAGCGCCATGGCGTCGGGTGCCATCACGATGTAGCGCAGGCCAAGCGGGCCGAGGGACGCGAGAGTGGCCCACTCCTCCGCGGAGGGATACCAGCGTCCGGCACGCGGTATACCGCCCTGTGGGCCGAGCAGGGGTCCCTCGATGGCGAACCCGGCGATGTTCGGCACCGCGTCTGCCTGCCTCAGCGCGTGGTACTCCCTGATCATGGCGACCAGCCGGGGCAGGTTCTCCCGGCGCAGGTACACCGTGGGCAGGATGCCGTACTCGCGGGACGCCGCCGCCTTCTGCACGAGAGGCAGATCGCCGGGCGCAAGGCTGGAGAAGTCGAACTCGTCGATTCCGTGGAAGTGGTACAGGAACGCTTTCATGTCTCCCCTCGGTTCGGTGGTTCCGGACCTGGTACCGGATCCGGTGTCAGACCCGAATCCGCAGGTAGTGGCCTACAGGTAGTCAGGTGAC
>JAFAUH010000075.1 GCA_019243445.1 Streptomycetaceae bacterium | reverse complement strand
CCGGACCGCTCGCTACCCTGCGGGCCTGGATCATGGTGATCGCGGTCGTGCTCACTGTAGTGACCGGCCTTGACTACATCCGTCAGGCCGGAGCGCTGCGCAGGCGGGGGCTCGCCGCACAGCGTCTGACGGAGCAAGCCGTCACCTGCGCGAAGACGGGTGGGAGCGAGGGGAGGGGCGGCCAGGCATGAGAGGGCGTGCCGGGTCGGATGTCGCGGCTGAGGCGCTGCAGCTGCTGGCGGCCGACAGGGCATCGCTGGCTGTCGCCGAGTCGCTGACCGGCGGGCTTGTCGCCGCTGCGCTGACCTCTGTACCTGGTGCCTCGCGCACCTTCCGCGGTTCGGTGACGGCATATGCCACCGAGCTCAAGCGTGAGGTGCTTGGCGTCAATGCTGCGCTGCTCGACGCGCGGGGCGCCGTGGACCCGCTGGTCGCCGAGGAGATGGCCCAGGGGGTACGGGTCCGCCTCGGTGCCATGTGGGGGCTGGCCACCACCGGGGTCGCGGGGCCGGAGCCGCAGGACGGCAACCCGGTCGGGACGGTGTTCACGGCCGTGGCAGGACCGCGTGGGACGAAAGTCACCTCGCTCCATCTGGACGGTGATCGCGCAGCCATCCGGGAGGCCACGGTCGCGGCCGCGCTAGAACTGCTGGTCGATGCATTGCAGGAAGCCAGGAAGCATAGTTCGTGAATGCGAGGGCACAGGATACGGAACAGAAAGCGGGGATTTGATGTTTGCAGCCGTTGGTGAACACGTCATTGCTCCCCGCACGCCCGATGCCCGAGGCGGTACGGTGGGGCAAGAAGCTTTTCGATCGCGGACCGAGGAAGGAGGCACCGATGATTCTGCTTCGTCGCCTGTTGGGTGACGTGCTGCGTCGGCAGCGCCAGCGTCAGGGCCGCACGCTGCGCGAGGTCTCCGCCTCCGCACGGGTTTCGCTCGGCTATCTATCAGAGGTCGAACGCGGTCAGAAGGAGGCATCCTCCGAGTTGCTGTCCGCGATCTGCGACGCCCTTGATGTGCGGATGTCCGAAGTCATGCGCGAGGTCAGCGACGAGCTGTCGCTCGCTGAGCTGGCACAGTCGGCGGCCGCGGAGACCGAGGCCGTTCCGATGCGGTCGATGCTGGAGCCCGTCACCCATGTACCAGGTAGCCGTGTGACGATCAACGCAGCGACGGCAAAGGCCGTAGATGTAGTGGCGGCCTGATCGCCTGTCCCATTGCCCCGATCGGGTGAATATGGGGCTGCGTGGAGTGTAGGGCGCCTATCGATCACCCTCACGGGGAATCCATGGGTTCACGGGAGTCCTATGAGGCTCCTGCCGCAGCCTCGGGGATGTGGGAGGCGGCCATGGAAGTTCGACTTCGCGCACTCCACGTTCAGGCAGTACAGGCATCTCAGGCATTTCGCACAATCGGTGCGTTCTCGGCAATCCGCTGCACCGTGGCGGTCGTGATGACACTCCTTTGGTGTTGGGCGGTGTTCCGGGTAGCGGCGCAACCCGCCAGATCCGGCCCTGTCGAGCAGGGGCTGGCCATCGGCGGCTGGACGCTCAGCCTGCTTCCAGTGCATGTGGCACCACGGCGCCCCGTGCGGCGGAAGCCAGCTGCGGGAGGTCCGCATACGGCTGCCGCGGCCCTGCCCACGCCTCGCACCCCCGCACGTGGATGCTCCTTCGCCGGTGCGGCGCCGGTGTCGCGCCGGAACAGGGCCTAGTACCACAGGGTCACTTGCGGTCGTGACCTGCGACGATGTTGCAAACGCGCGTCGCCCCGCGGGGCGTTTACCAGCGAACCCCGGCGCACGCCAGCCGATCTGGTCCTGTAGGCCCTGGTAATACAAGGCTGCAGGGCCTGGACAGGGCGCCTACGTGCCTGCCCGCTGACGCCAGCGGGCAGGCATACGGACATCATTCCCGCAGCCGCAGGCCACGCGGAGTGGCGTGGAAACCCGCGGCCTCCAGCGCCCGGCCGAGCGCCGAGGTGAGTGCCGACTCGCCATTGACGCGCTCGATGGTGAGGCGGCCGAGCGCACCGTTACGGACGGCTGCGGCCAGGGCCCCGACACCGGCCGTCAAGCGGGAGCCACCCGCCCCCTCCTCGTGTCCGTAGCCGTTCTCACCTGCGTGCTCTTCGCTGTGATCACCCCAGACGAGCAGTGTTTTGCCCCCGCGTTCGACGTATATGGTCAGCGTCCCGTCGACCAGCACGACGAGGGCGCCCGCCTTGCGGCCCGGTTTGTGCCCGGCTCCAGGCGGCGGTTCAGGCCACGGCAGTGCTGCACCGTAGGCGTTGGCAGGGTCGGCGGCAGCCAGGACGATGGCGCGCGGCGCAGCCCCGTGCACCCCTTCGCGCTCGCGCGCTATGTGTCCCGCGCGCAGCTGGTCGACCGCACCGTCCATCGAGAACTGGGCGGCTCCTAGACCCTCGACGACGTACCCCCGGCGGGCCCGGCCGCTTTCCTCGAACGCCGACAGCACTCGGTATGCGGCGAAGAACCCTCCCTCGACACCTTCGGCCGCCACCGCGCCACGCGTGACGACACCGTGCCGGTCGAGCAAGGTGTGCGCGAGCGCATGCGCTCGCAGCGTGGGATCCAGTTCGGCGGCCGGTGCGAGTGACCAGCGCCCGGTCGTCGTCGGCGGACCCGTACGAGAGACGGTGGGCCGGGTGAGGCGGGAGCCGTATCGCCCGCGCGGGATGCGGTGAGTGGTCGATCCCGCCGTACGACCGGAGCTGAGCAGTGCGCGCAGCGGAGCCAGCGTGTCATTGGTGAGTCGCCCCGACCAGGACAACTCCCATATCACTTCGGAGAGTTCAAGATCACTGCACTCCGGCACCACAACCCTTACCTGCTCCGCAATCTGACGGAAAAACAGCCCGTACCCGCCGGAGAGCGCATCGAGAACCGCCCGGTGGGCGGGGGAGAGCTCCAACGGGAGCGGCTCGGGGAGCAACAGCGGCGCATTTTCGGCCATATGGAGCGAAATCCAGCCGTCCTTGCCGGGTAGTGCGCCAGCCCCCGCCCACAGCACCTCCCCGGTCGCCATCAACTCATCCAGCATCGCCGGTGTATAGCCCATGACACGGGAGGGCAGCACCAGCTTCTCCAGCGCCGAGGCGGGCACAGCGGCACCCTGCAGTTGCTCGACGGCACGCACCAGACCGTCGATCCCCCGCAGGCTGTCGGTGCCCACGTGCTGCCAGCGTGGGAGGAACGCAGCCAGCGCCGGGGCGGGCACCGGCTCCAACTCCTGCCGCAGCACGGCCAGCGAACGTCTGCGAAGCCTGCGCAGCACCTCGGCGTCACACCATTCTCCCGCCCGTCTCCCCTCACCACCCTCAACTGGGGCGCTTCGCGCCGCTGCACCGATTCCCACCTGATCGGGCCGGAATTCCCCCTGGACGACACGCCCGTCGGCGGCGAGCCGCTGCAAGGTGCCCTCAACGACAGCGGTGCCGAGACCGAAACGGGCCGCTGCGTCGGCTGCCGTGAACGGGCCATGCGTACGGGCGAAACGCGCAATCAGATCACCCATGGGATCCTTGACCGGCTCGGTGAACGCCTCCGGGATACTGACCGGCAATGCTGTGCCCAGCGCGTCCCGCAACCGGCCGGCGTCCTCGACGGCCGCCCAGTACCCGGCTCCTGCGATTCGCACCCGCATCGCTCGCCCGGACGCCTTGAGCTCCCTCGGCCACTGCGGCTTTGCACCTCGCTCGGCCAACTCGGCGTCGGTGAGCGGGCCCAGGAGCCGTAGCAGGTCGGCCACTCCTTCAGCATCCTCGGCCCTGCGGTCCTCCGTCAGCCACTGCAGCTCCCGCTCAAGATCGGCCATCACCTCGGCATCGAGCAGTTCGCGCAGCTCGGCCTGGCCCAGTAGCTCGGCGAGGAGCCGGGAATCCAGTGACAGTGCCGTGGCCCGGCGTTCAGCGAGCGGGGAGTCACCCTCGTACAGGAACTGCGCGACGTAGCCGAAGAGCAGCGAGCGGGCGAACGGGGACGGCTCGGGCGTCGTCACTTCGACGAGCAGTACCTTGCGCGACTCGATGTCGCCCATCAATTCGACGAGCCCTGGTACGTCGAACACATCCTGCAGGCATTCACGCACCGCCTCCAGGATGATCGGAAAGGATCCGAACTTCGACGCTGCCTGGAGAAGTTGGGCGGCGCGCTGCCGCTGCTGCCACAGCGGTGTGCGCTTGCCGAGGCTGCGGCGCGGCAACAACAGCGCCCGGGCTGCGCATTCACGGAACCGTGAGGCGAACAGCGCGGAGCTGCCCACCTGATCGGTGACCAGCTGCTCGATATCGCCCTTGTCAAAGACGACATCGGCGGCACCGATCGGGCTCTGCTCGCTGTCGTGTTCCGTGCCCGCCCGCTTTGCAGCCGCGTTGAGCAGATCCAGACCCAGCAGATCGGCGTCCGGAAGCCGCAGCACGATCCCGTCGTCAGCATGCATCACCTGCGCGTCGAATCCGTAGCGTTCGGCGATCCGGGCGCTGAGAGCGAGCGCCCACGGGGCATGCACCTGGGCACCGAACGGCGAATGCACCACGATCCGCCAGTCGCCGAGCTCGTCGCGAAAGCGCTCGATGACGATCGTGCGGTCGTCCGGCACATGACCGCACGCCCGCCGCTGCTCCTCCAGATATGCCAGGACGTTGTCCGCCGCCCACGCGTCAAGACCCGCCTTTGCAAGACGCTCCCGGGCCGCCTCCGGCGTCACCCGGCCCGTCTCCCGCAGGAACGCGCCCACCGCGCGGCCGAGTTCGAGCGGCCGTCCCAGCTGGTCTCCCTTCCAGAACGGCAGCCGCCCAGGGACACCGGGCGCTGGCGAGACCAGCACCCGGTCACGGGTGATGTCCTCGATCCGCCAAGAGGTCGTGCCCAACGTGAAGACGTCGCCGACCCGTGACTCGTACACCATCTCTTCGTCGAGTTCCCCGACCCGAGCGCCGCCCTTCTTGGGGTCGGCACCGGCAAGGAAGACACCGAACAGACCGCGATCCGGGATCGTGCCGCCCGACGTCACCGCGAGTTGCTGTGCTCCGGGACGGCCGCTGATCTTCCCCGTCACTCGATCCCACACCACGCGCGGCCGCAGTTCGGTGAAGGCATCCGACGGATAGCGGCCCGCCAGCATGTCGAGCACCGCCGTGAACGCCGACTCAGGCAGTGTGGCGAACGGCGCCGCTCGCCGCACCACGGCCAGCAGTTCGTCCACGTCCCAGGTATCCATCGCGGTCATGGCGACGAGCTGCTGAGAGAGGACGTCGAGGGGATTGGAGGGGATACGCAGCGCCTCGATCGCGCCCTCGCGCATCCGTTCCATCACCACTGCCGACTGCACCAGATCACCGCGGTACTTGGGGAAGACAACGCCCTTTGACACCGCGCCCACCTGATGTCCGGCCCGACCCACCCGCTGCAGCCCCGAAGCGACGGACGGTGGTGACTCGACCTGCACCATCAGGTCCACTGTGCCCATGTCGATGCCGAGTTCCAAACTGGAGGTGGCCACGACCGCTGGCAGCCGCCCGGCCTTCAAATCCTCCTCGACCAGGGCGCGCTGCTCTTTCGATACTGAGCCGTGGTGCGCGCGGGCCAGCACCGGCGGGGCACCTTTGGCCACACCCGATTCCGCCATTACCTGGGCGGGGGAGTGGTCCTCGGGGAGCGGCTCGCCGGTGGCCCGTTCGTAGGCGATCTCGTTCAGCCGGTTGCACAACCGTTCGGCGAGGCGCCGGGAATTGGCGAAGACGATGGTGGAGCGATGAGTCTGTACGAGATCGGCGATGCGCTCCTCGACGTGCGGCCAGATCGACGGCCGCTCGCCCCCGGCCCTGTCGACGTCCGGCAAAGGAGAGCCTCCCAGCTCACCCATGTCCGCCACCGGCACGACCACCGACAAGTCGAACTCCTTGACGGAGTGCGGCTGCACGATCGTCACCTTGCGCTGCGGCGACAGGGTGTCTCTCCTCAACCACTGTGCCACTTCCTCCACTGGGCGCACGGTGGCCGAAAGGCCGATCCGCCGCGCCGGCTGATCGAGCAACTCGTCGAGGCGTTCGAGGGAGAGCGCCAGATGCGCACCGCGCTTTGTGCCCGCGACGGCATGCACCTCGTCCACGATCACCGTCTCCACGCCGCGCAGTGCCTGGCGGGCGGCTGAGGTGAGCATGAGAAACAGGGACTCGGGAGTAGTGATCAGGATGTCCGGGGGACGGGCGGCGATCGCGCGGCGCTCGGCTGCGGGGGTATCGCCGGACCGGATGCCGACGCGCACCTGCGGCTCCGGTAGGCCAAGGCGCACCGCCTCGGCTCGCAGACCCGTCAGTGGGTTGCGCAGATTCCGCTCCACATCGACTGCCAGCGCCTTCAGTGGGGAGACATACAGCACGCGGCAGCGGCGCCTCGCCTCAGCAGGCGGCGGCATACACGCCAGTCGGTCGAGCGCAGCGAGGAAAGCCGCCAGCGTCTTACCGGACCCTGTCGGCGCTACCACCAGGACGTCGGACTCCGCACGGATCGCCCGCCACGTGCCCGCCTGCGCGGCCGTGGGCGCAGTGAACGCCCCTGTGAACCACGCGCGTGTGGCCGGGGCGAATCCGTCCAGGGCCGACGCCGGATCCTGCTCCGGCAGCCCCTGCTCCGGCGTACGTGACCGCTTCCCGATCGACATGCCATCCATCGTGCCTCGCCCCACTGACAGTCGACGCGCACGTCGTCGGTGGGAGCACCTCCTGGGCGCGATACTGGGTTCATGAAGTTGACGGTCTTCTGGCAGCGGATGCATGCGTATTTCGGCGATACCTACGCGGACTCGTTTGCGCGCGACCACGTGATTGCCGAACTCGGTGGGCGGACCGTGCAGGAGGCGTTTGCAGCGGGCTGGCAGGCGAAGGACGTGTGGCGTGCGGTGTGCGCAGCAGTCGACATCCCCGCGGCGCAGCGCTGATCCCAGCCTTCATGCCCTGACCCCAGCCTTCATGCCCTGACCCCAGCCTTCATGCCCTGACCCCAGCCTTCATGCCCTGACCCCAGCCTTCATGCCCTGACCCCAGCCTTCATGCCCTGACCCCAGCCTT
>JAFAUH010000339.1 GCA_019243445.1 Streptomycetaceae bacterium | reverse complement strand
GATCAGGTGCACTTGGCGTTCGAGCGCGGAGCGCCCTCGAACTCCGGGTATCCGACCGTGGCGGCCTGGTTGGTGCCGTACTGGGCCTGCTTGCCCATCGTGGCGATACCGGGCCCGGAGACGTTGCCGAACAGGATCGTGCACGAGTCACCGCTGCCGGTACGGCTCCAGTAGGGGTAGAACTGCCCCGGCGCGTTGGGCGGCGGGACGGCGCACCCAGCAGGAGTGCCGGCACTGCAGGTCGACTCGCTCAGGGCGAGATCGGTCTGCATGAAGTACTGGCCGTACTGCCGGCCGAGGGTGACCGGTAGCGCCTGCTGGAAGCTGCCCGGGAACGTGCCCGGGGTGGTCGAGGTCGGCCAATCTGGCCAGTACGGGGTTCCGTCGAAGTCGAGGTCCCCGTTCTGGGACAGGTTGTCCTGGCAGCCAGTCACCTCATCTGGTGCCGTGTTCAGCGTCCCGTGGGTGTCACCCGCCGGGAAGCAGGACGCGTCACTGATCTCCGGACTGCCCGAGTCGGACCCTCCGGCCGCCTCGTAGGGACCGCTGCACCTGGTCCAAACGGTGTCGGTGGCCATGCCGAAGAGACTGATCACGATCGGATCGGTCACCTTCGTGCAGGGCTCGAAGTGGCCCGTCTCGTACTCCGTGCTGATGTCCGTCCGCAACGCCGCCCAGGGCGTGATGTTGCCCTGCTTGGCGGTGTTGTACTCAGGCTCGAAGTTGTGCGGCGTGCCGGAACAGTCGACGATCGACGTGTTCTGGAAGCCGTTCTCCGCCGAGGCCTGCATGTAGCCGGACTTGCCGCTGGTCAGGTCTTTGATCTCGACCTTGAAGGCCATCTGGCCCGGGTGCCCAGGCACCGGGGCATCCCACATGTGGATCCACAGGTGGTCGCCCGGGTTCATGAGCAGGGTCTTGCCGTTGGGGGTGAACGTGCTCAGGTTCGTCTTCTGAGGGCTCGGCGGCCCGGCGGGCACGCCGTCCGTCTGGATGTAGGCGAAGTTGACCGGCTCGGTGCAGTTGGGGTTGCAGTGCGCGAACCCGAGCGTGCATTCGAGGCTGTCGATGTTCAGGGCCGCACACCACTGGGTGTCGTTGCAGCTGACCCCGTCCGCGAACGGCGGGAAGCCGGGCGGATAGAACTGCATCTCCATGAATGCCCCACCCGCGCCGGGATAGCCGTGCGCCTTGCCCGAGGGAGCGTTTTCGTCACTCATCGGGCTGCATGGCAGCTGCGGGTAGGAGTTCGAGTCGCACTGGGCCATGGAGAACCAGGGCGCCGGCGAGAGCTCGAACCAGTGCGTCACGTCCGACCCCGGCTTTCCCACCGTCGGGGCAGCCGAGGGATCGAGCGGGAGCGTCTCCGTCCAGATGACGTTGTTGCCCGAGCCCGCGGCGCTCGACAGGAACGTCATGTCGGGCTCGTCGTGACCGATGTAGTGGCCGTTGTCGAAGAAACGACCGTGCCACGTCCAGTCGTTGCTGACACCACGCAGACCGCGGATGTCGGTACAGGCCAGGTCGGCCCGAATCGCAACCTGCCGACGGCTGTAGCCGTTGCAGTCCAGCTCACCGTGCTTGCGGATCGTGAAGTGACGGTGAGTCCTACGCACGTGCCCGGTATGCCGCTTGGCCTGCCCGGATGCCAGTGCCGTTCCAGGCACCAACAGCACGAGCATGGCCAGCGCAGCGACCAGCACGATGGCGGGTCTGGCGCGGCGTCCTGCGGCCGCAGACCCTCCAGTCGACCTACCCATCCATTCCTCCTTGCTTCAGGCCGCCTCCCACGCCCCGGCGGCAACGGACTGGTCCGCGGGCGAACCTATCACCGGTTCCGATGGTGGGCAAGCTGGAACGGTTCGCCAATCCGTCCAGGGCTCTTTGCCTGCGCTAACCATCCCGGCCAAACCTGTCGACGGCACCGAACTACCATCGGAGGATGCGCCTTTCGGTCCTCGATCAGTCGCCCGTCTCCGAGGGCTCGACCGGGGCCCAGGCGCTGCACAACACGCTCGACCTCGCCCGCCTCACCGACCGTCTGGGCTATCACCGCTACTGGGTGGCCGAGCACCACGGCGGGCCCATGCTGGCGGGCCCGAGCCCGGAGGCACTGATCGGCCCCATCGCCGCCGCCACGCACACGATCCGCGTGGGCAGCGGCGGCGTCATGCTCCCCCACTACAGCCCGCTCAAGGTGGCCGAGACGTTCAGCCTGCTGGCCGGGCTGTACCCGGGTCGGGTCGACCTGGGCATCGGCCGCGCCGCGGGCACCGATCCGCTGACCACATTCGCCCTACAACGCGACCGCCGCCAGGTCGTCCCGGACGACTTCCCGCAGCAGCTGGCCGAGCTGCTCGGCTACCTCGACGACACCCTCCCTGAGGACCATCCGTTCCGGCGGCTGGCCGCGGCGCTCCCCGGCCGGCCTGAGCGCCCCGTGCCCTGGCTGCTCGGCTCCTCCGCTCAGAGCGCAGTGTGGGCCGCCCAGCTCGGCCTCCCCTACGCCTTCGCCGACTTCATCAACCCCTCGGGCGCGGACATCACCGCCACCTACCGCGAGCACTTCACGCCTTCGCGCGAGTTATCGCTGCCCCGCACCGCGGTGGCCGTGTGGGTCCTGTGCGCGCCCACCGACGATGAGGCCGAGCACCTGGCCGCCTCGAGCCGGATGACCCTGCGGCTGCTGCGCCGCGGCGAGCTCATCCCCGTGCCCCCGCCCGAGAAGGCGCTCGAGTTCCTGCGCCGCGAGGGGCGGACGGTCGGAAGTGCCGTGCCCGGGCGGCGGGCCATCGTCGGCTCGCCCGAGAAGGTGAGAGCCGGGGTCGAGGCGGTGGCGGGCGAGTACGGGGCCGAGGAGGTCATCGTGGTCACGATCACCCACGAGCACGAGGCGCGGCGACGCTCCTACGAGCTGCTGGCCGAGACCATGGGGCTGAGCGCACCGGCAGCGGCCGCGGCGTGATCTCACGTCCGGGGTGGGCGCCAACGTTCTCCGGGGCATGCACACCTTCATCGACAGTCCCATTGGCACCCTCCTGGCCACGGCCGACGAGCGTGGTCGCCTGACCGGCCTGCACATGCAGGACGGCCGCCACCCCGCCCCCGTGCCGTCCGAGGGTCGCCGCGACGACAGCGCCTTCGCCGAGCTGCGCACCCAGCTCGCGGAGTACTTCGCCGGCCACCGGCGCGAGTTCTCACTCGAGCTCGCCCCTGCGGGCGGCGAATTCGAGCGCCGCGTGTGGGCGGCCCTGCGCGAGATCCCCTACGGCGAGACGGCCAGCTATGGCGAGATCGCCCGCCGCATCGGTGCGCCCGGAG
>JAFAUH010000264.1 GCA_019243445.1 Streptomycetaceae bacterium | reverse complement strand
GGAGTTCAACGGCATGCTCAACGGGCTGCTCGCCTGGGCCCGCCGCGAAGGACTGCTCCGTGGACAGCGGAACCGACACACCGAGCGGTCCCTGAAGGCCCTGCGGGACATCGTCGCGCACGGCGAGTACCACCTGGAAACACCGGTCGAGGCCGCTCGGGAGCTCTTGGACCTGGCCGAGTTCATCAACCACCTGTGGGGCCACCCGACCCCCGGTGGTCGGCCGTACCCCGCTCCGGTCCGCCGCGACATCGTCGCGATCGGGTGGAGTGGCGACGGCGGGAGCACCATCGCTGGCTACGCCGACCAGCTGGCCGACGCCCGCGACGAGGAGAAGTTCACGTACGTCCTCATCCGGGCAGTGTTCTGCCCCGGCGGTGTCACCGATCCCCACCTGCGGGACTTCGACGCCCGGCGCCACCGCCTTCCCCACCCAGTACCTGTGGGGCCCGGGGCCGCGTGAGGAGGCGGTCGCCTGGCTGAGCGAGCATCAGCCCGAGTCGGACCTGTGCGGCTACCTCGACCAGGTCGTCCTCGTCCGGGTCCACGACGACACAGTCGCCCTGCCGGTATACCCGGCGGTCGCAACCGGGCTCCCCGCCACGGAGCAGCGCGGCTCCTGGTACGCGTTGCGCGTCGACCGCGGGCTCGACGCTCTCAACCATGCCCGGGCCCTCACCGGTGCCGCGGCAGGGCATGCAAGCGCCGGCGAGTGCAGGAAGTGCCCCTTCTCCGAACTAAGTGAGGAGCGCTGGGCATCACCCGCGCTTCTCACTCTGCCCCACTACCTGGCTCAGGTGCCGACGAGGGGGTCCGCCGACAAGGTGCTTGCCCACGAGACCATGCATCTGCGGGTTCCCTCCTACGGTCACAAGCGAGAAGCCTTCGCCTGCGCCCAAGTCATTCTGGACCTTGTGGGTTCGATGGCCGCGTAGCCCGCGTGCTGCTGCCCCGGTGGATGCATGGGCAGCAGCACGTCGATTCGCCCTTGCGGGGAACCAAGCAATCCCTCCCAGATATTGTATAACTCTATGAGTCTATGTATAGTTCATGGCGCAGGGCGGAAGCCGCCCCGCCACGCACCACCTGGTAGGAGCCGCTATTTGGCGGCTCGCCTCGCCGCTGCCGTTGCGGCGAGGCCATGAGGTCCCCCGGCCAGTCCGAGCCTCACCCCAACTGCCCAGCCACCAAGGAGACGTTGTGCACTGGCTGACAAACCCGACGTTGGAAGCGATAGAGGAAGCCGCCCGCCAGGCCACTGCCCGGCGCGCGAAGGGGCTGAACACCGGACCGACCACCCCCGAGCCGTCGATCCTGGCGGCCACTTCCGAGCGCGAAGGCGTAGCCGAACTGCTGCGCCACCGGCTCCAACTGCCCCCGAAGGTAAGGCTGGGAGTGTACGAGGACTCCAACCACCCGCTCTTCCCCGGCGCCCGGCTCTACCGCGCAGCCCGCATCCAGCTCTCCTACGGACAGCGCAGCCATCTCTTCATCGGCGCCTACGAACCGGCCGCCCGCCTGACGTTCAGCCTCATCGCCCCGTGCCGCGCCTGCTCCTCCCCCGTGCCCTCGGCGCGGATCGACAGCCTTGCCGACTTCGGGGACTGGCTGCTCGGCGGCCTGGACCGTGCCGCCGAGGCCCCCCAGTTCCGCACTTCGCCGATCCACCGCCGCAACTGTCCGATCCCGACCAGCTGAGACCAACTGCGGTCCCGCCACCCGGGACCGGTCACCTCCCCAGGGCGCCCCCGGCTCATCAGCCCTGCACGAACGGAGCTGTCACCATGTCCTCCACCTTCGACGCCACCCAGCCGCTGAAACCCGGCAACCTCCAGGTCACCGTCCACCTCAAGGCGACGCGCACCACGGTGCACGACCTCGCTCTCGCTCTGAGCGTTCCGGCGGAGAGCGCCACCAGCCACGCGGCCGTCCGCCGCTACCTCGAAACCATCCAACCGGGCGTGTTCGCGCAGCCTGTACCGACGAGACAGTGGACCACGTCACCGACGACGCCCTCCTCGAGGTCATGGCCGACGACGCCTCCAAGGAGGGGCGGCAGTGACGGCTGAGTCCTACGGCCCCTTCGGCTGCGTCGTCACCGCCCCGCGCGAAGCCGAACCGCCCAAGCGACACACCACCCGCGACGACCAGTTCCGCGAACGCCTCGCCGACTGGCTGACCTTCATGGTCCCGATGTTCATCGCGGAGCTGCGCAACGCCTCCGACAAGGAAATCGAACAGGCCCGCACCGACGCCCTGGAGCAGATCGCCAGCCACGGCGACGACCTCCAATACGGCGGCAAGCACCAAGCATCCTCCCGGACCGCGCTGGCCAAGGCATTCGCCATCCTCGCCCGCGCCGACGGCGGGGTGACCGCCCTCGGAGTCCACGCCTGCCTCCGACCGCACAAAGACTGCCCAAGCCACGCCCTGATCTCAGAAAGACAACAGCAGCAGTGAGCCAAAATATCATCCGGGGCATCGGCAAGGAATGTCTTTCCCGTTCTGACGATGGCAGGCCGAAAAGAAAGGACGCCGCAAGATCCGACTTCCGCAAAACAACGATCCGCGTCTTCGGTGCCGAGCGCACCATCCACACGGAGCGGACGAGCACAATGAAGAAACTGGAGACCGACCACACGAAGGCTGTGAAGGCAGCACTCGAAGCGCTGCGAGTGACGGGCCTGCCCACCGCCCTTCCGGTGGCTGAGCAGGCCGCACATGAGGCGGAGATGACTGCCAAGAATCGCCGCTCAGGCCCGCTGTTCGAGGAGGCAAAGCGCCTTCGGCGGCACGTCCGGAGGATGCGGGCAAAGAACAGATTCGCTCCGCCTGAGTGCGGCTACATCGATGCGCGCAAGGGACTGCCGCCGGTGCGCTACACCAACGAGGCCCCGGACTACCTCATCGAAATCGCCCCGGGCGAGTATGCGACACGGGAGGCCGCAGGGCTCTGACGCATGCGGTTCCCATATCCCGCCGATCCACGGTCTTGAAAACCCGCGCCCCGCATAATGGGTCACCTCCTGGATCTGGACACCGAACGCCACGCCGACACCCAATGCCACGTAGCGTAGCTGGGTTGTGCCTGGTCATGGGCTTGCTCCCGGGCCTGCGGTACGGTCCTGGCCGTGGAGCAAAGCGTCCGCGCTGATGCGGAACTGACGGAGCAGATCAACCTTGCCGTGCTCGCCGAGGCGGTGCCTCGCGATGTGATCGACGAGGTCCTGGCCGAGCATCATCTGCTGGCTGGCCGTTCCGATGGCAAACTGCCCCCGCACGCCGTGGTCTACCTGCTGATGCTGCTCGCCCTTCATGCGGACGACGACTACGAGGAGGCCGCCGCGCGCCTGACCGACTCTCTGCGCGCTCTGGGGCAGGTCGGCTGGCGCCCGCCCACCGCCAGCGCGATCACTCAGGCCCGCAGACGCCTGGGAGAACAGGCCGTCGCAGAGATCTTCGCACGGGTCGCCCGGCCGGTCGCGGACATCGGCACCCCTGGCGCTTGGATGGGCGGTACCCGGTTGGTCTCGATCGACGGCACCACCTTCGACCTGCCCGACACCAAGGCCAACGTCGAAGCCTTCGGCAAGAGCGCGAACGCGGCGTTCCCCAAGGCGAGGCTGCTGACACTGATGGAGTGCGGTACCCACGCCCACCTGGCCGCGGCCC
>JAFAUH010000224.1 GCA_019243445.1 Streptomycetaceae bacterium | reverse complement strand
CTGCCGCATGCGGGGCCGGTCGTTTCCGTCCGCTCAGCAAATCGCGCAACCGTACAGGCCAAACCACCTGTTCGTGTGATGACAGGCCACCTCGTGGGCCGTCACGATGGATTTGCAGGTCATACGCTCCAGGGGAGGCACTCGTTTATGTCGGTCAACGCAGAATTCGGCGTGGAATCAAGCCGGACAGCTTCTCAGAACGGCCAGGCGCCGACGAGTCTCAGCACCGCTGCAGCGCGAAATCTGGCGACTACTACCAAGTCCGCCCCACAAATGCAGGGCATCACTTCGCGCTGGCTTCTTCGGATTCTTCCGTGGGTGCAAGTGTCCGGTGGCACCTATCGGGTGAACCGACGTCTGACGTATACCGTGGGCGATGGCCGACTCACTTTTGTACAGACCGGATCCGCTGTCCGAATCATTCCGGAAGAGCTCGGAGAACTCTCTTTGCTGCGGGGTTTCGAGGACAAGCAGATGCTGAACGCCCTTGCTGACGGGTTCATTCAACAGGAATACGAACCGGGCCAGGTCATCGCCGAGTCCGGTCGGCCGATGGACCAGGTGTTTCTCGTCGCCCACGGCAAAGTGGACAAAGTGGGTACAGGAAAATTCGGCGAGCGTGCCGTGCTCGGTGTCCTGGCAGACGGCGACCACTTCGGTCACGAGGGGCTCACCGATACCGACGCCACATGGGAGTTCACCGCGACCGCGGCTACGGCGTGCATCCTGCTTGCCATGGAGCGCCAGGCATTTCAAGCCGTGGTCGCACAGTCCGCGGCGCTGCGAGAACAAATCCAGCGATTCCTCAGCGGTACGCAGCAAGCGCAGAACAAGCACGGTGAGGCGGAGATCCACCTCGCTTCGGGCCATGAGGGTGAGCGTCTCCTGCCCAGTACCTTTGTCGATTACGAACTGTCCCCCCGGGAGTACGAGCTGAGTGTTGCCCAGACTGTGCTGCGGGTGCACAGCCGGGTCGCCGATCTCTACAACCAGCCGATGAATCAGATTGAGCATCAGCTTCGGCTCACCATCGAGGCGTTGCGGGAACGCCAGGAGCATGAACTCATCAACAATCGCGAGTTCGGTCTGCTGCACAATGCCGATTACAGCCAGCGCATTCACACCCATTCCGGACCGCCCACGCCAGACGACCTCGACGAGCTGCTGAGTCGGCGGCGTAACACCCAATTCCTGCTTGCCCACCCACGGACCATCGCAGCATTCGGGCGGGAGTGCAATCGACGGGGGATCTACCCCGATTCCATCGACTACCACGGCAATGCGGTACCGTCCTGGCGTGGTGTCCCGCTCCTGCCGTGCAACAAGATTCCCATCAATGGTGGCCACATCAGCTCCATTCTCGCACTGCGAGTGGGCGAGGACAACCAAGGAGTCATCGGCCTCCATCAGACCGGAATCCCGGACGAATACGAACCAAGTCTTTCGGTGCGATTCATGGGTATCAACGAGAAAGCCATCATCTCGTATCTTGTCAGCGCCTATTATTCAGCCGCCGTGCTTGTGCCCGACGCGCTCGGCATCCTGGAGAATGTCGAGGTCGCTCGCCCCCATGACTGACATATTTGTGACCGATCGTGAGGGCCATGAGGCCGCCGGAATTCTCGCCCGCAGTCGGCTCGCTGTCGAGCCGGCGCTGCGCCTCGCCATACAGACCCTTCCCCATGCGATGCAGCATATTGCCGCCTACCACTTCGGTTGGCAGAACGCCGACGGGAGCCCGGTTGACGGCAGCGCAGGAAAGGCGATACGCCCGGCCCTCGTCCTTGCTGCAACACAGGCGCTAGGCGGTTCGAGGGAGCAAGCCGTACCGGCAGCGGCAGCGGTGGAACTCGTGCACAATTTCACACTTTTGCACGACGATATCATCGATCACGATCCGACCCGCCGCCACCGACCCACCGTTTGGACGGTGTTCGGCACCTCGAACGCCATACTCGCTGGCGATGCCATGCAGGCGCTCGCAGTGCGCATCCTCACCGAGGATGCGCACCCGCGAGCTGCTGATGCGGCCGCCCGGCTGTCGAAATGCGTCGTCGAACTGTGCGAAGGCCAGCATTCCGACTGCGCCTTCGAGCGCCGTTCCGATGTCTCACTGGATGAATGTCTTGCGATGGCCGAAGCGAAGACGGGTGCTCTGCTCGGCTGTGCATGCGCGTTGGGCGCCGTGTACGCGGAGGCGAACGAGGAGGCGGTAGAGGCCATGGACGCCTTCGGCCGCCAGATCGGACTCGCCTTCCAACTGATCGATGACCTGATCGGCATCTGGGGTGACACATCCGTCACGGGCAAACCCGTCGGCGCCGATCTCGCCGCACGCAAGAAGTCCCTCCCCGTTGTGGCGGCACTGCGCTCGGCCACTCCCGCGGCGCTTGAACTCGCCGGTATCTATGGGGGTGAACGGCCGCTGGAATCCGATGAGGTGTGTCGCGCCGCGAACGCCGTCGAACTCGCCGGCGGCCGGGACTGGGCACAGATCCAGGCGTGTGAGCGGATGGCCGACGCGATCGGCCATCTGTCGAGGGCTGTACCGGACGGCCACGCGGCAGGTGACCTGCTCGCGCTCGCCGAACTGGCAACCCGCCGTAATCGCTGAACCGCTGAACCGCGTTCACTGAACCACAATCAAGGGAGTACCCGTTTGGCGGTGTGATACCGAAGAAGTCGACTTCTTTCGAGGTATTCCTTGACCGACTGCCGCCGCTACGCCCGGAATCCGGGTGACAAGATGTTTATATGACTGCCGACGCCGGAATGTCTGATGCCATACCAACAGGCTGCCAGCTGTCCCGACATCACCAGGCGGAAATATGTTGAGGTTTAAGAGCCGCGCCCGCGCGGCTGGAGTTTTCCTTGCGGCGTGGAGCACATTTTTTTCCGCAGTCGCTGCCGGGAACGCATTCGCTGCCCCTTCGATCCACTTCATCAACGACTTTCAGGTGGCCCCGGGGGTGTACTACCGCGAGTTCGTGCTGCATTCCTCGCACGGGCAGGCATACGGCCATCTCCTCGTAGCCAATTTGAGCAATCCTCATGTCACGATCGATCTCCTCCACTCCGGAGCGGTCTCGGAACGTGCCACTGTCTCGCAGATGGCCGATGCCGAGGGCGCGGTCGGCGGGATCAATGCGGACTTCTTCGACATCTCCGAAGGCCGCCGACACCCTGTCGAGGCGGCCGGCGCCACTGTGGGGCCAGCCATCGCCAATGGTGAGGTGATCAAGGGGGCGGTGCCGAGAGGGCAGCGATTCGGCCCGGCCCTGCCGCCGGGTACATCCACCCAGGACGTGATCGCAGTGGGCACCGACAACGTGGCACGTCTTGAGCGACTGACGCTCTTCGGTACAGTCTCCACCCCGAACGGGAAGTATTCGCTGCGCGCTCTCAACCAGTACGCGCTCCCGGTGAACGGCATCGGCGCGTTCACCTCACGCTGGGGCTCGGCCTCTCGCGCCCGTGCGGTCTGCGGCACCGATTACCAGCGAAGCGACAGCTGCACTGACCGCACCTTCGAGGTGACAGTGCGGGGCGGCAAAGTCACCGGCATTCACGACAGCCCCGACTACGGTCCCATCGCGCCGGGTACAGTCGTGCTCGTCGGGCGTGAACAGGGCGCGGAGCAGCTGCGGCAGCTACGACCAGGCGATCATGTTCAAGTCACGAGCGGACTCGCCTCGGCCGACCACGTGCCGCTGCGCTTCGCAGCGGGCGGCTTCCCGATCGTGCGCGACGGGCAGCCATTGCAGGGACTGGACGACCATGTGCCCGCGATCAGAACGAGCGCCGGCTATGGGGATGGCGGACACACGTTTTACATGCTTGCCCTGGATGGCAGTAAAGTCGACCGCCCCGGGCTGACCATCAAAGAACTCGCCGAGGTGATGACCCTCCTCGGCGCCGACGGCGCGGTCGATCTGGACGGGGGCGGCTCGTCCACCCTCGTCGTCCGCGACCCGAACAGCGACAAGGTGACGGTACGCAACCACCCCTCCCATGGCGCCGAGCGCATGGTCCCCGAGGGGATCGGAGTCTTCGCCAACGAGTAGACAAGTGAACGCCGATGGCGGCAAGCGCACAGGGGCTCGCTAGGGCGGGAGCATCTCTCCCGCCCTAGCGCGACCACTCCACCGCGATCTCGGCCGCGAGTCGCACATTTCCGCGTACTGCCGCGAGATTGGCTTCGAGCGAGGCGCCGCCGGTCTGCCGCCCCAGCAGAGCCAGCAGATACGGGGTGACGGCCTGCCCGCTGATGCCCTCCTTGGTCGCGGTCTCCAGCGCCTCGGCGAGCACCCGGTCGTGCAGCTCGGGGTCGAGCTGCGTCTCCCTCGGCACGGGGTTGGCGACAATCAGTGCGGAGTCCGGGCCATCAAGTGCGTCCTGGGCGCGCATGATCGCGGCGACCTCCGCCGCCTCCCGGACCGTCCAGTCCACGGGCAGCCCCGAGCTGTGCAGATAGAAGCCGGGGAACGTGGAGGTGCGGAAGCCGAGCACGCCGACACCGAGGGTCTCAAGACGCTGCAGCGTAGCGGGCACATCCAGGATGGACTTCACACCTGCGCACACCACGGTGATCCGGGTACGCGCGAGCAGGCCGAGGTCGGCGGATTCGTCCTGGGTCGCGGTCCAGCCGCGGTGTACGCCACCGAGTCCGCCGGTGCCGAAGACACGCAGCCCCGCACGCGCGGCGAGGAAAGCCGTGGCCGACACCGTCGTCGCGCCGCTGCCGCCGGAGCCCAGCGCGATCGCCAGATCCCGGTGGCCGAGCTTGCGCAGTTGGTCATCGCTGGCCACACGCTCCAACTGCGCCTTGTCGAGGCCGATATGAGCGGTGCCGTCGAGGACGGCGACGGTCGCGGGAACGGCTCCTTGGGAGCGTACGGTCTCCTCGAGTTCGGTCGCGATCTGGAGATTCCGCGGACGGGGCAGGCCATGGGCGATGATCGTCGATTCGAGGGCCACGGCTGGTGCGCCGCGCTCCACGGCGTCGCGGACCTCCTCGGCGAGGCGCATGGGCCAAGGGACGGTGGGGCGGCGGATTGCGGGATTCGCTGGTATGACAGCCATTGCATCCTCCACCGTCGCTATACCCCGTTCCCATGGGATCGATTCCAGCCAGGGCGATCGATTCCGGCTGCTTCTACAGCAAGAGCGCGGGCAGGTCCCAGTCGCGGGCGACCTCGGCGGTGTGTGCACCGGGCAAGGCGGGAGGGCGGCGCAGCGACCCGGGCGTAGCGGAAAAACGGGGCGCGGGCGAGGGCTGGGTCTGTCCGCCCTTGTCGGTGAAGGTGCCGCGTTCGCGCAGATGCGGGTGGCGAGCCGCCTCACGCAGCGACAGGACGGGGGCAACGCACGCATTGTTGCCCTCGAAGACAGCGGTCCATTCGTCGCGGGTACGGGTAGCGAAACGGGCGGCGATACAGTCGCGCAGCTCGCCCCAGTGCGCTGGGTCGCTGCGATCGGGGACGGTGTCGTCGAGCCCGAGACGGGCGGCGAACTCCTCGTAGAAGCCGGTTTCGAGCGCGCCGACGGCCATGTATTCGCCGTCGGCGGTCTGGTAGACGCCGTAGAACGGGCAACTGCCGTCGAGGAGGTTGACA
Source organism: Streptomycetaceae bacterium (assembly GCA_019243445.1). Taxonomy (GTDB): domain Bacteria; phylum Actinomycetota; class Actinomycetes; order Streptomycetales; family Streptomycetaceae; genus Streptantibioticus_B. Next base: position 6,145 of record JAFAUH010000224.1, on the reverse strand, counting down.
CCGCGGCGGTCCTGCCAGCTGCCCGCGCCGAGCATGCCCCAGATCATGGCGGTCAGGTGCGCCGTGCCGTCGACGATCGCGGCGTCGACGACCTGACCGACTCCTGCGGTGCGGGCGTGATGGAGGGCAGCGAGGATTCCGACGACGAGATAGAGGGAGCCACCGGCATAGTCGCCCAGCAGATTGACCGGGACGGCGGGCGGGCCTCCGGCAGCCCCGATCATGGAGAGGGCGCCGGTGGTGGCAATGTATCCGATGTCGTGGCCCGCGCTTTCGGCGAGGGGTCCGTGCTGGCCCCAGCCGGTCATCCGGCCGTAGACGAGCCGCGGATTGCGGGCGAGGCATGTATCGGGGCCGACGCCGAGGCGTTCGGCGACGCCGGGGCGGTATCCCTCGATGAGGATGTCGGCGCGTTCGGCGAGGTCGAGGACGAGTCCGGGCCCGGCGTCGGATTTGAGGTCGATGACGACGGAGCGCTTGTTGCGGTTGGTGATGTCGTGTGCGGGATCGACGCCGATGCCGACGCCGCCGGGGCGGTCGACGCGGACGACGTCGGCACCGAGGTCGGCGAGGAGCATTGCGGCGAACGGCCCAGGGCCGATCCCCGCCAGTTCCACTACGGAGATGCCCGCGAGGGGGCCGGGCAGCGGTGACTCATCCATGGGTCAACTCTCCCTCCTGCACATAACCGATGCCGGGACGCGGCTCCCCGCGTCCCGGCATCCCTGCAGACTTCAAAGGTCGCGCGGATGCACCACAGACAGATCTCGGCGTGTCTCGGCGAATCTGGACAACCTTGGCGTCAGCGGCGGCCGAGTCCCGGGCCTCCGTCTCCACCTACCAGACCGGCGCGGCGCAGCGCGTCAGCGAGTGCGCCGCCGCCCGAGGTTCCCTGGTCGCGCCGTCCGCCGCGGTTCTGGCGGGGCGGCGCACCACGCCGTGTACCGCCAGCATTATTCGTACCGCCGTTCGTACCGCTGCCGGTACCGCCCTTGGCGTGTGGCTCGCGGCGTTCGCGCTCTCCCCTGCCAGCCGGTACCTCGTCCTCGAGTCGCAGCGTGAGGCCGATGCGCTTGCGCGGAATGTCCACGTCGAGCACCTTGACCTTCACCACGTCACCTGGCTTGACCACGTCGCGTGGGTCCTTGACGAAAGACTTGGACATCGCCGAGACGTGCACCAGGCCGTCTTGGTGCACGCCGATGTCGACGAAGGCGCCAAAGGCGGCGACGTTGGTGACTACCCCTTCGAGCAGCATGCCGGGAGTGAGGTCCTTGATCTCCTCGACCCCCTCTTTGTACACGGCGGTCTTGAACGCCGGGCGAGGGTCGCGGCCCGGCTTCTCCAACTCGCCGAGGATGTCGCTGACGGTCGGGACGCCGAAGGTGTCGTCCGCGAAGTCCTTTGGTTTCAGCGAGCGCAGCACCGTTGTGTTGCCGATCAGTGCCTTGATGTCGGTGCCCACAGTTGCGGTGATGCGGCGCACCACCGGGTATGCCTCGGGGTGGACGCTGGAGGCGTCGAGTGGGTCGTCTCCGCCGGTGATCCTCAAGAAACCTGCGCACTGTTCGAATGCCTTGGGGCCGAGCCTGGCGACGTCTTTGAGCGCCTTGCGGGTGCGGAACGGGCCGTTGGCGTCGCGGTGCTGGACGATGTTGTCGGCGAGGCCCGCGGTGATGCCGGAGACTCGGCGCAGCAGTGGCGCGCTCGCGGTGTTGAGATCGACTCCGACGCCGTTCACGCAGTCTTCGACGACGGCGTCCAGCGAGCGGGAGAGCTTGAGTTCGGACAGGTCGTGCTGGTATTGCCCGACGCCGATCGACTTGGGGTCGATCTTGACCAGCTCGGCGAGCGGGTCTTGCAGGCGGCGGGCGATGGAGACGGCGCCGCGCAACGATACGTCCAATTCCGGCAGTTCCTGGGAGGCATAGGCGGAGGCCGAGTAGACGGAGGCGCCGGCCTCGGAGACCACGACCTTGGTCAGCTTCAGTTCGGGGTGAGCCTTGATGAGGTCGGCGGCGAGCTTGTCGGTCTCGCGCGATGCGGTGCCGTTGCCGATCGCCACCAGATCGACGCTGTGGGTCCGGGCGAGCACGGCGAGAGTGGCCAGTGATTCATCCCAGCGGCGGTGCGGCACATGCGGGTAAATGGTCTCGGTGGCGAGGATCTTGCCGGTGGGATCGATGACGGCGACCTTCACGCCGGTACGGAAGCCGGGGTCCAGGCCCATCGTGGTGCGGGCGCCGGCAGGCGCGGCGAGCAAGAGATCACGCAAATTGGCGGCGAAGACACGAACGGCCTCGTCCTCGGCCTCGGTGCGCAGCCGGGCGCGCAGGTCGAGCCCGAGGCGAACGAGGACGCGGGTGCGCCAAGCCCAGCGGACAGTCTCGGCCAGCCAGCGGCCGGCGGGGCGGCCTCGGTCGGCGATCCCGTAGCGCTGGGCGATGTGGCGCTCGTAGCTCGACGGGCCGTCGTCGGTATGCGTCCGGTCTGTTTCCTCCGGCTCCTCCGGCTCCAAGGTGAGGTCGAGCACCTCCTCCTTCTCGCCACGGAACAGGGCCAGGATGCGGTGCGAAGGGAGCTTGTCGAAAGGTTCGGCGAAGTCGAAGTAGTCGGCGAACTTCGCGCCCGCTTCCTGCTTGCCGTCACGCACCCGGGAGACCAACCGCCCCTGTGACCACATGCGTTCGCGCAATGTGCCGATCAGATCCGCGTCCTCGCCGAACCGCTCGACGAGGATTGCGCGTGCGCCGTCGAGAGCGGCGTCGGCATCGGCGACGCCTTTGTCCGCATCGACGAACTCTCGCGCGGCGGCCTGCGGTTCGAGGCTCGGATCGCCCAGCAGCCGGTCGGCGAGGGGTTCGAGACCGGCCTCACGCGCGATCTGGGCTTTGGTGCGGCGCTTGGGTTTGTACGGGAGGTAGATATCCTCCAGGCGTGCTTTGGAGTCCGCTGCCAGGATCTGCGCCTTCAGTGCATCGTCGAGTTTGCCTTGCGACTCGATTGATTCGATGATGGCTGCCCGCCGCTCCTCCAATTCCCGCAGATAACGCAGCCGTTCCTCGAGGGTTCGCAGCTGCGCGTCGTCGAGGGCGCCGGTCGCCTCCTTGCGGTAACGGGCGATGAAGGGCACCGTCGCCCCGCCGTCGAGCAGGTCGACTGCAGCCTTGACCTGCCCTTCGCCTACGCCGAGCTCTTCGGCGATGCGCTGCCCGATAGAACCGATAGCCGTCGTCGTCACAATCCCGTTCCACTTTTCTAGCCGGTTTCCAGCTGGGCTATCCCGCTGAGTTGTGGTGTGCATTGTGCCGGGGCGCGGGTGCGCTTGTCGCGCGGGCCACGGATAACATGAGGCTTATTGAAGCTTCAATCAATTGTGGCGTATGATAGCACCCAGACCCAAGGAGGAACCCATCATGCCTGTACGCCGACTGAATCACGCCGTTCTCTACATCCGCGACCTCGCACGCTCCGTCGCCTTCTACACTGACGTCCTCGGCCTCACCATCGAGATCGAGATCCCGGGCCGGGCCGCCTTCTTGCGGGCGAGCGAGACGCTCAACCATCACGACCTGGGCCTCTTCGCACTTGGCAACGGCGCGCCCGGCCCCCAGCGGGGGCGCGTCGGGCTCTACCACCTCGCATGGGAAGTCGGCACGCTCGGGGAGTTGGCTGCCACGGAGCAGAAGCTCACCGAACACGGCGCGCTCGTCGGCGCCAGCGACCACCTGGTCTCCAAGTCCCTGTACGCCAAGGACCCCGACGGCAACGAATTCGAGGTCATGTGGCGGGTTCCGCGAGAGGATTGGCCGAAGGTGGACGAATCGACCCAGACTCGTCCACTGGATCTTCAGACCACACTCAAGCAGTGGGACGCCGATCTCAAGACCGGCGCAGCGGCGGGCTCGGCGACCTGACCAGTGCCCTGTGACCTGTGACCTGTGTTCGCGGGAGTGGGACGGGGTACAGAAACCCTGCTCGCCCGCGGGTCGATCTACGGAAATTGCCCTGATAGGGAGTAGGGTCAGGCGCAATGTCCATTGATCGCCGCAGCATGCTGCGGGCCGCCGTGCAGGGCGCAGCGGCCGGCGCGCTGAGCTCCGGGTGCGCGGAGGGCCATCGAGGCGGGCCCGTCGCGTCCATGCCCCACTCCCCCGCACCCGACACGCGCACACCACTCTCACAGCCACCGCTGCCCGCCTCACTGCCTCCGCAGATCACCAATGGGCCGCGTGACCGCGCGCTCGTCGCGCTTACCTTTCACGGGCAAGGCGATCCGAAGCTTGCCACCGCGCTGCTCAGCGAAGCCGAACGCGCCGGGGCGCAGCTCACCGTGTTGGCCGTCGGCAGTTGGCTCGACGCATACCCCGAGATGGCGCACCGGGTGCTCGACGGAGGCCATGAGCTGGGTAATCACACACAAAACCACCTCGCCATCTGCGATATGTCAGCTGACGAGGCATCAGCAGAGATCACCGGCTGTGCGCAAAGACTGCAGAAGCTCACCGGGAGCATCAGCCGCTGGTTCAGGCCGTCGCAGGCGCAGTATGCGACCCCGTTGGTGGAACAACTGGCGCGCACCGCAGGCTATCCGCATGTCCTGTCCTACGACGTCGACTCGCTCGACTACACCGATCCCGGCGCCGACGCTGTACGGAACAATGTGCTGCGCGCAGTCGGACGCGGTTCGGTGGTCAGCCTCCACTTCGGGCACACCGGTACAGTCGAAGCGCTGCCCGCCGTCCTGGACGGCCTGAGCCATCGCGGGCTACGCGCGGTGACCACATCGGAGCTGCTCAAGTAGTGCTCAGATAGGCCGTGCGGCTCCCTCATGGGAGGCCGCACGGCCGTGTGGTGTCCGTTGGCCTGACGGGCCGTCGACTCAGCGCATCACGGGGCGTACCTGGACGGATTGGTGCAGGTGCAGGTAGCCGAGGTGGTGGGTCAGATGGCGCTCCTGCAGGCGGCTGTGCTCCAGCCGATGGAGCCCACGATGCCGCTCGAGACGGCGCTCCTCCAGGCGACGCTCTTCAAGGCGACGCTCTTCAAGGCGACGGTGCTCCAGCCGACGCTCTTCGAGACGGCGCTCCTCCAGGCGGTGCTCCTCCAGGCGGTGCTCCGGCCGATGACTGGCCTCGTGACGCAGCAGGTGGGGGTGTCTGCCGTGGTGGTCCGGGACGTGGTCAGTGGTGGCCGCGGAGGCGGTGCCCGCCGCGAGCACGATGACGACGGCGCCGCTGGCCAGTGCCCAAGCGCCACGCGCGGCCTGCGACGTCGTGAGGGACTTCATGAGTGATGCCTCCAAGAGCATGATCGGTCCTACTCGGGGACTGTTCAACGCTCTGCCTCACACATGGTTATCGATAGGTCGGAAAAGCACCCGATCGGAGGCGGTGGGCGTCGAGGTTGACCAGGCAATGCCGCGCCCGCCGTATCGACTCAAGTGAGCGCGCCGTGCTGTTCGGGAAAACCGGTGCGCTGTGCCTGCCACGGGAGTCCGCAGCGGCCTTCGCCACTGTGATTCGAGGAGTTCCCGTCCCACTCCGTACGACGCTCCCGGCGTGCGGATGCGTCAGTGGCCGAACAGATGGATGCGGTGTCGGCGTTTGTGTCCGTCGCCTCCGGCAGCGGTACGGACACGCTCCTCCTCCGCTGCCCGGTCGGCCTGATCCGCCTGAGCGGGCGCCTGGACACGAGCGATGTGCCCATCACGCTCCGCCGCCGACCGGCGTGCCGCCTTCAGGTCGGCGCCACGACGACGGTGGTATGCCGCACCTTTTTTCACCATGGCAAGGCCGAGGTAGAAAAGCAGCGTCAGCGCGATCCCGGCGAGGAAAGCGCCGAGCGTGCTGACCGTGGCGACGTGGTGGCCCAGTATCGATGGGGTGTACGACGGGCTGCCACCGAGGTTGTCGGCGATGAGCAGCCCGGTGAACGCGGCGGCCCCGGCGAGGAGGATAAATCCCAACAACAGCATTGCGATCACCTCGATGAGAACACTTTCCAGCGTACGACTCCCCGGAGCGCCGGTTACCGGTCCATGTGCGGTCAATGTGTCTATGTGCAGTCAATGTGCGGTATCCGGACCGGCTTCCGGATTGCGGTGATCCTGGTGATCCTGCTGCTCCCAGGGGCCACCGTGGTC
>JAFAUH010000029.1 GCA_019243445.1 Streptomycetaceae bacterium | reverse complement strand
AGGGAAGCCTTCGGACATGGCGAGCAGCAGGCCGTCGGCGGAGACAACCACCGTATGGGAGACACCGGGGGTGTTGTCCACAAAGTTGGTGATCAACCAGTTCAGATTCTGTGCCGCCTGGCTCATCGGACTCAACTAACGCTCCTGGTGATGAGGGCCTTGGCCCTGGCTGTCAGTTGGGGTGGACGTCGCATCGCTGCCTGCGCTGCGGCCCTGCTGGATGCCGCGGCGCAGGTTGGCGAGTCGGCCGCCCACGTCTTCCGGCGCCCGCGAGACCTGTGGACCGCCCCGCGGAGTCTGATGCGCGGCTCCGGGGACGAGGTTGGCCCTTGGGACCCGCCGGGGCAGACCGGAAGCTGTCACTCCGCCTGCTTTGGGCTTACGGGCCTGTTCAGCCCGCTGCCAGTGCTCGTCGTTTGTGGAACGCCATGGTGGGGCGTCCTCCTGGCTTTCTTGGCTCTCCCCGCGGAGGCCTTCGCGCAGGCTCTCATGGGCCGCCGCGTCAGCGGCTGATGTCACTGTCGTGTGCTGCGGCACCGTCGGTTCCGGCTGCTGCCACTGCCGCTCCCGACGCGGCAGGCCGACGTCGGTCAGCGGACAGTCGTCGTTGCTCGGGCTGGTGTCCGATACGTCGCAGCCTACGCGCTCCTGAGGCCGGTCGGGGAGCTCCGATTCGGGATCCGGCGCAGGCCAGGGGGCGGAGAGGGGGGCTTCGGTCTCCTGGCGCTCCACGGAATCGGTGTACTGGGGATATTCCGGGTAATCGGGGTGCAACTGCTCGTACGGCGCCTCGTACGACTGCTCGTACTCCCCGTGCGCCCTGAAAGGTGTGGGCGTCGCAGCCGTGTCGGTCTCGTCGTGGAAGAGCGGCATTTCATCCGGCTGCCGACTTCGTTCCAGCGTGGTGTGCCGCTCCTCGCGTATCAAGGAGTGCTCGATCGAGTCCAACTCCCGTGCATCGTTTGGCACTTCGTAGGTGTGGCCGTCGAAGCCGAGCCCGGCGGTGGTGAGATGGCCGTCCTGGTAGTCGTTCTGGTGGTCATTTTGGTAGTCGCCGCCGCGCTCCGGGAGGTTGGAGGAGACGGTGAAGCCGCTCTTTTCCGACTCCTCGCCGCCACCGCCGTGTGTGATCGCCTCGGGCAGCATGACCAGAGACGTCGTGCCGGTCTGCTCGCTCGAGGGGCGCAGCTGGACCCGGATACCGTGCCGACCGGCGAGCCGTCCGACTACGAAAAGGCCCATGCGGCGGGAGACCGAGGCGTCGACGATTGGCGGATCGGCCAATTTGTGGTTGATGTCCGCGAAGTCCTCAGGAGTCAGGCCGATGCCCTTGTCGAAGATCTCGACTATCAGTCGCCCGTCGGGCAGTCGGTTCGCGGTGACGCGCACGTTGGTCTGCGGGGAGGAGAACGAGGTGGCGTTCTCCAACAGCTCGGCGAAGAGGTGGACGAGGTCGGTCACGACCGCGCCGTGGATATCGGCCTCCAGGATGCCGGTGATCTCGATGCGTTCGTACTGCTCCACCTCGGACGCGGCAGCGCGTACCACATCGACCAGCGGAACCGGCTGGTTCCAGCGGCGTCCCGGCTCCTCGCCTGCGAGAATGAGGAGGTTCTCGTCGTTGCGGCGCATACGCGTCGCCAAGTGGTCGAGGTGGAAGAGGTTCTGCAACTGGTCCGGATCGTCCTCGTTGTTCTCGAGATCGGTGATGAGCTCCAGCTGGCGCTGGATGAGGCCCTGGTTGCGGCGTGAGAGGTTGGTGAAGATCGCGTTGATGTTGCCGCGCAGCAGCGCCTGCTCGGCGGCGAGCCGCACCGCTTCGCGGTGCACCTGGTCGAAGGCGCGCGCGACCTCGCCGATCTCGTCGCCGGTGTTGATCGGGATCGGAGTGATGCGGGTGTCGACGTGGCCCGGGTCGGCACGCGAGAGTTGGTCGACGAGGGCTGGCAGCTGCTGCTCGGCGACCTCGAAGGCGGAGTTGCGCAGCCTCCGCATGCTGTGGCTCATCGACCGGGCCATCAGCGCGGCTATGAGGAACGCGAGCAGCAGAGCGGCAGGTACGGCCGTCGCGTTGATGATCGCATCGGTCCTGGAGCTGGAGGAGAGGGCCGCGGCGTTGGCAGCCGCTTGGTCGGCGAGGCGCTGTTCGACGGTGCGGAAGGCGTCGAAAGTGAGTGTCGCGGCGGCGAAGTAACTCTCCGGCGTGATGCCCTGTGCCTTCAGTGCGAAGGGGGAGGCGTCGGAGGTGATGGCCTTGACCATCGTGGTCAGGTTCGGCGGGGCCACGAAGGGCTGGTGCGCGGCCTGCGCCTGCCGTTTGGTGGCGGCCAGCTGCTGCAGGCCTTGCTGCTGTGCAGCGCTCTGGGCCTGCTGCAGCCACCTCATGTCGTCAGGGGTGCCACCGCCCTCGTACTCTTGGAGCGCGATCTGCTCCAAGTAAGCGAAGCTGGCGAGCGCGGTGAGCTGGGCCTTGCGGTCGGCAGCTGAGGTCTGCCCTTGGACCAGGATGTGCTCGCCGAGGGAGCGGGTCAGTGACTCCGCGGCCTTGGCGAGCGAGATGGCGTAGAGGGTGCGGCCGTAGGAGGTGAGGTTGTTGGTGCCGTAGCCGAGGTCGTTCGCGAACTCCATCAGCGGGTGCTGGACGAGGACGTAGCCCTCTTCGGTCTGTGCGGCGGGGAGCTTGCTGGTGTATGCGTCCCGGCGCAGCTGGGCGAGTTGCGGTTCGACCTTGCGGAAGGTGGCGAGGCGGCGGCTCAGGTCTGGTGAGTCCGGCATCTGCGCCACGGCAGCGTTGAAAGCTTGCGCGGCCTGGTCGGTGGCGGCGCGGGCGGAGGCCACCTGAGCGTTTTTGGTGTTGCCCTGCAGGAGCGGAACTACGCTGACGTCCCGCTCGTTGATCAGATCGTTGCTGTAGGTTGCGGCGGCGCGTACGAGGTTGGCGGTGCGCAGCGCGTCGTCTGCCTGCCGCCACTGATCAAGCGAGTTCTTGACGTTGAAGCCGCCGACTATCAGCGCGACGAGCACGGGTATCAGCAGTATCGCGTGGAGCCGAGTCCGCACCCGCCAGTTGCAGGGGGAGAGCCGGCTGCCGGACGGTGCGGGCACTGTGGCCTGGTTGGGCTGCGCGGCTGTGGCGGTAGACCGGGCATCGTAGCGGGGCGGAGTGGCTCGGCTTGTCTTGTGCGTCTGCGACACGACGCCCCGGGCCGACTGCGCGGGCTCCGGACCTGTCCGCGTCCTTTTCCTCACTCGACCAACAACCTCTCGGCGCCGACACCGACGTGCCATGTCTACTCGCTGGTTCAACGAATTGCAGCACGTCATGGGGGTGCTTTCCAAACGTCTGCAAAGAGTTCCCACACTCTCACGGAGGGAGGGAAAAAGGTACATAAAGGGGGGATCGGCAGCGAAAGGAAAGCCTGTGGTGAGCGCTGTGGAGCTGATCGTATGCGGCGGGTGTCCGCATCGGGCTGATTCTCTGTCGAAACGTTATGAACGAGCGAGCCAACTGTGTCCTAGGTCACAGTTGGCTCGCATCGCAACTGGCAAGATCAGCTTGCTATTTGAGCCGGGCGAACAGCGCATGCTCCACCAGCGAGATCAGCGTGCTCTTCGTCTCCGTGCGTTGCCGTGCGTCGGTGGTCATGATGGGGGTTTCGGGGCCGATCTGCAGCGCTTCGCGCACTTCGTCCGGTGTGTAGGGCTGCTGCCCGTTGAATCCGTTGAGTGCTATGAGGAAGGGGAGTCCGCTGTTTTCGAAGTAGTCGATGGCGGGGAAGCAGTCGGCGAGGCGGCGGGTGTCGACGAGGACGACGGCGCCGATTGCGCCGCGGACCAGGTCGTCCCACATGAACCAGAAACGGTCCTGCCCCGGGGTGCCGAACAAGTAGAGGATCAGGTCCTCGGCGAGCGTGATGCGGCCGAAGTCCATCGCCACGGTGGTGGTGTTCTTGAGCGGGACCTGACTCAGATCATCGACACCGGCTGACGCGGCGGTCATCACCGCCTCTGTGCGCAGCGGATTGATCTCGGAGACCGCACCGACGAAGGTGGTTTTGCCGACGCCGAAGCCACCCGCCACCACGATTTTTGCCGAGGTGGTGGTCCGCGTCGAGGCCTCAGAGCTTGCGAAGTCCACTGAGCACCCTTTCGAGCAGTGTCAGATCCGGCTGTCCACCGGCTGCACCGCTCGGCTGATGGACCGCGACCATCCCCACCTCAGCCAAGTCCGCCACCAGGATCCGTGCCACACCCAGCGGGATCGCCAGCAGTGCGGAGATCTCCGCCACTGACTTTATGTGGTTGCACAGATGGCAGATGCGCTGGTGCTCGGGGAGCAGCCCGCCGTACTGCGCAGGGTCGGCCGAGGTGCTGACCAACGCCTCGATGGCGAGTTGGTATCTCGGCCGGGTGCGGCCACCGGTCATGGCGTAAGGCCGCACCAGCGGCTGATCGCCTTCACCCTCGTACGGCGCGGAATGTGCACCGCCGTACGGGCTGGGCGAGGCGGGTAGCGGGGTCATGGGTTGTCCTCCGAGCGAAGAGCCGAAGCGGTCGGCCGGCCGGGTCGACCAGTCGGGCGGTGCGGTACGACGCTGTGGGGGTGAAGCGCGGGCTGGCCGCAGTGCGGATGGTGCGAGGTAGTGCGAGGTGGTGCGGACGAAGGGAGCCGGTGGGGGCGGCGAGGGGCAGGTGATCGACGGGTCAGCCCAGCAGGCTGCCTTGCAGTTCGGCGCGGAGGGCTGGGGTCAAGACGGGGCCTGCCCGGTCGACGAGGAGCGCCATTTCGTAGCCGACGAGGCCGATGTCGCACTCGGGGTGAGCGAGTACGGCGAGCGAGGAGCCGTCGGAGATGGACATGATGAACATGAAGCCGCGTTCCATTTCGACGACGGTCTG
>JAFAUH010000179.1 GCA_019243445.1 Streptomycetaceae bacterium | reverse complement strand
ATCCGCCGTCGCCCCCGCAAACCCCCCCGACGACGCCGACGCCACAAACGCATCCAACCCCTGTGACACCGACCACGCCGTATCCCGCAGATACGTGAAGTCATCCACGATCTGCTGCAACACCTGCGGGTTCCCCGGCAAAGGGTTCCCGTCGAGCCCCAACTTCGACCAGTCAGCAGGCGAGTTCGACACCGTCGTGCCAGACCCATGCACACTGCCGTGGGGAACAGGTGAGGACACAAGGACTCCTAGAAACACTTCATTGCCAGCAGAAGACTTTTGGGGAAACCAACGGCCGACTGCAGCGGGAGGGACAGCATTCCATCAACTCTAGGTAAAGAAGCAGTTGTCAGACGTACTACCAGGGCAGATGGCACTCATCGACTGCACCAGGGCGGAATTCAGCCATACAACAGGGACGGCAGCACACACATGAGAGTTCACAGATATGACTTCCGCCACTTAGGCGTGACTTGAGTTGCACCGAGTCATAGGGTGGAATTTTACGGTGCACAGCAGATCAACCACCAGCTACAACCACTACAACCTATTGCGCACCATTGAGGACATGTACGGCCTGGGTCATGCAGGGGACTCGAAGTCGGCGTCCGACATCAGAGGCATCTGGCGCTGGCAGACTCCAATCTGCAGCGAATAGAAACACGCCCGGGCTCTGTCCTCGGTCTCCGAGATCGAGAAGGAGCACGTACCGAACCGTCCATGAGCGTGCCGCGCCTGCCAGACCATGTGGCTCACGTCTCAGTAGGGTCGGGGACTGGCGCGGTGGCTGCTGCTCCGTTTCCAGTCCCGCCGCTTCAAACCGGACGTGCAGTTCTCCCCGCATCCGGCTTGGGTGCGGGTCCTTCACAGGGACTTCGGTGATCAAGCTGTGAGGTGGTAACTCTCCTGGTAGCGGGACTGATGGTTCCTCATATACTCCTGTCGCATGTGAAAGTCTCAGTACTGCTGGAAGTCGCCGTTGCTGTGGTCTGCGCGGAGGGTGAGTACGGCCTCGGCGTCCTCCAACCCCCATCGGGCACCGGTGATGTCCATGCGGTCGGCGATCAGATGGCGGCAGGCGCCCTCCACGATGCCCGCCGCGATCGACCATCCGGCCGTGAGTGCCCCGGCGTAGTCGAGGAACGGCTTCTTGGCCTTCAGGTACCGAGTGCACTGTGTGAGGCCGTGCACCTGCTCGTCGGTGAGCTTCGCGGTCCGGGCCCGCTGATGGATTTCCGCCAGGGTCTCTTCCAGCCTGCCGGAGAGGATGCCGAGCAGTTGGATGCCTACCCAGCGTTCAGCTTCCGGCTCGCCGCTGGAATAGAAGCACCAAGCAGCACGCCACACATACTCCGCGACATGCACGAAGTCGACCACCAGATGGATGGGCACTCCACGCCGCCTGGCTTCGGCCTGTATCAGCTCGATCTGGTGGTTGTCGCAGTCGACGAGCACCACCCAGGTGCGCCGGTGGGCCGGCTCCCGCTCCGGCTCGGCGAGCACCTCGTCAACGGTCGCACGGGTGATGACCAGCCGGTTCAGCGCATCCTCGGCATCGGCCAGCTGTTCGGCGATGCGGGCAGCCTGCTCGCGCAGCTTCTCCACGCGCCGCCGAGCGGCCTCCTCCCGCTGCTCAAGCCGCTCCAGCAAACCCGCCACCGCGATCACCTCCCGAAGCGAGCCAGAGGAGATCATTCCTACCCAAGAAGAACCAGGGCTCGACCATCTACTTCAACAGGTCCCTGTGAAGGACCCGCACCCCATAAGGGAGCCACCGCCACGTGCGACCGCTTGCCCAAGCGCAGACCCACCACCGCAGAAGACTGCAGAAGACCGCAGAAGGCAGTGAAGACATCAGGGAGTGGTGTCCGGTAGGGGCGGTTGTCTGCCCGGCATGCGGGCGCGGATGAGCACTCCGGCGAGTACCATCGCGGCGGCAAGTCCGAAGACCGTGGCCTGGACGACGAAGTTGCCCCAATGCAGCGCGTCGCCGATGTACAGCACCGTGCCGGCGGCGGGGACGGAGAGCCACTCCCAACGGCCGTCCAGGGCGACCAGCGCCACGACGAGCAGCGCGTACCAGTAGTAGGCGGGCGAGGTGAGCAGCAGCGCCGTGCCCGTGACGAGCAGCGCCCCGTGCCAGGGCCGGCCGGGGTCGCCCCGGCGCAGGACGTACAGTCCGCACAGCGCGGTCAGCACCGCGGCAGCAGGGCCGGCCCACGCGGCGGGCAGGACGAGCCGCAGCAGCGCGAAACGGCCCACGTCGCCGGTGTCGTACCCCTCCTCCTTCAGATAGCCGGGGAGATAGCCGATGACGGAGGCGCCGGAGGCGAGGAGGTACGGCAGGTAGGCGAGGGCGATCACGAGGAGGGCGGGGAGCAGGATGCGGGCGCTCTCGCGCACCCGGTCGTACGGGCGGCGGTCCGGTGCGAGAACGCCGGACAGCGCGCCGGGCAGGGCGAGCGCGGGTAGGAGTTTGACGGCGATCGCCGCGCCGAGGAGCGCTCCGCGGCGCGCTCCCGTGGCGGCACCGAGCGCAACCACGGTGAGCAAAGCTCCAAGGGTGTCCACGTGGGCGTCATTGACCGCCGCGAACGGCACCGCCGGACACCACCCCCACAGCGCCGCCCGCCACACCTGGTACGGTTCGCCGCGCCGGCGACGCAGTATCCACAGCAGCGTTACCGTGGTGGCGACGGCGAGGACCGCGCCCGCGAGCTGGAACGGTTTGTGATGCGCACCGTCCGGGGAAAGCGCGTGGACGAGGAGGAACCAGCCCTCGGCGACGGGCGGGTAGATCGTGTGTACGGCCGGCCTGTTGATGTGCGTGCACATCCCGGCGGCGGCGTGCAAGTCCCATGCCCGGCAGCCACCGTGGGCCGGGAAGAGCCAGGGGTCGCGCAGCCGGGCCAGCTGCGGCGCATCTGGCGAGTAGGCGTACGGGGAGACGCCCGCGGCCTGCACCCGCCCGTCCCACACGTAGCGGTACATGTCATCGCTGGTGCGCGGCGGCGCCACCAACGCGGCAGTAGCCAGTGCCACCGATCCGAGGAGCACCAGCGCGGCGGCGGTGCGCACCGGGAGTCGTCGCGCCGACCACACAGCCGCGGCGAACAGCGCCCAGGAGGCGGCGTACCAGGAGAGCAGGGCCGCCGGGTGCCCAAGGTCTCCCCCGGCCCGGACGGTCGCGGAGACGACGGCAGTGAGGGCGGCGAGCAGGGCTGCGGTGCGTACGAAGGGGAATCCCACGCCTACCACGGTGGCAGCTGAGGGTCCCGGAGACGATCTCCCTCCGCCGGGTGTCCGCATTCCGTAAGGAGTTGGACGGC
>JAFAUH010000311.1 GCA_019243445.1 Streptomycetaceae bacterium | reverse complement strand
CCGGTCTCCGGCTCCGGATCTGCGGATGCTTCACGCATTGGGCAGACCTGCGCTGCTGAATGTGCGAGAGCTGGCGGGTCTGTGGCACCTTCCCCAGGCCGCCGACGATGTTCCGTTCGTCGAACGCACGACTGCGCGCCGACGCCTTCCACTGCCGGCCACCGTCGGCTTTCCCTCCACCGGCAAGGGTGCAGGATCGGCACATCGGACCACCAGGGGCACAGCGTCAAGGTGGTGGTGCCGCCAGACCTGCTGCGGCGCCATCTGCTCGCGATCGCCAAAACTCGTCGTGGCAAATCGTCGCTGATGCTGCAGTTCGTGCATCACCTGATGCTGGCCGGCACGATGGGTCAGGGCGGGCGGGTTGCAGGGAAAACGAAGCGCTGTCTCATCCTGGTGGACCCGCACAGCGATCTGGCGGTGTCCGCTCTCGGCCTGGTGCCACGCGAGCGACAGGGGGAGGTGGCGTACCTCGACCTTGGCAACAACAGGCGCCCTTTTGGCATCAACTTGCTCGACGTGGGTCTGGGCTGGAGTCGCGACCAGGCAGTAGGCAACGCACTCCGCGTGTTCAAGCGCGAATTCGACGCGTTCTGGGGCCCGCGCATGGAAGACGCGTTTCGGTTCGCGCTCATGGCTCTGTTCGAGGCGAATGAAGCGATCTGCCAGGTGGACCCCATCGCAGGACGAAACCTACAACATACGATCCTGGAGGTTCCGGACCTCTTGGGCATCCCCCGATTTCGGAATTATGTGCTCAAACGCACCTCCGACAGCACCATCAAGCACTGGTTTAGCAGTTACTTCGATCCACTGGAATTGCGGCACCGCCAGGAGATCATCAATCCAGTCCAGACCAAGGTGCACAAATACGCCGGGAGCAAGGTGGCGCGTGCGATCGTAGGGCAGCCGCGATCGACGATCGATTTCCGGGAACTCATCGCTGGCGACAAGATCGTGATCATCAACCTGCGATCGTTCGAAGTCATTGAGGACACGGCCGCACTTATCGGCGGGACATTGCTCAACCTGGCGGCGAGAGCCGTCTCATCACAGTCGACCTTACCACCGGACCGGCGCCGCAGCGTGACAATCGCCGTAGACGAGTTCCACACGATTCCTGGCGCTGACTATGAGCAGGTCTTTGGCGAACTGGCGAAGTACGGCGCCAACATGATCCTGGCCACACAAACGCTGGCTCGCCTGGATCGAATGACGGAGGGGGATCGCACGCGCGACCTGCGCGCGGCTGTGTTTTCGAATCTCGATGGATTGTTCGCCTTCCACACCAGCGCCGAAGATGCCGATTATCTCGCGGAAGAGTTGGGTGGCGGACTCGACAAGCAGGACCTGCTGGAGTTAGGCCAGTACCAGTGCTATGCGCGCGTCACCGATGTTCGAACTGGCGAGAGGCTTCCGGCATTCACCATCCGGCTGGATGCTCCACCTGCAGGCGACGACACGCTTGCGGCACAACTGGCCGAGCAATCCGCACGGTCCTATGGCCGTGAGGTCATTGACGTCGAGCTGGATCTGCAGGCGGCTGCAGAGCGCGTCAGGGGTCCGCTTGCTGAAGCTCGCGAAAGCGAGGCGTACCCGGTGTCCAGCAAGAGCGATCCTGACGGGACGGGCCGCGTGTCAGAGGCGCGCGCAGTTCTTGGGGCGCACGTACCTCGGCGCATGCAGACGTACGGGGAAGGCAAGGGACGCAGCAGGCGAGCTAAGAACGATGCATCCGACCGCAAGCATCACGAAGGTGTCTCTCCGGAATCGTCTGATGCGCCCGAATGAATCGATTGTTGAGAACTCCACAATATGCCGGCTGAGCTCGCGTGCCATTCGGGGCCTGGCGGTGCTTGATGCGTGTCCAATGGTGCCGGCAGAGGCTTTCGGTCCTTTGTCGGGATTGGACTCGCGGAGCGCTGCGTACAAACTACTGGCGTATCTACGATCTGGAGGGTTGGCGGAGGTACGCAATACGGACCTCGGTGTCCTGCTCGGCGATCGTCCCCGACGCTTGTGGTGCATCACGGAGCCTGGCCGCC
>JAFAUH010000018.1 GCA_019243445.1 Streptomycetaceae bacterium | reverse complement strand
ACGACGTTGTGCGCGATTGACAGTGGGGCGTGTTGGCCTGGCGGGTTGGCTGGTGGGTGATCACCGCTCGGCGGTGCGGTCGGAGACCAGGCCGGCGATGGCCAGGTGGGTCTCGTCGTAGTACTCGCGGCGTCCGATCCAGCGCTGGAGAGGCCGCCACTGCTTGTGCTCGGCGTTGGCGTGCTCGACTGGAATCCGCTCGGAGGACTGCTTCTTGCGAGCGGCCTCCCAGACAACCACGTCCTCGGGCGGGGCGTCTTTCTTCGGCTTCAGCGGCGGGGCTTCGACCTGGTTGGGGAACTGTTTGGCCAGTCCCCGATATCCGGCATCCACCTTGGCCTTCACCTCGGGGAACCGCTCGAACAGGTCGCAGATGCCGTCGGTCTTCAGCGCGGTCTGGTCGTGCATGCGGCCGGGCCGGATGGCCCCGGTCCACAGCGTGCGACCCTTCTCGTCGCTGATGACGGTGGTCTTCTTGGTGTTCTGCTTCTTCTTGCCGGAGACGAACGCCCGGCGGCCGGGCTTGTTCGCCCGAGGGCGGCGGACCTGGACTTCAGTGCCGTCGATCCGTAGTTCCACTCCTTGGGAGGCGGCGTAGGCGAAGACGTCGGCCAGGGTACGAAGCCGCAGGTCGGGGCTACCGGGGACGGCGAAGCCACGGGCAGCGAGCAGGGGGCGTACCTCGTGGACGGCTCGGGTGATGGTGGAGCGGTCGACCCCGTAGAACAGGGCGAGGGCGGCGTGCGGGAGTTGGAAGCGCAGGATGACCAGGGTGGCGATGACCCGGTCGGTGAAGACCAGTTCGTGATCCGGTCCTGCCCCGGCGGCGCGCTGCCGGTCATGGCCCCGGCGTTCGCGCAGCCGGGACTCCTGTCTGGCTGTCCACGGCTGGGCCAACTCGGCGATCAGCTTGCCCAGACGGCGGCGCGGGATCCCGGTACAGATACGATGGCTCAAGGCCGTGCGGGCCCATCCTGATGTCACAACCAAGATCGTCCCGCACGGCCGTTCGCGTGCTCACACCGGGGTATCAGCTATCGCGCACCAAGTCGTTAGCGTTCAATCCTGGAGCGATACCGGCGGGACCCCTAACCCGGTCCTGGTCCTGGTCCTGGTCCTGGTCGGTGACGGTGATCGTGCGGGTGCGGGTCATGCCCCGTGGCCTTTCTGGGTGGTGCTGCTCGGGCGGGTGGCGACCGGCGCGAGGAGCCGGTCGTACTTGCTCATGTCGGGCAGCGAGGGGCGCATGTCCGGCGGCAGGCGGCGCGCGTGCAAGGAGATCACCTGGGCCCCGCCGCTCTCCTGGTCCGTGGTGCCCTCGGCCTGGTCCGCTTTGGGGCCGTCAGCGACTCCACCGCAGGCGGCGGGACCAGGTGCTTCCTGCGGAACCAGCCGCCCTCGTGTTCCACACCGCCCTTCTCATGGGCGCCGTCTTCCCCAGGGGCGCAGTAGAA
The DNA here is from genome assembly GCA_019243445.1 of Streptomycetaceae bacterium. Lineage (GTDB taxonomy): Bacteria > Actinomycetota > Actinomycetes > Streptomycetales > Streptomycetaceae > Streptantibioticus_B. The sequence continues at coordinate 3,246 of JAFAUH010000018.1, read as the reverse complement.
CGCGGAGAACTGGTACCACGACTTGAACGACGCCCACCGCGACGACTCCAGCCGTGAGCGCCCGAACAACACCTGTTTGACCGCGGGTTTGAGGTTGTCGTAGCGGATGTGCACCGACGGCACCCCGCCCAGCACCGTGAACGCCTCCAGGTGCCCTTCCAGAAATGCCTCCTGCGACGCGGTCGCATACGCGCGGTGGACGGCCTTGCCGCTGTAGGAAAGACGCAGGGTGAACAGCACGCACTTGCGGCGCTGCCCGGCCAGGTCCAGCCAGAAGTCCGCGAAGTCGACCTCTGCCTCCTCGCCCGGCCGCTTCGCCTGCGGCACCGTCCCCTCCAGATGCCGCCGCCCCTGCAAAGCCTCCGCCTTGATCTGCGGCCGGCGCTTGCTCACGTACTCCCACACCGTGGTGTGACCGGCCAGCTCGAAGTCGTGCTCCGCGGCAAGGCGCTCCATGATCCGCACGACCGTGTGCCGCTGCTTCGCCGGCGCGTCCAGATCCTCGCGCAGCATCGCATCGATGAAGCCCTTCACCGGCTCCAGCACGCTCGGCCGCCGCGGCGGCGACTTCCGCTTCGGTGGCACCGGTGACTCGATCGCCTGCCGTACCGTCCGCCGCGACACCTTGAACCGGGCCGCCAACTCCCCCCCGACAGCCTCTGCTCCCGATGGGCCTGCCGGATCCTCTCGAACAGCCACTCACGCGACCTGTGCACCAGCGGTCTCCCTGACCTGGACCGTGATCAACAGGCACAGCATGGGGGCCAAACAGCCCACAGCCCTCGATTACTCCGCACGCGGCATGTCACACACCGTCACGCTCGGTGGCGCCCAAACCCACCGAAAATCCACTGGTGCCCGATCCCACCGAAACCGTGGCGCCCATCCACCCCGAAGAAAACACTCCGTCCATCGGCACCTCGTCGGCCGCATCGTAGAAACGGGTCTTGCCGTCGACCTTCGCGTACTTCTCCAGCAGCGCGAGCGCGTCCATCACTGGCCGGTAGGCGGTGTTGTTGCACTTGAAGCCCAAGGTCTTGATCAGCGGCGGCAGCATCTGCCGGTAGTAGCTGCTGTAGGACGAGCGGAGCATGGTGCGGACCTTGGCCTTGAAGACCTTCTCGTTCGCCTTCGCCTCGGCCACCAGCTCCCGCAGAGTCTTCTCCCCCACGACCGGATAGAGAGCCTGCCGAACGATCTCGTCCGGCTTGCCGATCGCCGCATCAGCAAGCTTGAACAAGATGCCCTCTTTGCCGCGGACCTTCTTCAACTCCGCGGTGAGCTGCTTCTCCACCCGCCGCTCGGCACGCGCGTTGATCTTCTGCACCAGCGCGATCAGCAAGTCCACCAGGGCGTCGGTGATCTCCGCCTGCCGGGAGGAGCACAACGCGGCGAGCAGCGTGATCCTCACATCCTCGGCAGTGTCGCGGAAGTCCGAGGGGTACATCTTGATCGCCCGCGCTCGCCACACGGCCAGCAGCTTCTCCGAGCAGTCCTCGAACAGCCCCTCCGGCAGACCAAGCTCGCGCACGTCATTCAGCTTGGTGATCTCCGTCAGCAGCGATTCCAGACCGACCGCGCCCGGGTCACACTTGAGCGAGGCCAGCAGCGAGGCGCCATCCTCACTGCCCTCGGCCACAAGCGCCAGCAGCCGGGCCACCCCCACATCGCCCAGACGCTCGATAGTCCGCGAGCAGAACGCCTTCTCCCACCGGCTCCGGGCCGAGGTCACGATACGGTCGATCCGACCCGGCGGCTCGATCTTCCTCGCCCGGCACTCCACCAGCAGCGCCTCCCGCTGCCGGTCCTCCACCAACTCGACCGGGCACACCTCCGCGGCCAGCCACGCGATCAGCTCTTCCTCATCCGCCCGCGCAGAGGGCCGGAAGCCCAGAGCCTCGCGGATCTGCGCACGGTGGCCCTTCGCCGAACGGCTGGTCACGTCGTACTTCCCGAACTCGCAAGCCGGCACCTTCACCAGCCCGGCGACGTACTCCACCGCGGCCTGCGGGACTACCTCCAGCAGATCAGGAAACCGGCCCTCCAGCTCAAAGAACTTCAGCAGCAACGCGAACCTTATCTTCAGCCGCAGAACTGGACGTGGCTCTGACCTGGGTCGTTGCGTGTTGGCTGGTGTCGGTGACGAACCGGGTCAGCAGAGTCCGATGGTCTTCGTCGGTCGCTGGCGGGGACTGCTGGTTTCACCCGAAGAGGTGATGGAGGCGGCCCGCTGCTGTCCGAGCACGCGGGCGAGCTGGTCTCTCAGTTCGCGCACCTGTGCCTCCAGCTGCCGGTTTCGGGCCGTCGCGGCCTCCAGCCGCCGCAGCAGGGAGGCGTCTGACGCGCGCTGCTGGTCGGGGACTTGTGGTGCGGATGACGCTGGGCCGTGTCGCTCGCGCAGGCGGTCGATCTCGGCCCGCAGGTCGGGCTGGGTGTAGAGCCAGGACCGCGAGACGCCGGCCTCGCGGGCGACGGCGTCGAACGAGACAGGCTGTCCGGCGGCGTCCATGCGCCGCAGAGCGGCGATGGCCTGTTCCCTCGTTGCCGCGGCCCGCTCACGGGCGGCGGCGATGATGTGAGGTGAGTTGTCAGCCCGCATCGGCGGCCTCCTGCGGCCCGTCGGCTTCGAGTTCGGTGATCATTCGGTCGAGGTTGGCCACGACCTGCTCGTTCATCTCGGCCACCCGCTGATGTCCGCAGCCCTTCGCGTTGTCGATGAGCGTCAGCGTCCTCCGGTGCTGGGCCTTGAGCTCGGGCAGGAACTCCGGGCCGGTGAGGAAGACCGGGCAGGTCAGGCAGGCGTTGGCGTGCGGGCAGCTCTTCTGAACAGGCAGTCCGCAGTAGCCGTTGGGGAGGGTCTGGGTGGCGAGGCCGTAGCGGGTCTTGGCCCACTCGGCTTGGGCCAGCGGCCCCTCGGGGTCGAGGGTGACGCGCTCGCCCCGGATGTTGACCTTGGTTGCGGCTTCCCAGCGGCGGCGGACGGTCTGGTCTGTGATCCGCGCGTAGTGGGCTGTCATCTGGTGGGAGTCGTGGTCGAGGAGGACACGGACGACCTCCTGCGGGACGTCGCGGTTGATCAGCCTGGTGGCGAAGGCATGACTTGTGTCCGCAGAGGCCGTGTGCGGTGGACGGATGTTGCGATTGAGCTGGGCCGGGACGAAGGCCGGGATTCGCGACGTAGATCGTCTGGAGTGTTGCATTGGACGGATCTTCTTGTGATGGAGATCACTCTGGCCTCGTGGATGT
>JAFAUH010000012.1 GCA_019243445.1 Streptomycetaceae bacterium | reverse complement strand
GGAGTGCCGGGTGAAACCGCGATGACCCTGGTCGCACTCCCATGCCGCGCGTGCCACCAGCAGTGCGGCAGCGTTGAGTTGGACCTCCATATCGGCCAATGATGCCTTCACCAGCTGAAGGTCGAACAGCGTGCCGCCATAGGCATCCCGGTTCTTGGTGTGCGCCAGCGCCGCATCAGCAGCCTTGCGGGCGAAGCCGTTCGCGGCCGCGCCCACCGTCATGCGGAATCGTCCAAGCAGGTCCATGGCGACCACGAACCCCTTGCCTTGTCTCCCCAGCACGGCCTCAGCCGACACCCGGCAGTCCTCGAAGGACAGGTGGGCGAAGGAGCGCGGCGCGATGGCCTCAAGCCGTTCGTCCACCAGCACGCCGGGGGTGTCGGCAGGCACCAAAAAGGCCGTCAGCCCCAGTGGGCCCGGGCCTTCCCCGGTACGGGCGATGACTACGTACACATCAGCGATGGTGCCGTTCGCGATCCACGCCTTCCGGCCGTTGAGAACATAGCCGTCCCCGGAGCGCTCGGCGCCGAGCCCGACCGCCGCGACGTCCGAGCCGGCTTCTTTCTCCGAGACGGCGAAGGCCCCGATGAGCGAACCGTCGGCCAGGCCCGGCAGGTAACGCTTCTTCTGCTGCTCGTCGCCGAATCGGATGATCGGCGTGGCGGCCAAGGCCTGGATGGAGAAGGCGAAGTCCGCCAAGTCCTCGGCATAGGCCAGGGCTTCACGCACAAGGCAGAGGGCACGCTGGTCCCCGGGCAGGTCGTGCGGCCCAGCGGCGGGATCGAGCCAGGCCAGCCAGCCGGCCGTACCGAGCAGCCTTACCAGGCGGCGCCCGGCCTCGTCCGGGTCGACGCCGCGGATGTTCTGCCAGAACTCGCTCTGGCTCTCGCACCATGTGCCGATCCGGTGCGCGAGGCGGCGGTGACCGTCGTCGTAGAAGGGAAGCCCGAGAACCTCGGGGTCGAAGCTGGTGGTCGTGTCCACTGCGGAACTCCGTGGTGAGGGGAAGGGCGGCGCTGTGCGATGGCCCGGCCGGTTCAGATGACCAGGTCGACGGCGTCAGAGAGTTCCTCCAGTTCCGCCCGCACCCGCTTGACCAGGGCGTGCTCGACGAAGTAAGCGAACGAGGCGTAGCCGCGCCAGATACGGCGCCATGCGTGTTGCACTGCATCGTCTCCGGAGTTGCGCCACACGTCGTCGAGGTAGGCGACGATGATGTCCACCGACTGACGGGCATGGCCCGCCGAGAAGTTGTCGATCGACAGGTGGGCCTGTTCGTACGAGATGTCGAGGTTGTGACAGCGCAGCTTTTGGATCTCGTGCAGCCGCATCTCACCGAGGCCGAACATCTCGATGCCTAGGTTGTAGCCCAGGATCTCGTTGTACAGCGTGTCCGGGAACAGCGACAAGCAGACCTGGTGGATGGAGAAACCGTACAGCTCATCGGGCAGGTCGTCCTGGTCCATGAACTCCTTGTCGCGGATGTGCGGCAGGCGGATGTCCATACTGGCCAGCACCTGGTTGATGAGCGTGATGTGGTTCTTGGCGACGTCGCCACGGCCCATCTCGTCGGCATAGATGGCGAACAGCATGCTGTCGCTGCGCCGGTGCTGACGCCCCAGGTTGGAGATCCGGTGCGCCCAACTCCCGTCGATGAGGCTGCCGAGGGCGAAGGTCGTCTGACCGAAGATCACCTCGTCGCGGTCGGGGATCTCGATGAGCGGTCGGTACGGGTTGACCAGCTTGTCCCAGTAGATTTCCTCGACGCGCTTCATCAGTGCGTCCGGGGTGTAGTCGAAGTACTCGGCGTTGGTCAGCCGTCCGCCGGCGCCGTGGGTGAACAGCAGCTCGGCCTCGGCCAGCCCGGCCTCCGCCCGCTCGCGGGCCATCGGGAGGATGTGCGGGAAGCACTCGAAATTCACCAGGCGGTAGAAGAACTGCCGGTCATCCAGTGTGCTGTCCGCCTCCTCCGCAATCACCATGTCGGCGGGCTCGGTACGGGCGAGGACATCCGCCCACCGGTCGGCCGCCTGGTCGCCGGCGGTGTTCAGCCGGAAGTCCAGGTCGGCCGGCTCGCCCGCCGCGATGGCCTCGGCCCAGGCCGTGAACGTCGCGGCCTCGGACTCGTCGAAGATGCCGAACATCGGCCCGCCGAACTTGATGGCCTTGAGGAATCGGCAGCTGCCGTCCTGGGAGGGCCGCATCTGACGGGAATTGCGGAACTCCGCGACAAAGGCTGCCACGTCCAGCTTCTCGTCGTCCAGCCATTCCGACAGGCGCCGGTCGCCCATTCGTACGCTGCGGTGCTGTCGGCCCGCGAGCGGCGCGTGCCGGGCCACGATCGCCGCGACCTTCGCGTCCAGGGACAGCCCGGCATACCACTCGGCAAGCTCGGTGAGCAGCGCCGCGTGCTCCTGCTCCAGCCGCACTACCAGGCGGACCGCAGCGAGCAGCCGACGTCGGTCCTCAGCGCCGGAAGGTGCCTGCGCAGTGAGCTTCAGGTACTCCGCCAGAACGGGCCGGACCTGCTCCTCGGGCAGCAGCGGATCGGTGCCCAGCAGGAGATCGTCCACCCCCAGGGCATGGACGGCGTAATGGACGCCAACCACCTCCGGCAGGAAAGCGGCCGGGAGCCGGGAGAGCGCGAGGTGGAAGGCGCCGTGCAGCGCGGTCAGCGGACGGGCTCCAGCCTGCTTCAGGAAGTCGGCAGCGGCGATCTGCGGGAGGTGGACGCCTTGCCCTACCAGCGCCCGCCGCCGACGCTCGGCAACACCCCGGGCCGCAGTGCCCTCGCCCTGCAGCAGGAAGTACTGCCCGAACAGTCGGTTGACGATCACGGCGGGCTGGGTGGCGGCCTGCGAGACGGTGTCCAGCCAGCAGGCGCCGAGCAGCGCCAGAGGGGCGCGCTGGCGCAGCACCGCGTCCCGAATCTTTGCGTCACGGTCCCACAGCCCGGCGAAGGTGCGCTCCACACCGGCGCGCGCACCGAGGACGTAGTCGGCGATGGCGTCGGCGTCCAGCAGGTCGTCCGGGCCGGTTGCCTCGTACTCCCCCGTCAGGAACCCGGCGAGGACACGCCGGGCGACCAGTAAGCCGACCTCGCTCTCCTGGTCGGCGAGCAGCCTGCGGAAGAGCTCGGCAGGTGCGGCGGCAAGCACCGCATTGGCTTCCTGATCGGCCGCGCGACCGGCCAGGAACGGGTTGCGCGGCAAAGAGGTGGTCACATCGCGGAGCAAGGCTGAGGATTGGGCGTTCAAGAGGAGCTCCCGAAGTCGGCAGCCGACGCGTCAGCGGGCAGCGGAGGCAGTTTGCGCAGGAGGACCCCGATCCGTACGCCGGGCACACTCGACACCAACAGGTAGTGGCCGTCGGCTCGTGTCCCGCTGGCAGCGGCCCGATCGACCAGGTTGATCAACGGGTCGGCGGCGAAGCAGTGGCCGATCCGGGTGATGTTGCCGAGAAACAGCTGCTCTTGGGCGAAACCGGCTTGGCGCTCCTTCAGCACCACGATCGGCCGGAACAAGTTGGCGTGGAGGACACCGTCAATGTCACCGGTCTTCATCCCGGCGGCGTCGAGGATCAGCTCGTTGACTCTGCGGGCCAGATCCGAGCTGATCTCGTTGGACCACTCCAGCGCACCGGCGTCCTGCGCCGAGGCGCCGGCGACGATCTCGTACGTCTCCGGTCCCAGCGGCTCGTCGCTGACCAGGCAGCTGGCCGCGCCATCACTGAACAGGGCGAAGCTCTCCATGCGGACCGATTCGTCGGTGACCCGGTCGGTGGTGATGACCAGCACCCTGTGGTGGTGCCCGGCGGCGACCAGTGCCTTCGCCATGCGAAGACCGACCAGGAGGTTGGTGCACCGGTTGAGGGTGATGCCGGTGAAGGCGGCGTTGCCGACGTCGATGCCGGTGATGACCCGCTCGACGAACGTACCGTGGGTGACGGGGCCGCCCGGGAAGCGGGTCGAGCACAAGATCAGTCCGTCCACGGACGCGGGGTCCACTCCGGCGGCGCGCAGCGTCTTCAGACCGCTGTGCACGGCCAGGGTCTCCAGGCTCTTTGCGGTGCGGCGGACGCTGCCCCAGCCCCACAGCGCCGCTTTGGGCGGCATACCGAAGCTGCTAGCGCGTTCTTGGAGGTTCTCAACGGTGGTGTGGTCGGTCTCGTGCTCGCCGAGAACGTAGGCAGCTCCGGATAAATGGACCGCAGGCGTCGAAGGCGGCGGTGCCTGGATGGTGTTCACGGTGTGGGTTCACTCTCCGGGGCATCGGGCCCGGCCGACGCCAGCATGGCGTTGACCTCGGCGTAGGGCAGGGCGTCCGCGCCGAAGGTGAAGGTGCCGTGATCGCGGATCTCGCGGGCGGCGCGGTAGAGCGCCCCGAACGCAGCTCGGGACATAGCCGAGCCGACACTGATCCGCCGTACGCCCAGCTTGGCCAGATCGGTGACGGACAGTGGCAGCGGGCCGCCCATGAGGACGTTGACGGGGCGGTCGACCGCAGAGCAAACGGCGCGGATGGCGTCGGCGTCCGGCAGCGCCGGCGCGTACAACACATCGGCACCTGCCTCCTGGTACGCCTGGAGTCGGCGGATGGTGTCGTCCAGGTCGGGCCGGCCCTGGAAGAAGTTCTCCGCGCGGGCGGTGACGGTGAAGGGGAAATCCAGCTCCCTGGCGGCGGCGACGGCTGCCGCCACTCGTTCCACCGCCTCCTCCAAGGGGCGTACCGGGTCGTCCGCCCGGCCGGTGGAGTCCTCCACCGACCCGCCGACCAGACCTGCGTGCGCGGCGAGCCGGATGGTCTCGGCGATCTCCTCCGGGGTGTCGCCGAAGCCGCTCTCGAGGTCGGCCGTGACCGGCAGATGAGTCGCGGTGACGATCGACTGCGCGTTGCCCAGGATCTCTTCCCGGGTGAGGCGGTTGGCACCGTCCGGGCGGCCGAGGCTGTGGGCAAGTCCGGCACCCGTGGTGGCGAGGGCGGCAAAGCCCAGGTCGGCGAGGATGCGTGCGGTTCCCGCGTCCCACGGATTGGGTACGACGAAGGGTTCGGCGCCGGTGTGGAGGTCGCGAAAGACGAGGGCCTTGCGGTGCTGGTCGTGGTGGGTGCGGCTCATAGTTGCCCCTCTGCGGTACTCGTGGCGTACAGGACGTGGCTCAGATCAATTCAACGTGGTCACCCACAGGGTGGTCACCCATGTTGGAGATCACTCCACGTGCCGCGCGGACGAGTGGCCGAAGTACATCGGTGACGGCCTCCGGGTGACCGTCGAAGTAGAAGTGACCGCCTGCAGGCCAGTGTTGGACCGGTTCCTCGACGCACTCACGGGCCCAGGGCTCAACACTCACCTCCTTGACATGGGGGTCGTCGGCGCCATTGATCAAGGTGATGGGTACGGGCAGGGGAGCAGCGGGGCGGTACTGGTACCGGGCGACCATGCGGAGGTCCGACCGCAGGTTGGGGAGCAGCAACTCTTGAAGTGCCTCGTCGGCGAGGACCTCCGGCGGCACTCCGCCGAAGAACCCGACGGCCTCGGTGAACTCCCTGCCTTCCAGCCGGGCTGTCTCCACCACGCGGCGGGTCGGCAGCAGGGCAGGAGCGGAACAGCCGGAGGCAATGAGGCCCCGCAGGGCAGGCATGTCGCGCAGCCGCCGGGCGGCCTCGAAGGCCACTACGGCTCCGAAGCTGTGCCCGAAGAGCAGGAACGGGCGGTCGGCAGTGGCTGCGATGGCCTCCACCGCGCCGTTGGCGAGTTCGACCACCTCGGTGAGCGCCGGCTCACGGAAGCGGTGCAGTCGCCCCGGAGGGCAGACGACGGTGATGTCCGCGTCCTCACCCATGTCCCGCTGCCAGCTCAGGAAGGAGCGGGGGTTGCCGCCCGCGTGCGGGAAGCAGTAGATGCGCACGGCACGTTCCAAGCCGTCGGCGTTGGCGGAGACGAACCATCGGGAATCAACCACGGGAACCAACCACTCTTCTCTTCTCGCCCAGCTGCCGTGGTCAGACCGCCGCCCCCGGCTTGGAACCATTCCAGCCGACATCCGATAAGCGGATCGCACCGGAGGAGAGTGGAGCGGGCTGGAAGAAGTGGGCAACACCGGCAGCATCCCATTCCAGCCCTGTCACCAGGGCGGTAACGGCGGGATGCACGCGAAACCGGGATACCGAGGAACGGCGAGGGAAGGGAATGTTTTCCGCCATTTTACTCGCACCTTTCTTGCGATGGGCACGTGAATGACACAGGAACTTCTGGGCAATGACGCCTCGCCTGCCCGTCAGTCGGGCTTTCACCGGGCTCTTCCGGCGCATGCCAGCCTCTCTCAGCCCAACTTGAACAAGAAAGTCCTAAGATGGTTCGGGTTTGCGCAGTGCGGCAAGCTGCGGGGTCTTTTCAGCCACAAAAAGGAAATATCGGACGAATCCATGGGGGATGTGGTCATGTCAATCCGCAAGAGGGACGGCCAGGATTGCGACATCACGACACCACCGAGTCTGTCGATGGAACCGGAGGACTTCTTCCGATGGATGGCGGAACACTTCGGTGAGCTCGCCCGGCTCACGGCACGGCAGGCCAAGCACGCGGAGCAACCCAGTGAACTGGCAACGACCGACCCCGACATCCGGCACATCAACGGCCTGGACGACATCACCGCCGCCATCGACAAGGCCCTGGCCGGCGCTCGGCGGGAGATCTTGACCGCTCAACCCGACGGCCCGCGGCCGAAACCCGTCCTGAAGGACGCACTGGAATCCGTGCGCCCATACATCACGGCCAACGTTGCCATGCGCACTCTCTACCAACACACCACACGCTTCGACGAGGCGACGAAGGAATACGTCAGGTTGGTCACCGAATACGGGGTGAAGGTGCGGACCCTCGAGGAATTCTTCGACCGGCTCATCATTATCGATGATTCCGTAGCCTTCATACCGGCGAACGAGGCCCGCACCAGCGCCGTCGCGATAACGAACTCCGCCGTCATAAGGTTCTTACGGGATACCTTCGAGCGCGCCTGGGACCGTGCCCGCCCATTCCCTTTCGTGCCGGTGCATGCCGCCAAAGCGGCTGACGAGGTCATTCCGGCCATTCGGGAGTCGATCAGCAGACTGCTGGTCGAAGGCTACTCGGACAAGCACATAGCACGGCGGATCGGGATCAGCGAACGGTCCTTGCAAGCCCATATATCCGCCATAAAACAGGAGTTGGGGGCACACAACCGACTGCAGCTCGGCTATCTGCTGGCGAGGAACGAGACCACGTACCTGCTGTAACGACAGTGGGGAGCAATAGGGGAGCCCGCTCCCTATTGCTCCCCAGGCCATCACTCCTGCTCACAGGCACAACAGCAAGTACTCATCGCTGCGCACTGTGCCCGATGCTCTGCTCGGACCAGATTGTTTTGCCCGTAGCGGTTTGTCTGCTCCCCCACCGTCGGGAGAGCTGGGCCACCAACATCAGGCCGCGGCCGCCCTCGTCGAGGACGCGGGCGCGACGCAGATGAGGAGCGGTACTACTGGAATCGGCCACCTCGCAGATCAAGGTGCTCGTGACGGTATCCCGGATCAGTCGTAGCGTGATCGGCGGTATGCCGTAACGGATCGCATTGGTCACCAGTTCACTGATGATGAGTTCGGAAGTGAAGGAATCGTCGTCAATTCCCCAAGCGGCCAGACAATCCACCGCATGGGCGCGGGCGGATGCGACAGTTGCGGGATCCACGGGCACATCCCAGGTGCGGACCTCATCGGGCCCGAGGGCGTGGGTGCGGGCGATCAGCAGTGCCACGTCATCGGTGGGTGGAGCGGAGAGCATCGCCTTGAGCACCGCATCGCATATCGTCTCCAAAGAGCGCACGGGCAGGATCAAGGAGCGGCACAGCCTGTCCAGGCCGATGTCGACATCACACTCCCGGGATTCGATGAGCCCATTCGTGAACAGCACGAGCATGCTGGACTCGGGCAGGACCACCTCGGTGCATTCGAAGGGCAGCCAGCCCAGGCCCAGCGGCGGCCCCGGGGACAGCTCGACGATCTGGGCTGTGCCGTCGGGCAGCACGACAACGGGCGGCGGATGACCGGCCGCGGCCATGGTGCAGCGCTGGGAGACCGGGTCATACGCCGCGTACAGGCAGGTGGCCCCCACCTCACCGTCGCCATCCGCCTCCGTGGACAGTTGCATGACGATGTCGTCGAGGTGAGTGAGCAACTCGTCCGGAGGCATTTCGACATCGGCCAGCGTGCGTACGGCTCCTCGCAGGCGAGCCATGATCGCCGATGCGCGTACGCCGTGACCCACCACGTCACCGACTACCAGGCCTACACGGCAGCCGGACAGCGGGATCACGTCGAACCAGTCACCACCCACACCCATCCGGAAGTCGGTTGGCAGGTAGGGCAGGTACTGGGTAGCGACCTCCACTGCGGCCTGCTCGGGAAGGTTGCTGGGTAGCAGACTGCGCTGCAACGCGACCGCAGTGTTGCGCTCACGGGTATAACGCAGAGCGTTGTCCAGGGAGAGCGCGGCCCGGGCCGCGAGCTCTTCCGCCACCTTTCGATCACTTTCGGTAAAGCGCTCCGACCGCCTTCGCAAACAGATGAGCACACCAAGGATCGTGCCGCGAGCGCGTAGCGGCACCGCGATCACCGAACCCAGTGCGAGCAGGTCTCTTCCGGCTGTCCGCCGAGGGCACTCACTTACCCAACGGAGAAATTCGGCATCTTCATCTTCGGTGCCGCTCAGTACGCCTCGACCGGTGGTGATGCAGCGGGCGGGAGGGGAGTGCTCCGGATAGGTCACGGCCTCCCCCAAGGGGACCGCGCTCTGTGGCTCGCCGATGCCAACGACCTGGTAAGCGACGCGGCGCAGCGCGACCGCATTGCGGGGCAGGGACTGCGTCTGCGTCGGCTCGTCGCCACGCAGAACCGAGTCCAGCAGGTCGACGACGGCCAGGTCGGCGAACTGAGGAACGATCAACTCGGTCAGCTCGGCGGCAGTCCGCGTCACGTCAAGCGACGTGCCCACCCGCATATCGGCCTCACCCAGCATGGCCAGCCACCTGCGCGCCCAGTACCGCTCGGTGGTATCGAGGAGGTAGGCGCACACGGCCTGTACCTGGCCCTCGGTGTCCCTCACGGGTAGGTAGCTCACGGACAGGGCGAGAGGGTCTGATTCGCCCGGCGGCGTGAACCGAAGATTGTAAGAGGATGGCTGCCCGGTCCGCAGCACGCGGCGCATCGTGTCTTCCACCTGGCCGATTTCCGGAACGAAATCCCGCACACGCCGCCCAAGCACCTCCCCGTCGCCCGGCAGGCCGTACATGCGCCGGAGTCGATCGCTCACCCAGACATAGCCCAGATCCCTGCCATGTATCGCCAGCGGGAAAGGTCCCTGATCCACAGCCCATTTGATCAGCTCGGCCACGCTGGGTTGCTTTGGAGCCGCTGTCTCCGTCCTGACCAGCAGCCAGCAGGCCCCCAGGACGCCGTCACTCGGCGCGCGGACCGTCGCACTGACAGGTACCACGTCCCCGTCCAGGTGCCGCAAAGAGAGCCGGCCGCTCCAGCCGCCTCCCGCGGCGAGCACACTGAGGGGCGCCATGTCCGGCAGACGGCCGGTGAGCAGGAATCCCAGCGGCCGGCCCACTACATCAGCAGGGGCATAGCCGAGCAGCCCTTCGGCGCCACGACTCCACTCCGTGACGATTCCTGCGCCATCTGTCGCCACTACGGCTGGCTCTACGGACCCCAGATCGCTCTGAGGCCGGTTCCTGGGTCGCCGTTGCGAGGTCATGGCCATAGACACTCTCGGACGCGAGCACTCACTTGACAACGGTACGCCCAGGCCCGCGGTCGGCGCGCGGAACGCCCTGCGCAGCTTTGCCGAACGGCCCGCGAGGAAGGCCCTGCGCCAGGCCGTCACCGGTCCAGGCCCCGGCTGCGTCCGGCCGGCCCAGCAGCTGGTTCAACACCGCGCGCCAAAGCCCGGCGCCACTTCGTCGAGCTTGGTGCGGAGTGCTTGCCGGGCCGGCTGCCGGGCCGGTTGCCGGCGAAGTCATCGTCGGGATGCGTCCTTGGACTTGGATGAGGTTCCGCTGTGGGCGGCGCGGGGCTGTGCAATGGCTTTCGTACTGCGACTCGGGTACTCGCCGAAGCGGCGGCGGTGGCGGCCGTGGTGATGGTCACCGAAGGAGAAGGTGCGGCAGCGACGGATCGGGAAGAGGAAGAACCGCTTGTGCTTGCCGAAATCCTTCACCACCAGGATCGGGTGGATCTTGAAGAAGCCGCGGATCTTCAACTGGAAGCTGCCGGTGGTCTGTGGGTTCCAATCGACGTCCAGGAAGGTCTGCACCGAATTGTCCTTGGTCGACCTGATGACCGCCGTCGGACCGCGGCGGCCGTTGAACAGATCCGCTTTCAGCCCCTTGCCGATGACGAGGTGGCGGATGCGCGAGCGGCAGTCGGGGTAGCCTCCGGGGTCGTAGTCGTCGCCGCGGCCCGAACCCCGCACCTGGGCTACGGAAGCCGAGTGGTGTGTGGTGACAGGCATGGTCGCGGCATACGCCCCGGTCGGGGCGGCGGCGAGGGCGAGCGCCGCCACCAGCGAAGTGGCGGTCCAGGTGCGAAGACTCATCGGAAATGACCTCCTCGGACAGCGGACACAGACGAATGCCTGCTCAGCATCGGAAGATCTGCACTCTAAAGGGGATATAAGGGGAGATAAGGGATATACGGGGCGTCCCACTCGTCGATCCAGCGCATGGCGTACTCGCCGAACAACCACCCGTGCGGCTGCCCGTGCGACTGCCCGCCCGGCGCCTTTGGTGCCGGGCGGGCAGTGCTCAGCGCTTGCGTAGCCGCAGTGACGTCCAACTGGCGTCGGCGGTCCAGCCACCGTCCACGGGGAGGGCGACACCGTTGATGAAGCCGCTACGGGCCGGGTCGGCCAGGAAAGTGACAGCGGCGGCGATGTCGCCAGGGGCGGCGAACCGGCCCATCGGGACCCGGTCGGTGATGTCGGCGTCGCTGTAGCCGCCGGATGCCTGGTCGGCGGCGTCCATCTCGGTCTTGACCCAGCCCGGGCAGACCGCATTGACCCTCACCCCGCGCCCGCCCCACTCGGCGGCGAGGGTACGGGTGAGGCCGATCAGGCCGTGCTTGCTGGCGTTGTACGCGGCGCGGTCGGCGATGCCGTACAGACCGGCGATGGAGGCGACGTTGACGATGGATCCGCTGCCCGCCTCGAGCATCAGCCGCCCCAGTGCCCGCGACAGCAAGAACGGCCCGGTCAGGTTCACCTCCAGTACCCGGCGCCACTGCTCGGTGCTGGTCTCCTCGGCCGGGGTGAGCAAAGAAACGCCCGCGTTGTTGACCAAAACGTCCACCCGGCCGAAGTGCTCCTGTACGAGTGCGGTGAGCGCGGCGACATCCGCCTCGGCGGAGACATCGCCGACCGCCGTGACTGCCCCCGCGCCGCCGAGTACCGCCGCCAGCGTCTCGGCCGGCTCCCGGAGGTCGGCCAGAACCAGCGCGTACCCCTGCGCCGCCAGCGCCTCGGCGACCTGGCGGCCGATGCCCTGAGCCGCCCCGGTGACCACCGCCACGGGTGCTGTCATCATGCTTCCTTCCCAGCGCCGAGTTCCGCGATCCCGGCGAGCAGCCGGTCGACATCGGCGCGATCGTTGTAATGCACCAGCCCGGCCCGTACCGCCCCGCCCGAGTCGCGCAGACCCAGCGCGCCAGTCAACTCCCAAGCGTAACTGTGCCCATGCCATACATTCACACCGCACCCGGCGAGATGTTCGGCGACCTCGCGTGGGGTCCGACCCGCCACCCGGAAGTAGGCGGTGGCGGTGCGGCGGGCGGGCTTACCGTACAGCGTGATGTACGGCAGCTCGTCGAGGCCGCACAGCAGTACGCCGAACAGCTCCTGCTCGTATGCCTCCACCGCCGCCATCGAGGCCAGCAGCCGCTCCCGGCGGGAACCCCCGCCCGGGCCACAGAGCCCGGCCAGATGCTCAACGGCGGCCGTGAGCCCGGCCAGGTCGGCGAAGGGGGCGGTGCCGGTCTCGAACCGCCCCGGCACTCCGTCGGGGGAGGGCAGCAGCTTGTCCGGCCGGAGCGTCTCCAGCAGCGCCGGGTCGGCGATCACGGCACCGATGTGCGGGCCGGACCACTTGTAGGCGCTGGTCGCGTAGAAATCGGCGCCCAGAGCTGTCACGTCCACCGGACCGTGCGGGGTCGCGTGCACCCCGTCCACGAAGGTCAGGGCACCGACCGCACGAGCCTTGCCCGTGATCGCGGCCACGTCCGGCCGGGTGCCGAGGATATTGCTGGCGGCGGTGACGGCGACCAGCCGAGTGCGCTCGCCCAGCAGCGCGTCGTACTGCCCCACCGGCAACTCCCCCGTGGCCGGGTCCACCTCCGCCCATCGCACCACCGCGCCCGCCCGGGCGGCGGCCTGCACCCAAGGACGTACGTTCGAGTCGTGATCCATTCTGGACACGACCACCTCGTCGCCCGGGCGCCAACTCGCGGAGAGCGTCTGTGCGAATCGATAGACCAGCGTCGTGGTGTTAGGGCCGAGCACCACTCCGCCGGGCTCTCCGCCCACCAGGTCGGCAACGGCTCGCCGGGCCCCGTCGACGATCGCCTCCGAGCGGTGGCTGGCGGGAAACGGGCCACTCACGTTGCCGATACCGGCGGCGTAGGCGGACGCGATGGCATCGATGACGGTGGCGGGCACCTGGGTGCCCGCGGCACCGTCGAGGTAGGCGAATCCGTCGCTCAGGGCGGGATACGCGGCGCGGATGGTCGCTATGTTCAAAGTCATACGGCATCCAAAGTCATACGGCGTCCAAAGTCATACGGCCCAGCCTCGCCCAGCGCCAGGCATCCGTGAAGTGACAATCCACGAACCTGGTCAATGACCACCCCCGCCCGGAGGTGCGTCGCCGCCCTCCTTGCCGGTCTGCGGTGAGCTGTCAGTCTGCGGTGAGACACTTGTCAGGCTCTGATCGGGCACTATTGCACATAGCTTGCAATTACTAATATTGGGCATCAGTATGGGGATGTGGCGCGGGGCCGGTCCGTCAGCCTTCTCTCAGGACTCGTCGCCTCTCGCGTGAGGGGTCCTTCCAGTCGCTGATCGTCTGTGCACCCGGCATCCGCCGGTTTGACCGGCCTCGCCCCACGATCGGCCCTTCGTAAGGCAGAACGGCAGAACGTAGGGCTGCAGGGCGCGCCCGGACCAGGCGGGCAAGGGCATGGAAACGCGCTTACGCGCTCCTCCCTCACCTCCTCACGCCCCCCGTATCGCCTCGTGACACCTCGTGACACACGGCATTGCTGCGACTAATTTGCAACTAGGAACTGCGTGCATCTAGGCCCCCGCCGTCCCCGAGCATGTAGGGAACCTCCCATGGCCGCCCTCCCTGCCCCCGCAGCAGAAGCTTCCATATCCCGCTGGCGGCGGATCAGTGGTTCGATGACCCGCGTGGAGTGGACGCGCCTGGCCGGCATGGCGGCGTTCATCTTGGCTTTGCATGTCATCGGCTGGTTCACGCTGGTGGCGATCGTCGCCCCGGAGCACTACAGCCTGGGCACCAAATCCTTCGGCATCGGCATCGGAGTCACCGCCTACACCCTCGGCATGCGCCACGCCTTCGACGCCGACCACATCGCCGCGATCGACAACACCACCCGCAAGCTCATGCACCAAGGGCAGCGCCCCCTGTCGGTCGGATTCTGGTTTTCCCTCGGCCACTCCACCATCGTCTTCGGCCTGGCCTTCCTGCTCTCCCTCGGCGTCAAGGCCCTGGCCAAGCCGGTCGAGGACGACAACTCCCAACTGCACAATGTCACCGGCCTGATCGGCACCACCGTCTCAGGGACGTTCCTGTACCTGATCGCCGCGGTCAACGTCGTCATCCTCGTCGGCATCTGGAAGGTCTTCCGCCAGATGCGCTCCGGTGAGTTCGACGAAGCGGCACTGGAGGAGCAGCTCAACAACCGCGGCTTCATGAACCGCCTGCTGGGACGGGTGATGAAGTCCATCAACAAGCCCGCGCAGATGTACCCGGTCGGCGTCCTGTTCGGCCTCGGCTTCGACACCGCCACCGAGATCGCCCTGCTCGTCCTCGCCGGCTCCAGCGCCGCCTCCGGGCTGCCCTGGTACGCCATCTTGTGCCTGCCGGTCCTCTTCGCCGCCGGGATGTCACTGCTCGACACCATCGACGGCTCGTTCATGAACTTCGCCTATGGCTGGGCATTTTCCAAGCCGGTCCGCAAGGTCTACTACAACCTCGCCATCACCGGCCTGTCCGTCGCTGTCGCCCTCATCATCGGCACCGTCGAACTCCTTGGCCTGCTCGCCGACAAGCTCAACCTCCATGGTGCCTTCTGGGACTGGGTCAGCAGCCTCGACCTCAACATCATCGGCTTCGTCATCGTCGGTCTCTTCTTCATTACCTGGGTCATCGCCCTGGCAGTATGGAAATTCGGCCGTATCGAAGAGAAGTGGACCGCCGACCTGCGCACCAGCGAGCAGCCCGCAGACTGATCACGGCATCGCGCCACCCGCGTACCGCAACTGCCGCAGATCACCTACCTGCGCGTCCCTGCCCTCCTCTCCGGGGTGCTTCTGCTCGTCTGGTTTTCCCTCACCTTCGAGCTGTCGGCCCCTGCCCCGGTGCCCCGTATATCTCGCGGTCTTACGCTTTCAGGCGGCTCCATGGGGTATCACTAGGAGAGTCGGCCCAACCCAAGGCCACTGATTATTCGGAAGGTTGAGATGTCGGGTATCGAAGGTCTGGAGCCGGTGGCGACGTTCTGCGGCAAGTGCAGCTGCGGCTGCCCACAGCTTTTCGTGGACTCGTCGGCCACGGCCGACCGCCGGATCGTACTCACCGATGACTTCGGCCAACGCGTCCAGATGAGCGCGGACCAATTCTCCTCGCTCATCGAGGACGCCAAAGCCGGACGGCTCGACGGCGCCGCCAAGGCCTGAGCCACAGTCGGCTGCCTGTCTGCTGTCTGCTGTCTGCTGTCCCGAACTATCTGCCCGGGCACCTCAGTCGAGAGTCTCAGAGGGGAGTCTCAGAGGGGAGGGGAGCCAGGCCCTGTCCGGGATCGGCTAGCGCCCGATGCCGATGGCGGAGCGAACTGAGCTCAGTACGCACTGTGCACGCTCCCGGGCTTTCTCCGCTCCTTCGCAGAGCACTGTCTCCAGCTCGCTGTCAGGTTCCATCAGTGCGTGGTACTTCTCCCGCATGGGAGCGATCTCGTGGTTGAGGACTTCGAAGAGCTGGTTTTTCAGCTCACCCCAACCGACGCCTCCCGCGGTCAGTCGCTTGCGGGTATCGGCGATCATGTCCGGTGTGGCGAACTGCTCCAGAATCTGGAAGACCGAGGAGCTATCCGGATCCTTGGGAGCCTCGACCGGTGTGCTGTCGGTAGGGATCCGCCGGATGAACTTCTTGAGCTGCCCTTCGGGAAGAAACAGCGGGATGGTGTTGTCATAGGACTTACTCATCTTCCGGCCGTCCAGGCCCGGAAGCGTACGGCCCGTGTCCTCCTGCGGGATGACCGCCTGCGGGATCTTGAACTGGTAAGAGTCGCCGTAGAGGTGGTTGAAGGTGCCCGCGATGTCGGCGGCGTACTCGACGTGCTGAAGCTGATCCTTCCCCACGGGGACCACATCGGACTCCATGATCAGGATGTCGACTGCCATCAGGACCGGGTAGTTGTACAGCCCCATATTGATCCCACCGTCGAGGTCCTCGCGACCCGCCGCGGCGTTCTGGTCCCGGGCGGCCTTGTAGGCATGGGCCCGGTTCATCAGACCCTTGGCCGTCACGCAGGACAAAGCCCAGTGCAGCTCAAAGATCTCCGGGATGTCGGACTGCCGATACATGATCGTCTGTTCCGGATCGAGTCCGGCCGCCAGCCACGTCGCCGCCACCGACCGCGTGTAATGGCGTAGCAGCTTCGGATCCCGGATGCTGGTCAGTGCGTGGTAATCGGCGATGAAGTAGATCGATTCATACCGCTTCACCAAGTCCAGAGCCGGACGGATGGCACCGACGAGGTTGCCGAGGTGCGGTTCGCCGGTCGGCTTGATCCCGGTCAGTGAGACTTTCGAGGCTGGCTGCGACATATCGAAATCCTATACAACGGCATTTGACCGGAGGCGGTCCAAGCTTCCCGTTCTGCTCATCCCCCGCCGGCTCCGGCCCAGTGCCGCCCCCGTGCAAGTCGGCCGCCAGCCTCCACGCAGCCATCGCGCTGGACTGTTCGAGGGAAGTTGACTGTTCGGCACCCTCATAGCCCATCGATTGGCCGATAGTTCCGAAATGCGCATTTTGCCCCGTTGTGTTTTGCTGCGCTGGGCGGGGCGTTGGGTTCCGTCGCAATCAGCAGTCAACAACCTCGAGGAGAGGGTATGTCCGTGTACACGCAGCAGTTCGGCCAGCAGCCGTTCGGGCAGCAGCAGTTCGGCCAGCAGCCGTTCGGGCAGCAGGGGTACGGCCAGCAGCCCTTCGGCCAGCAGGGGTACGGCCAGCAGCAGTACGGCCAGCAGCCCTTCGGCCAGCAG
>JAFAUH010000127.1 GCA_019243445.1 Streptomycetaceae bacterium | reverse complement strand
GGCCGGCGATCAGGGCGTCCATCATGGCGCGGCCGGAGACGCCGAAGATGTCGGTGGCCACGGTGGAGAGTTTGATGTGGGCGTCTTCGAGGAGTTTCTCCACGCGCTGCTTGTGCCGGGTGCGTTCCTCGGTCAGCACGGTGCGGGTGCGGGTGAGGTCGCGTAGCTGGCGGATGGGCTTGGGAGGAACGAAGGAGGCACGGAGCATGCCGCGTTCGGTGAGCTTGGCCAGCCAGATCGCATCCAGCTTGTCGGTCTTGGGGCGGCCTGGGACGTTCTTGACATCGCGGGCGTTGACCAGCCACACCTGCAGCCCGGACGCTTCCAGGAGGAAGAACCAGCACTTCCAGTACGATCCGGTGGCCTCCATGACCACGCGGGTGACGCCCTGGCAGCGCAGGTGGTCGGCGAGTTCCAAGATGGCGTTGGTGGTCGCGCCGACGGTCCAGACGCGTTGGACGCGCTTGCCCGGCTTCTCGTCGTGGGGAAGGCGCGTGCACACCATGCCCGATGCCTTGGCTATGTCGATCGCGGCGACCCGCTCGACGATCTCCTCGGCCTGTTCGATCTCTTCCGCTGCGTGCACGCCTCTCCCTGCCCTCGGTCTTGTGGTGCGCGATAGGTTGAGACCGCCCGGGGGACCGGTTGAGGGAGAAGAGTGAGAATCTAACCGGCGTGCTCGAAGCGACAGTGCGCGGCCCCTCTGTTCGGCCCCCGGCGCCAGACTGACTCACGGCCTTGATGTGCCAAGAAGAGAACGGCGTTGCGGGCGGCCCCACCCGGCAGGTTTTCACGGCCGCGAGGCGCCGCCGTCAGGCGGCAGGGGGACTGACTGACTGGATAACTCGACCGGCTAAATCGAGTTACCACAAGATGGTCGCCATGCTTCGCTGGTGTGTCAAGTTTGGTTTCGGTCTCTTCACAATCCGCTCATTTGCCTCTATGTGGCCATCAGCTGGCTTTGCCCAGCGGTCATTTGAGGGCACGAGGCAGGGCCTCGCCGTAGGGACGCCGAGTGCTGCGAGGAGGCCCCTTCGCGTTATGACATGGAGTCCGACGGGCGCAGCGTAAGCGAGATCGAATTGATGCAATAACGCTGGTCGGTGGGGGTTGGGTAGCCTTCGCCCTCGAAGACATGGCCCAGGTGAGAGCCGCAGTGGGCGCAGCGGACCTCGGTACGGACCATCCCGTGCGAGCGGTCTTCGAGCAGTTCGACGGCTTTGCTGTCGGCCGGGTCGTAGAAGCTCGGCCAGCCGCAGTGCGAGGCGAACTTGGTGTCGGAGCGGAAAAGTTCGGCGCCGCATGCACGGCAGGAGTAGACACCTTGGGTCGTGGTGTCGGTGTACTCCCCAGTGAAGGCAGGTTCGGTGCCGGCCTCCCGCAGTACGGCGTACTCCGTGGGCGTCAGCTCCTCGCGCCACTGCTCTTCCGACTTGTCGACCTCGTAGGACATGGCCGGTACCTCGGCTTCCTCAGCTCTCCAGGCGGGAGAGGATCCGCGGGCCGAGCTCGGTGACGTCGCCCGCGCCCATAGTGAGAACGAGATCGCCGGGCTTGGCCATTCCGGCGATCAGTTCCGGGACGGCGTTTTTGTCGTCCTCGGCGGTCACGTCGGCACCCTTCGCGGCCGCCGCGTCGACGATCAGGGCGCTGGTCACGCCGGGGATCGGGTCCTCGCGGGCCGGGTAGATGTCGAGCACGATGCAGGCGTCGGCAAGCGCGAGCGCCTCGCCCATCTCGGTGGCCAGCTGCTGAGTGCGGCTGAACAGGTGCGGCTGGAAGACGACGAGTACACGCCCCTCGCCCGCGCTGCCGCGGATCGCTTCGAGGTCGGCGGCGATCTCGGTCGGATGGTGTGCGTACGAGTCGATGACCTGGACGCCCGCCGCCGTGCCCTTGAGCTGCAGGCGGCGCTTGACGCCGGTGTACGAGCCGAGGGCTGCGGCGAGGTCGCGGGCCGGGATGCCTGCGGCGACGCCCGCGGTGAGCGCGGCGACCGCATTGTGCGCATAGTGACGGCCGGGGACGGAGACGGCGAACGTCAACTCCTCGCCCGCGAGTGCCACCGTCACCTCGCTGGTCAGGCCCTGCGGGGTGATCCGCAGGATGCGCACCTCGGCGTCGGCGGCCTCGCCATAGGTGACCACCCACGGGCCGACGCCCGCCCTGCCGGTGACGCTTGCGGTCAGTTCGCGGGCACCGGGGTGGTCGGCGGAGATGACGAGCGTGCCGCCAGGGAGGATGCGGGCGGCGAAGATCTCGAAGGATTCGTAGATCTCGTCCATCGAAGCGTAGTTGGCATGGTGATCCAGCTCCACGTTGAGCACGATCGCCACCTCGGGCGCGTATGTGTGGAAGCTGCGGTCGCTCTCGTCCGCCTCTGCCACGAAGATCTCCCCAGCACCGTGGCGCGCATTGGAGCCGGGGGCGTCCAGGTCGCCGCCGATGGCGTACGACGGGTCAAGGCCGAGCGTGGTCAAGGCGACCGCCAGCATCGAGGTCGTCGTGGTTTTGCCATGTGTCCCGGCCACCGCGATGGGTCGCGCCCCTTCCATCAGTGCGGCGAGCGCGTCGGAGCGGTGCACGACGGGGATGCCACGCTCCTGGGCAGCGGCCAGTTCCGCGTTGTCCTGGCGGATGGCGCTGGAGACGACCACACAGGTGGCGTCCGGTGCCAGATGGTCTGCGGCGTGACCGATGTGCACGGTGACCCCGAGCTCCCGCAGCGCCGCAGCCGTGCCGGACTCGCGCGCGTCGCTGCCCGCGACCCGTGCCCCGCGCTGCGCAAGGATCTTCGCGATGCCCGACATCCCGGCGCCGCCGATACCAATAAAGTGCGGTCGGTCCATGGCGGGCGGAGTGGGAACGGCGGATGCCATGCGCGGGTCTCCCTCGTGGTGCGGATTGTGCCTGCCGTCGGCAGCCGGTCGGCCTCGATTGTCGCACCTGGGGAAGCGCGACAGGACAGGCCGACCGGCCCGCTGTTCATACGCCGCTGTTCATGCGTCTCATGCGTCGCTGTTCACGTGTTGCTGTGCATGCGTCGTGGGTCACTCGTTGTGAGCGTAGAGCTTCAGCACCGGGACGCCGACTTTATGGCGCGCCTGGGAGGCCCAATCGCGGTGGAAGAATTCCTCGACCAGATGGGGTGCGGTCAGCACAATCACCTCATCGGCCTTGGCCTTCTCCACGACCGAGCGCAGCATGTCCAGCGGGTGTTCCCGGACGATCTCACCGACCGCTTCGCTGCCGGCTTTGCGCAGCTCGACGAGGCTGTGGTTGAGGGCGGCGGTGGCGGCATGGTCGCCCTTGATCTCTTCCTCCTCGTGGGCGATCTTGTCCAGCTCGCCGAGGGCGACGTCATCGAGGGCCCGGAGCAGCCGCTCCTGGTCGCCGCGCGGCTGCATCAAGACGAGGAAGGAGACGGGCTCGTCGCCGTGCAGGGTGGTCACGAGATCCACGTCGACAGGGGCGAGTGGTTTCTCGATCATGAGTACGGTCGTGATCACGGACTCATCCTTCTTGTTCACAAGCCAGCGGCCCCCACAGGAACCATCCTGCCCTGTCTGCGGGCGGGGCACATGATCGCTGTCTGCTCGTATTGCTCCCGCACCCGTACAGTCAGGGCTGCTCCGATTGCTCTGGCTGACCGCCTTCATGGACGTAGCGGCCGAAGAGGAAGCCGTCCTCCTCCAGCAACGCCGCGAGCCGGAAGTGCTCGAGAGCGGCGACGCCCGGGCCGTTCATGATGCGCGGCGCGTCCCCCGCGGTGACCAGTGGTGCGATCGACAGGCACAGCTCGTCCAGCAGACCGGCTGCCGCGAACTGCGCGAGCAGCCGCGGTCCGCCCTCCGTCAGCAGCCGGGTGAGGCCGCGATTGGCCAGCTCGCTCAGTGCCTGCGCCGGGTCGACACGCGCGCTCTTCCCCGCGATGATCACCTCGGCGCCGGCCGCCTCGGCCTGGCGCACCCGCGCGGGGTCCGCATGGGCGCCGGTCAGCACCAAGGTGGGAACCACGGGCTCGGTGAACAGCGGGAGCGAGAAGTCCAGAGCGAGGCTCGCGCTGACCACCGCGATCACCGGCGCAGGCGGCTGGCCGAGCGCCGCCCGCCGCTCCGCGAAGGGGGCCCGCGCCTTGGCCGGGCGGTAGCCCTCCTGGCGGACTGTCTCCGCTCCGACGACCACCGCGTCCGACAGCGCCCGCAACACGCCGAAGATCCGCATGTCGGCCGCCGAAGACAACTGCTCCGTGCGCCCATCGTGGCGCGCCGCGCCGTCGAGCGAGGTGACCATGTTCGCCCGGAGCCATGCTCCGCCCTCCGGGCGGGGAGCCGGATAGGCGTAGGCGTCGGCGAGGGCGTCGAGCGTGTCGAACGTCACATCGGTCATGTCGGCGGCCCGTGACACAGGGAACAAACGGTACATGTCAAGCAGTCTGGCACGGCGTGCCTGCGAAATGGGCGGCTGGACCAGTCCAGAGCCAGTCCAGGGCCAGTCCGTTGCCGGGACCCGTCTGCCCGGACCCTGTCGTGGGGGCAATACGCTTAGGAGCTGTGTCGTCCCCTTTGCGCCCCAACCCCCTGAGCCCCAGCTCTTCGAGTCACAGCACCAGCGCGAGCACCGCAACCCCCGTATCGCTGTGCGGCCGCGAGCCGCGCGTGCCCGCGGAACGCCTGGTAGCCGAGATGGTGCCCCCGCCGCGCTTCGACTCCGTACGGTTCGACACCTACCTGCCCGACCCGGGCCGGCCCAGCCAGGCCGAAGCCGTCCGGCTGCTCAGCGGCTTCGCCACAGGCCTCGGCGACGCATCCGTCGTGAACGGGGAGAGGAAAGAAGGAAAGGCGCGAAGCGCTGCGTTTCAAGGGTGGTGGCGGGCCACGGGTGGGCGGTTCCGGCGCGAGGCCACGGCGCCCGCCGGGCCGAGCGGCGTCTATCTCGACGGCGGCTACGGCGTCGGCAAGACTCACCTGCTCGCCTCGCTGTGGCACGCGGTGTCCGCCCCGCGCGAGCAAAAAGCGTTCGGCACCTTCGTCGAGCTGACCAACCTCGTCGGCGCACTCGGCTTCCAACAGGCCATCGCCGCGCTCAGCGGACACCGGCTGTTGTGCATCGACGAGTTCGAGCTCGACGACCCCGGCGACACCGTCTTGGTCTCCACCCTTCTCGGCAAGCTCGCCGACGCCGGAGTCAAGCTCGCCGCCACCTCCAACACGCTCCCCGGCAAACTGGGCGAGGGCCGGTTCGCCGCCTCCGACTTCATGCGCGAGATTCAGGGGCTTTCCGCCCGCTTCCGCGCGCTGCGCATCGACGGTGAGGACTACCGGCATCGCGGCCTCCCACAGGCCCCGCCCCCGTACACCGACGAACAGGTCACCGAGACCGCGCACGCCACCCCCGGCGCTTCGCTCGACGACTTCGGCGCCCTGCTCGGCCATCTCGCACGCGTCCACCCCAGCCGCTACGGCGCACTGTGCGACGGCATCGACGCAGTCTTCCTGCGCGGCGTCGAACCGGTCACCGACCAGGCGACGGCGCTGCGCCTCGTGGTGCTCGCCGACCGGCTCTACGACCGCGAGGTGCCGGTGATGGCCTCTGGCACGCCGTTCGACCAGATCTTCAGTGAGGAGATGCTGGTCGGCGGCTACCGGAAGAAGTACTTCCGGGCGATCTCCCGGCTCACCGCTCTCGCCCGCGATGCGAGGCCACAACCCGATCGAGCCAATTCACGCCCGTAGGCGCTCAATTGGCAGCAGTGAGCTATATCTTCGTACAACCTTTCCCCCTCCGTGCGAGTCTTCACGCCGAGCACACCACAATCACTCCGATTGTATGATTTGCACATGGAGGGGGCTTGGGATGAAGCGCTACTCAGCGGTTTTTGACGGTGGTACAGCAGCGATGGGTGGCCTCGCGTTCTCGAGCCCCAACGCGTTGGAGCCGACAGTCCAGCACTCAGGGCTGTCCAGCGACTCGGGGCCGTCCAGCGACTTGGATCTGTCCGACTGCTCGGAGTTGTACAGCAGCCAGCGCAGCAGCCCCCTCCTGAGTTCCGTTACCACCTCTCGGCCTCTTCGGCCGGTCATCCCTGGAGAAGTCCCCCCATGTCCATCTCAGGGTCCAGCACCGTGCCCACACCATCACAGCAAGCCATGAAAATAACGCAGCGTCACGAGCACTGGAAGCCAGGCATCGTGCCGTTCCTGCTGCCATTTGTGATCCTTCTCGCTGCCAATCTATGGGCCTACTCACCCAGTTCGTCACCGCTGAGTTGGCCGCTGACCTTTCTGTGGTCAGTGCCTGCGATAGGCGCGATGGTCGGGCTGCAAGGCGGACTTCTGCTCCGTCGCCGCCTGAGCCGCATCGAGGAGATGACCCCTCCGGCTCCGGCGGAGAAGGACTTCCTGATCGTCTTGGTACCGACCATCGGCCGCCATGACACCTATCCGGCGCTGAAACGTTCCGTCTTGTCCTACGTGGAGCACCTTCCGCCGTACTTCCCACACCTACGGGTGGACGTACTCACCGAAGAGGGGTGCGAAGCCGCAGGCTCTATCGCCGACTTGAGGCGGATCAGCCCGCTGATCCGCGTGGTAACCGTGCCGAAGGCGTACCGCACGCCGGGCGGCACCCGCTTCAAGGCTCGGGCCAATCACTACGCGCACGAGCTACGGATCACCGAAGGCGAGGCCCGCGATGACGTGTGGGTTCTGCACATGGACGACGACACTGCTGTCGGACCCGACACCGCTGCCGCGACGGCGCAGTTCATCAACCGCCAGCGTCGGGCCACACCCGAGACGGCCAAGCACATGGCCCAGGGCATCCTCAGCTATCCGCGCGAGAACGCCGTGAACCGATTCACCTGGCTTGCCGACGCCATCCGGCCCGCCGAGGACATCGCCCGCTTCCGCGCGATGACCGGTACAGGCACCCCTGTGGCCGGTGTCCACGGCGAACTCCTGCTGCTGCGTGCCTCGATCGAGGCAGCCATCGGCTGGGACTTCGGACCGAAGAGCATCGTCGAGGACGCCGAACTCGCCCTGCTCTTCTGTCGCCTTTACCCCGGACGAAGCGACTGGTTCAACGGCCGATGCTATGGCGCCTCGCCCGCCAACCCTCGTGACTTCGTCAAACAGCGCGAGCGCTGGGCCTGGGGACTGGTGGGCCTGTGTTTCAACCGCTCCATACCCATGCGTTATCGCTGGTTCCTGTCGTTTTCCGTGGCTACCTGGCTCCTCGGCCCCTTTCAGCACATCTGCACCGTCCTCCTGGTCGCCTGGTTCATCGGCGAAATTAACACTTCCCCCATTGCCCAGTCGGTGGTGGTGCTGTGGTCGCTCAACTTCGCTTATGTAATATGGACTTACTGGGAAGGGCTGCGACTGAACGCCATGGCCTCCGCCGACGGAAAACGGAAGTGGTGGGAACCCATCGCGGTGGTGAGCCTCATCCCGGTCTTCGCCCTCATGGAAGGGATCGGCGTCTTCAGGGGGTTCGTCAAATTCGCCCGCCGCGAGGAGAACAAATTCGTTGTGATAGCCAAGCCCGCCTGAGTAACGCCCTGGAGACCACCCTGGACACCCGCCGATGAAACGCTCCCGACTCCCGCTCCTGGCCATCTTTCCCATCACCGTCATCACTTTGGTGACTGTGCTCCCGCTGGCGATTGGCACCTATCCGCTCCGCTGGCAGTCCGGCTCGCTCCTGCCACGCCTCGTCACCCGCCAGGCCACCACGCGCCCATCGACGTCATCCGCATCGGTCACCGCCGTATCGGCTACCGCCACGCCGGACGCCGTACAAACCGTACGAGTCGCCAGGCTCTGGCGGCCGGGCATGCCGCAATGGGGCGTGCAGCTGTACTGGGCAGACGACCCTCGTCAGTCGATCGCCTCGATCACGCGCCAGGCATGGCTCCAGGCGAAGTACCTCATAGGACTCAAGGCCAACTCCGTCGCACTATCCTTCCCCTTCCACACCGGAACCGTTACCTCCGACGAGATCTTCGCCAGTTCCACCACTCCCTCCCCTCAACGCCTTGGTGCCGTCCTGGAGGTGTTCGAGCAGGCCGGGTTGCGCACCACCGTGCGCCCCTTGATGGACGAGAAATCGCTCGGCGGGCTGCCGAACTGGCGCGGTTCCATCCGGCCCGCCGACCGCAACGCCTGGTTCGCCTCCTACCGCACATTCCTCCTTCCCTACCTCGATGTCGCCCAGCGGTACCACGTCACCACCTTCACCATCGCCACGGAGCTCTCCTCGATGGAGGGCGACCCCCGCTGGCAGTCCCTGCTCGATGTGGCTGCAGAGCACTTCTCCGGTGAGATCGGTTACGACGCCAACTGGGACCAGTACGCTGACGATCCCATCACCATGCCTGTCGAACATCTCGGTGTGGATGCCTACTTCCCCGTCGACGCCCCTGACACCGCCTCGGTGCACACTCTCGTTGACGGCTGGAACACCTGGCTGGACAAGAAGGCCACCGGCCCCCTGCCTCGGATTCTGCTGTCCGAGGCGGGCATCGCTGCCATGGACGGTGCATACGCCGCCCCCGGAGACTTCTCCACCATGCGCCCGGGTAACTCCGAAGTGCAGGCGAACTGGTATACCGCCGTGTGCCACGTGGTGCAACAGCGCCACATGGGCGGCGTGTACTGGTGGTTCCTTCCCTTCATCAGCAACCCCTTCGCGGCCCCCAACAACACCGATTCCCGCCTGGACTTCGCCAGTCGCCCGCACACCGAAGCAGCAATCCGGAGCTGCTTCGCCTCCCCAGGTCGTTACCCCGGCCCCGGCATCGCCCCGGCGAGTGCGGTTGCTATGGGAGGTGCCAAGGGTCGAAGTGCGTGGCCTCGGTCGGCTCGTCCGGGCGCAGGAGGTTGAGTATGTCGTGGACATCGGGGTGGACGTCGGGACTGGACAGGTAGGGCAGTTGTGAGGGGTCGGTGAGGTGTCCGAGGGCCTGTGCGGCGCCGGCCGCCTGAGGATCCAGCCCTGTGCCGGGCACGACCGGCAGTGTCGGCCTGGGCTCCTCGTCGTCCAGCGCGTCCCAGAGTTCCCCGATTTCCCGCAGTTGCGTCTCGTCCAGTTCAAGGAGGCCGGGAGAGGGAGTTGTCGGTAGTGGTGGTTCGCCATGTCCCCTCCGGATCTGCGGCAGTCCAGGTCCGGTGGCGGTGTCCACGACGTTCCGGGTCTGGGCGACCCATATGCCACTGCCGAACTCCGAGGTCAGCTGACCGGTTTCTTTCAGACGGGCGTATGCCCTTAGGTGCGTTGCTTCTTGAGTGAGCTGCGTGTCTGCTGACGGTCCGTCTCGTTGCGGAAGCTGGTTGATCAGTGAGGCGGGAGGCGGGTTGGGATGGGCTGCGACGAGGTGCTGCGGTTGCTGCGGGAGCGGGAAGCGGCGTGTCGTGGAGAGGCGGAGCGGCTGCGCACCGAGATGGAGCGGATCACAGCGCTGCTGGCGATGTGCGAGGAGGAGCTGTCCCGGATCGAGACGGCGTGTCGGGTGGTCGGGGAGCTGCCGGTCGTACATGCGGTGTCGGCTGTCGTGGCCACCCGGGTCCCGGCCGCGAGGGCGGTGCCCGTGCCGGAGCCGGAGTCGGGTGGTAGCGGCCGGGCCGATGCGCGCGTGGCGGCGGCCGAGTTCGGTGAAGAGGTCCTCGCGGTGCTGGGCCGGTATGCGGGTC
>JAFAUH010000124.1 GCA_019243445.1 Streptomycetaceae bacterium | reverse complement strand
CCGACCACACCCAGTGCCCGCTCGGCCGCGGTGCGATGCTCGCCGGAACCGGTGTAGGCGGCATAGGAGAGCAGGGCAGCCACGGCGGCGGTCCAGCCGGAGGGGGCGGCGTTGTCGGTGGGGTCCTGGGGGCGACGGATCAGCTGCTCGGCGTCGTCGGCGGTGTCGAAGAACGTTCCGTCGGCCGCCGTGAAGTGCCGCCTCACGGTGTCGAGGAGCAGCCCGGCGAAGTCGAGCCACACACCTTCACCGGTGACGGCGCTCAGCGCGAGAAAGCCCTCGGCGGCATCCGCGTAATCCTCCAGTACGCCACTGTTGGCACCAGGCGCGCCGTCGCGCGAGGTGCGGGCGAGACGGCCGGAACCAGTCTCGTCCATATGCGCCCGGAGGAGTAGGTCGGCGGCGTCGACTGCGGCCAGCACCAGATCGGGCCGGTCGAAGTACGCACCCGTCTCGGCGAGTGCGGCGATGGCCAGGCCGTTCCACGCAGCCACCACCTTGTCGTCGCGGCCTGGACGCTGGCGCTGCTCACGCGCGGCGAGCAGCCGCTCCCTGATCGAGGCGAGCCGCCCGGCGTCCCGCAGCTCGCTCTTCGGGAACTGAAGTACGGACGCGCCTGCCTCGAAGGTGCCCTCTTGTGTCACCCCGAAATACTCCGCCGCAATCTCGGCGTCCTCCTCACCCAGCGCATTCCGCAGCTCTTCGGGTGTCCAGACGTAGTAGGCCCCTTCGCCGTGGCTTCCGTCGGGGCGATCACTATCGGCATCAAGCGCGGAGGCGAACCCGCCCTCGGGGGTGCGCAGTTCACGCACCATGAAGTCGGCGGTCTCCAGCGCGATCCGGCGCGCCAGGCCGGATCCGGTGGCCCGCCACAGATGCGCATACACCCGGCACAGCAGCGCGTTGTCATAGAGCATCTTCTCAAAGTGGGGCAAGACCCACTCCCGGTCGACCGAGTAGCGGGCGAAGCCGCCGCCGAGCTGATCGTAGATGCCACCGCGGGCCATCGCCTCGCAGGTGTCCTGGACCATCTGCAGCGCAGCCTCGGATCCGGTACGGGCGTGATGGCGCAGCAAGAACTCCAGCACCATGGAAGGCGGGAATTTCGGCGCGCCACCGAATCCGCCGTGGGCGGCGTCGTATTCGCGAGTGAGGATGAGCAGGGCCGCGTGCAGCACTTCCGCGCCAGGCGTGGGCAAGTCCCCTGTGGAATAAGGAATCTGACGATCAGCCAGATCTTCTACGATGCGTGCCGCGACCTCGCCGACCTCCTCGCGCCGGTCCCCCCACGCGGCGCGCACGCCTTCCAGCACCTGCCGGAATCCGGGCATCCCGTGCCGGGGCTCGGGCGGGAAGTACGTACCGAAGTAGAACGGCTCCGCCTGCGGGGTGAGGAAGACAGTCATCGGCCAGCCGCCCTGCCCGGTCGCGGCCTGCACCGCCTCCATATAGACGGCGTCGACGTCGGGACGCTCCTCACGGTCGACTTTCACCGGAACGAAGTTCTCGTTCAAAAGCGCCGCGATCTGGTCATCTTCAAAAGATTCATGTGCCATCACATGACACCAATGACAGCTTGAATACCCCACGCTGAGCAGCACAGGAACCTCGCGCCGTCGTGCCTCCTCGAATGCCTCAGCATTCCACGGCCACCAGTCAACAGGGTTGTCGGCATGCTGGAGGAGGTAGGGAGAGGTCGAGCGGCTAAGTCGATTGGCCATGTATCCAGCCTCACACACCAGCCGAAAAACTGATCTCGGGGAAGATCATGCGGGCCCGAGGAGCGCGGGGGAATCGACTCCGCGGAGAGCTCTCAAGCGGTCTTCGCGCCGCTGGTGCCGCTCGCGCCGGCATCGGCGTCGGCGGCGACGACGGCGTCCGAAGCCGCTTGAGGCGTTTCCTCAAAGTCGATCTTCTTGAACTGCTTGTTCATGCTCTTCATCAGCAGCCAGCACGCGCCGGCGATGGCCGCGAAGACGACGAAGCCGAGCAGGCCCGGCGTCACCTTGTTCTGGTTGAAGTCGGCCAGCGGCACGAGGTGGCCGGCATGTCCAATCAAGCCGGCAGGTCCGCTCAAGGAGGTGTCGGCCAGGGGGGCGAAGGAAGCGTTCACGAGAGCCATTGTCTACTGGGCCCCGTCAATGCCCGCAAAGAGGTCGTCCTCGGGCAGCGAGGTGTCCACGCGGGACTTCGCGAGCTCGTAGTCCTCCGTCGGCCAGACCTCTTTTTGGATCTCCATCGGCACGTGGAACCACGGACCGTCCGGATCGATCTGCGTGGCGTGCGCCAGCAGCGCCTTGTCGCGGATCTCGAAGAAGTCGGCACAAGGCACGCGGGTGGTGAGCTGGTGCTCCCGGCGGCTGAAGCTCTTCCAGCGCTTGAGCCACTCCCCGTACGGCGATTCCAGGCCGCGGGCGAGCAGCGCCTCGTGGAGCGCAACCGTGCGTGGCCGGTTGAAACCCTGGTTGTAGTAGATCTTCAGTGGCGTCCACGGCTCGCCTGCCTCGGGGTAGCGCTCCGGGTCGCCGGCGGCGTCGAAGGCCACCATCGAGATCTTGTGGGTCATGATGTGGTCCGGGTGCGGATACCCGCCGTTCTCGTCATACGTCGTCATCACATGCGGCCGGAACTCCCGGATCAGTTTGACGAGCGCCCCGGCGGCTTCGTCGACGTCCTGAAGCGCGAAGCAGCCGTCGGGCAGCGGCGGCAAAGGGTCGCCCTCGGGCAGACCCGAATCGACGAATCCGAGCCACGCCTGCTTGACACCGAGGATCTCGCGGGCCAGCTCCATTTCGCGGGCACGCACCTGGTGGATGTTCTCCTCGATGTGCCGGTCGCCTTGGAGCTTGGGGTTGAGTACGGAACCGCGCTCACCTCCGGTGCACGTGGCCACCAGCACATCGACGCCGTCGGAGATGTACTTGGCCATCGTTGCCGCGCCCTTGCTGGACTCGTCGTCGGGATGCGCGTGCACGGCCATCAGTCGCAGCTGATCGGTCAAGGCAAGATCCTTATTCATATGGCAGACGGACTAGCGGGAGTGGTGCCGGTGGTTGGCGGTGACGCCCTCCATAGTGGCCGACCTCTATAGTGACCGACACGAGGATCTGATAATTCCGCGGCCCCGCAGTGCGGCCACTGGGTGGAGGGACAATCATGACCGCCGTGCGCGATCGGTTGCCCGAGACGCGTTACGGACGCGTGGACGCGGCCCGCACCGACCGGCGACTGAAACTGCTCGGCGCGGTGCTCGGCGGAATGCTGCTCGTCTTCGTGGGCTGGGCAGCGTGGGGATATCTGTCCACCAATGAGATCAGCGGACAGGTCGTCACCTTCATGGTCGTCTCGGACTCCGAGGTGCAGGCGCATCTGGAAGTCCACAAGCCCGCGGGCACTACGGCGGTGTGTACGCTGCGCTCCCAGGCGCCGGACCAGTCCGAAGTGGGCCGCAAGGACGTGACGCTGGCACAGCACGACTCGACGGTGGACACCAGGGTGATAATCCGCACCACCGCCCGCGGAACCACCGCGGAGCTGCTCGGTTGTCAACCCGCTGATCAGCCCCGTTGACCGGCGCTGACGCATATCACGGCTGAGAAGCGGGCGAGAGGGATCTAACGCTTTCCTTCGCGCGCACACTCACGGTAATTGTTACGCTCGTGGTTTCGCCCGCCCGAGAAGGCGCACGCTTATCGGGAGGGCGTTCCGTGGACATGGAGAGCACGACCACGTACTGCCGAGCCACGTACTACCGAGCAAGAAGCTACACACCGAGTACCGACGAGGAGCACCTGTGACCCAGACCAGCGACAACGCCACCTGGCTCACCCAGGAGGCGTACGACCAGCTCAAGGCCGAGCTGGAACACCTGTCGGGTCCCGCACGCGCCGAGCTCGTGGCCAAGATCGAAGAGGCTCGCCAGGAAGGTGACCTCAAGGAGAACGCCGGCTACCACGCAGCGCGAGAGGACCAGGGCAAGCTGGAACTGCGGATCCGCCAGTTGACCCAGTTGCTCCAACATGCCAAGGTCGGTGAGGCGCCGGCGGACAACGGCATTGTCGCGCCCGGCATGGTGGTCACGATTGCCTTCGACGGCGACCCCGACGACACCATGACCTTCCTGTTGGGCTCGCGAGAGTACGTCTCCTCGACTATCGAAACGTATTCGCCGCAGTCCCCGCTGGGCTCGGCTGTCAGTGGCAAGAAGGTCGGCGAGGACGCCACCTATGAGCTGCCCAACGGCAAGGCGGCATCGGTGAAGATCCTCGACGCCAAGCCGTTCCAGGGCTGAGCACCGCGGGAACCACGCAGCGCGCGCCGAGGCCCGTACCGCGTACGGTACGGGCCTCGGCGTTCTCACGTTTTCATGTTCTTCATCTTCATGTTCTTCATCGATGCCAATCGATTGGCATCGATGGCGCCTCAGTCGATGACGGCGTACCCCGCAGCGCTGAGCGCCCGGGACACTTTCGCGCAGTGCTCCGGACCCTTGGTTTCCAGATGCAACTCCACCTCTGCCTCTATGAGCCCCAGGCGCGCTTCGGTCCGCATATGTCGTACATCAAGCACATTGGCGTCGACCTTTGACAACACCCCCAGGAGCAGCGCCAACGCTCCCGGCCGGTCCACAAGACGCAGCCGCAACGACAGATACCGCCCTGCTGCTGCCATACCATGGGTGAGGATGCGCTGCATCAGCAGCGGATCCACATTGCCGCCGGAGAGCACAGCCACCACCGGGCCCTCGAACCCCTTCGGATCGGTGAGCAGTGCCGCCACCGGGCTCGCCCCGGCAGGCTCGATGACCATCTTCGCCCGTTCCAAGCAGAGCAGCAGCGCACTGGCGAGGGCGTCCTCCGAGACCGTACGCACCTCGTCGACCAGGCCGTTGACGATCTCGAACGGCACATCGCCCGGGCGCCCGACCTTGATTCCGTCAGCCATCGTCACCGGCGCATCGATGGAGACCGGATGTCCGGCCGCGATCGACGGCGGATACGCCGCCGCGCCCTCCGCCTGCACTCCCACGATCCGTACATCGGGGCGCAACGACTTGACCGCGACCGCAATCCCGGCGGCGAGACCACCACCGCCGATACCGACGACGATCGTGCGCACTTCGGGGCACTGCTCGAGGATCTCCAGGCCAACCGTGCCCTGACCGGCCACCACATCCGGGTGGTCGAAAGGATGGATGAAGACGGCGCCTGTGGAACGCGCGTACTCCTGGGCTGCGCGCAGCGTCTCGTCCACCACCTGCCCATGCAGCCGCACCTCTGCGCCGTACTCACGCGTCGCCGCGACCTTCGGCAGCGGAGCTCCCACCGGCATGAACACCGTGGCCCTTACCCCGAGCAGCGAGGCGGCGAGCGCGACGCCTTGCGCGTGATTCCCGGCGCTCGCCGCCACTACGCCGACCGCGCGCTCCGCGTCACTGAGCCCCGCAATGCGCACATATCCGCCGCGCAGCTTGAACGAACCCGTACGCTGCAGATTCTCGCACTTGAGATGGACCGGGGCGCCAACCAGCGAAGACAGATAACGACTGCCCTCCAACGCGGTCATCCGTGCCACCCCGGAGAGCGTCTTGTGGGCAGTGCGCACATCATCGAGACTGACGGCCCCGAGATTGACGTTCATGCGCCCAGTCTGGCAGTACAGGGTCGGGCTTGAGCGGGGAGGGTACCGCGCCGGGCGGGTGCAGGGCGGGTTTGAGCAGGGAGAGTACAGGAAAGCGCTTGGCCGCGTACCCTTCCGACATGCCGACCTCTGTTGACACCACGTCCTCCGCACTCTACGAGCGCCTCCAGCATGAAGTCGCGCTCTTCGCCCGGCGCGCGGAGCAAACCCGACTCGCCGGCGTCGGCAAGGCCCGTAATTGCATGGATCGCGCGGCTTACCTCCTGCTCAACCGGCTCGACCGGGAAGGACCAATGGGTGTCAAGGCGCTGGCCGAGGGCATGGGCATCGACTCCTCCACGGTGACCCGCCAGGTCGCGCCGCTGGTCGAGTCCGGCCTGGTGAAGCGAACTTCACACCCCGAGGACGGGCGTGCCGTCGTGCTCGCACTCTCGCCCCGCGGGCGCGCGCGTCTGGAGGAAGTACGGGCCTCACGTTGCCAGCTGATGGCGGCCGTCACCGCCGACTGGACACAGGACGAGCGAGAGTTGTTCTGCATCCTGCTCGCCCGCTTCAACGCCGCACTCTCCGACCACCACATGGCCGCGGGCGACGCCGAGCCCGCGTAGACGCAGCACGCAAGCTCGCGGTCTCCACCGGATCGGTTGGATCGGTTGGATCGGTTGGATCGGTTGGATCGGTCCACCCGATCAGCTGAGCGCTTGGGAGAGATCTGCCAGCAGATCGTCCACGGACTCGATCCCCACCGAAAGACGCACCAGATCGGAGGGGACTTCAAGCGCCGAGCCCGCCGCCGAGGCGTGCGTCATCCGTCCCGGGTGCTCGATGAGCGACTCCACACCGCCCAGCGACTCCCCGAGTGTGAATAGCTCCGCCCGGTTGCACACCTCGACCGCAGCATCCTCACCCCCGGCGACCCGGAACGACACCATGCCGCCGAACGCCTTCATCTGCTTCGCCGCAATCTCATGCCCCGGATGCGAGGGCAGCCCCGGGTAGAGCACCTGCGTCACCTTGGGATGACTCGCCAGCATCTCGGCGACACGCGCTGCGTTGGTGCAGTGCCGGTCCATGCGGACGGCGAGCGTCTTGATGCCACGCATCACCAGCCACGCATCGAACGGCCCGGCGATGGCACCCATCGCGTTCTGGTGGTACGCAAGCTGCTCGCCGAGCCCCTCGTCGCCTGTGACCAGCGCACCGCCGACGACGTCCGAGTGGCCGCCCATGTACTTGGTGGTGGAGTGCACCACCACATCAGCGCCAAGGGTGAGCGGCTGCTGCAGATAGGAGCTGGCGAAGGTGTTGTCGACGACGAGGCAGATACCGGCCCCATGGGCGATTTCGGCGATCGCTGCGATGTCGGTGATGCCGAGCAGCGGATTGCTCGGCGTCTCCACCCAGATGACCTTGGTGTTGGCTCGCAGCTCGGCCCGTACCGCCGCCGGGTCCGATGTGTCCGCGACGGACCATTGCACGCCCCATGTCTCGACCACCTTGGAGAAGAGCCGGAAGGTGCCGCCATAGGCGTCGTCCGGGATCACCACGTGGTCGCCGGGCACAAGCACCGTCCGCAGCAGGCAGTCCTCGGCCGCAAGACCCGAGGCGAACGCCAGCCCGCGCCGGCCACCCTCGATTGCAGCCAGGTTCTCCTCCAGCGCAGTACGGGTCGGGTTCGCCGACCGGCTGTACTCGTAGCCGCCCCGCAGGCCGCCCACACCGTCCTGTTTGTAAGTGGAGACCTGATAGATGGGCGTGACGACGGCGCCGGTCGCCGGGTCCGCCTCCTGGCCCGCGTGGATGGCGAGGGTCTCAAAACTCTGGTGCTTGTCACTCATGGGGTGAGCGTAATGTGCCACCGGCTCCTGGCAAGAAAGGAATCTTGTGCCGCCTCGATACGTTCTGATGGACAACCGGGTGAACGACCGCCGCCGTACGGCCGTACGGGCAGCACAAGGAGACGCCTCCGATGTTCCTCAGCCGCCACAAGACCCAGCTTCCCACCCCCGAGCAGGCCCTTCCCGGCCGCGACCGCCGCGGATTCGCCCTCACTGACCGCCATACGGTCCTCGGCAACCCGCTGCTCGGCCCCTACCCGTCCGGCCTGCGGATTGCGGACTTCGGCCTCGGCTGCTTCTGGGGCGCGGAGCGCCGCTTCTGGCAGACCCCCGGCGTGTGGACCACCCTCGTCGGCTACCAGGGCGGTCACACCCCCAATCCCACCTACGAAGAAGTGTGCAGCGGCCAGACCGGTCACACCGAGGCCGTCCGCGTCGTCTTCGACCCGGCACTCGTCTCATACGAACAGCTACTCAAGCTTTTTTGGGAGTCACACGACCCGACCCAGGGCTTCCGCCAGGGCAACGACACCGGCACGCAGTACCGCTCCGCGATCTACACCCACTCCGACGAGCAGCAGCGGCAGGCCGAATCCTCCCGCGACGCCTACCGGACCGTGCTCGCCAAGGCCGGCTACGGCCCGATCACGACGGAGATCCTCCCCGCGGGCCCCTTCTACGTTGCCGAGGATTATCACCAGCAGTACTTGGACAAAAACCCGGCGGGCTACTGCGGTCTTGGTGGGACCGGGGTCGCTTGCCCCGTGGGCGTGGCTCCAGTGGAGGATTGACCTGCGCCGACGCGCCCAACTGGGGTCGGCTCACGGTCACAACACCGTGCGCGCTGGCGGCTCTCCGTGTTCAAGGTACACCGGATGTGATCGGCTCCGAGCAGCAAGGGCATATTTCACCCGGCGAGCAAGCCGTGGGATCAGGAGTTGGTCAACGGCATTCGCCGGGTGGAACTCGGCGGCCAGCAGCTCATCTGCCGTAAGCTTGATCGCTTCCGCCTCCTCAGGCGTGAGCTGCCCGCCGTCGAAGACGTAAAGGATCTTGTCGCCTTCAGGCGGGTTCGGTGCCCAGTCCACAACGAGTAGCGTGCCGATCGGCGGCGAGATACCCAGCTCTTCTTGTACTTCGCGCCTGCACGCATCGAGCGGCGATTCTTTGGCCTCGACATACCCTCCGGGAATCTCCCATCCCGGTTTGTAGGAGGGGCGGACCAACAGGACGTGATCATGGCTGTCGAAAAACAGTGCCCCTGCGGCCACGCGGGGCCGTGCCATGCGCTGCTCGTGCTCGTTCTCGGGCATGAGGGGAGCCTACTTGGCTCTTTCGGACTTCAAAGTCCATTGATCATCTGCGGTGGCAGGGTCCATTGTGTGACACTCCATCGGGTAGCGGGGTTGGGAGACAACGATGCGCGGCATGACCGATCACCTGACGTTCGGCAAACGCGTGAGGTTCTACCGGGAACGTCGAGGTTTGCACCAATGGCAGCTCGGCGAACTCCTCGGCCGGTCCGAGGACTGGGTATACCGGGTAGAGTCCGGCCGGATCCCCGTGAACAACGTCAAGATGCTCGCGGACTTGGCTGCCGCTCTGCGCGTCCATGTTGAGGATCTCCAAAGCACACCAACGTTGCTGGACGACCGAGGCCATGACCGTGGCAGCGTGCCCGCGATCCGGGCCGCGCTCATGCAGTCGCGACGGCTCTCCGGTGGACTTTTCGATACTCGCGAAACGCCACGTCTTGAGCGCTTGGCCGTAGAAGTCGCTGATGCCTGGGGCCTGTACCAGTCATCCCAGTACGCGCGGCTGGGTTCTCGCCTTCCGGACCTGTTGGCGGATGCTCGGTTGGCCGCGCACGAGTATGCGCGCGGGGATGAGCGAGTACAGGCGCTCACGGTCCTGGCGCTGTCCCTACACGTCGCAGCCGTCTTCTTGCGCAAGCTGGGTGAGACCAACCTGGCGTGGACAGCGATTGATCAAGGTGACACTGCGGCGAGTGCGGCCGGGGACCCCTCAGTGATCTTGTCGTTGCGTCGAGGTGTCGCACATGTGCAACTCGGCGCGGGTCTGGCACGGGAAGCGGCCACGGTCACCCTGGATACCGCGAGCGAAATGCCAACCAACTGGTGGACGTCCTCAGCTATCGCGCTGTCAGTGTACGGGACGCTGTTTCTCAACGGCGCCGTAGCGGCGGCCCGGATTCGCGATCGGTCTCTGACGAACGAGATGCTTGACCGTGCGCAGCATGCTGCTGACCGCCTCGGCTCTGACCGCAACGAGATGTGGACGGCGTTTGGCCCGGCAAACGTCGCGATTCATCGGCTGGCCACGGCACTTGAGTTCGGTGACCTTCAAGTCGCCGTTGACTTGGCCCCGAGGATTCGCGCGGTCGGTCTGCCTGTTGAACGACGGGCGCGGCTGAGGCTCGACGTGGCACGGGCCTATGGAGAAACCGGACAGACAGACGAGTCTGTTAATCACCTGAAACGCGCGTTCAGGACAGCGCCCGAGCAGATCCGGGCACATGAGTTCGCCCGGGACCTGGCCCGGCGGTTGTGTCGCCGTACGCGGCGGCTGGATGTGCAAGAGCTGGCCGTACAGCTCGGGGCGATCAAGTAACGCCAGTCGCGATGGAATTGAGTCGGACCCGGAATTTTCTTCCGGGTCCGACTCTCTTTGCGCACATACCGTCAGTGGCTGACTGCAAGCTGCTGAACGGACATAGCCCATGTGGATCAATGTCTATCGGATCAACCCGGCAACCGGGAAGCGTAAAGATCTCTTCGCGTGTTCGACTCCGATCGATGTCAAAGCGCGTGACCGGGTGGTGGTCTCGGAGGGCTGGCCGTCGTGTCAGTGCCTCCGGTGTCGGCGGGGGGAGGGTGCGCGGTGAGTGCTGCCCGAACGGTGACGGTAAGGGTGCGTCGGGGGTTCTGGGCGGAGTGTGTCACCCGCACGGCGGATACGGGGACATCTCTGGTGGCGTCGATTGACGCAGTGACGGCACGTCAGGCAGTGGGGTGGGTGCGAGTCTCCGCTGGTCCGCTGGTGTCCTTGCTTGATGAGGTCGAGCGTGATGCGGCGTTGTCCTGGTTGGAGGGCGGGGG
>JAFAUH010000288.1 GCA_019243445.1 Streptomycetaceae bacterium | reverse complement strand
ATCGTCGACCTGCCGGACGGTGCCGAGGGGGTGCAGGCCGATCTGCGCCACTCCTCCACGCCCACCGCGGCCGCTGCTGTCAGCACCCATCCACCGCTGGCCGTGATCGTCCGCCCCAGCCCGCCCGGCCAGGCACCGCTGGACTTCCCGGGCTTGATCGGCCTGGCCGACGCGATCCGCACCACAATCACGACCCATCCGGTCATCACCGAGCACTTCACGCTCCCCGATCACGTCCCGATCACCCTGCATCTGACCCCGACACCGCCGGATCCCGCCCGACTGCCCGAGACCGGACCAGACGCCGAACCGCCGCCCGACTGCCTGCGGCTCATGGTCTGCGTCGACCCGCCGGACGCCACCATCCAGCTCGTCCTCGAACCGGACTTCCTCGCGTCCTTCGCGGGTGACGGCCGCGAAGGACACCGCGCACTCGGCCACGCCCTCTACCACTGCGCCAACCAGGTCCGCGAAGGGCGGGACGCCGACAACGGCCCGGACCCCGAGGCGTTCACCGAGGCATGGAGCCAGGCGAACCCGGTCCTGGCCCTCAACGCCTTCGAGAACCTGTGGCCCGCTCAGGCCCCCGAGTACGCCGTGCCGCAGGGCAAACACGTCCAGATCCGCGCCCTGCGTTCCGCAGCGGAAGCCGTCCGG
This sequence comes from Streptomycetaceae bacterium, assembly GCA_019243445.1. GTDB lineage: Bacteria > Actinomycetota > Actinomycetes > Streptomycetales > Streptomycetaceae > Streptantibioticus_B. The sequence continues at coordinate 4,124 of JAFAUH010000288.1, read as the reverse complement.
AAAGCCGGGATTCCCACGGGGCTCTGGCGCGGGCGGGACGCCCTTCGTCCGGCCGAACAGCTTCTCCACGCGCTCGAGGCGCTACTCGCCGAAGAGCTCCGCTCCTTCGAGCCCGCCCTCACCGAAGAACTGGCCCGCCACCTCAACGCCGCCTGGTGCGCGCGCACCCGCCGCCACCACGAGCTCCTGTTCAATCTGGCCGCGCCCTGGGCCGACAACTGGATCCCGGAGGCGCAGCGGCGCACCACCGACGACGCGATGGCCACCTCCGCGCTGAGCCTACTCCTGCAAGAAGCACTGGCCACTCCACCCGAAGGAGACCGCCCCGCCGACCTCGTGGCCGTGGCCGACCTGGTCGCCCTCGCCGAACTGATCCTGCACAGCGGAATCACGGCCGTCGCCGGAGCCGGCAGACTGCACGGCCTGGAACTCCAAGTCCACACCACCGGCGTCTTCAGCATCAACCAGCCCGACGACGAGGACCCGGCCGCAGCCGCCACGCACCACGGCCTGGACCAGGACGCCTGGATCCGCGCACGCCACGACCACTGGCTCGCCCGCACCCGCCAGAACACACTGGCTGATCTGCCAGCCCCGCTCCCCGGTGGGCCTCAGACACAGAGGCTGCCGACCGCATTCACTGCCCTGCGGCTGCCCCGCGGCTCCTCCCTCGCGCGCGCCGACCAGGAACTGCGCCAGGCGTGCGGCTTCGGATTCGACGCCCTCGTCGCAGTGCTCGGCACCGCACTGGACTGGCCGACCGGCCCCGAAGGATACGCCGTCACCACGCCCGACGAGCTGGCCCGCGAGGCGGCCGCCTGGTCGCACCTGCCCGAGGCAGAAACCCGCGCCGCGATCGACCCGCTCACCCTCGACAGCGGCAACGCCAGCGACGACCGCGAGCACCGGTACACCGAGGTGGAACGCCGAGCGCGGCTCACCACCCATCCGCTGGTCTCCGCTCGTCGAGGCGAACTGCTGATCATCCCGTGGGTGATCCACATCGCGCAGGAGGTCTACGAGAGCGCTTTCCAGGACGGACGCCTACCCCACCGGGACCTCCTCCTGCCGGCCCGCGACGCCCTCGCCAAGCACCGCCAAGCCATTGAGCAGCAGTTGGAGAAAGACATCGCCGCCGTCGCGCACCGCCTCGGACTGCCCTACGTCGCCAACTTCAAGGAAAAAGACGCCAAGCGCGCCGGCCTGCCCACCACCGGAGGGGAGATCGATCTGCTCATCGCCGACCCCACAACCGCCCGCCTGTGGATCGTGGAGGCGAAGCATCCACACCCCGGGCACGCGCCGCACGCGGTGAACCAGCACATCGACCGCTTCACCGACCCGAAGGACGGCTACCTACGGAAGGTCCAGCGCAAGCTCGACGCGATCGGCTCCAACCCGCAAGCCGCAGCGCGCGCGTGCGGTGCTCCCGAAGACGGCACCTGGCGCATCGTGCCCTTGATCGTCACTCGAAGCATCGACCCAACGGCATTCATCACTGACCCGAAGGTCGCCTTCACCATCATCGACTACCTCGACCAAGTACTGACTGCTCCCGAAGACCCCCTACCAGGGTGGTGGATGGGCACGGGTGTGTAAGGAATCTCCTTACACACCCCCTGGCGATCGAACGTTCGGCCGTGGTGGAGCGGGCACGGGCTCATAGGCGGTACGTCGGCCTGGAGGAGTTCCGGCCCACGGGCACGGAAAGGCGGGATATGACACGGAATTGTGGAACCTACATCTCGGTACGCTGATGCCACGGAGTGCCCGCCTTCACCTGCCCGATCAGATAACGGACGCCCTGGTTGTCGTCCGGATTAGTCCACAGGCTGTTGCCGAAAACGGCCGTTGCCTTCGCCGTCTCACCAAGCCGCCACCAGGTCAGTCCAAGGCCGTGCAACGCCCGGTGGAAGGGGCGGTTGTCCAACTCGCTCCAGGCCAGAACACCGGTGAAGGGCGACGGCAACGACAACTCGGCAACGGCGACGGCCGTCTGGTAGAAGCCTAGGGCATCGGACAATGCGGAATCGTCTTTCTCGGCATGCTCGAGGGCATCGCTGCCCAGGTGCGCCCAGCAGTCGATCTGCCGCGGGTCCTCCCGCACCGCTGCGAGCAGTGCCGCGCGGTAGGCCGTGTTGTTCCCCGTGCGTTCACGCAGATCAAGTGCGCGGTCAACAGGCGGTGAACTTTCCCCGACGTACGGGTCGGGCATCCGGTAGAACGGCCGCGGTCCGGCCTCACGCACCGCACGCCACCAGGCCCAGGTCGGCTTTCCGCTGGGATCGGCGGCGATGGAGGGGCGAGCGCCCCACCCACGCTCTGAGCGCGGATCGTAGTTGTCGCCGTCGAAGGCCGGACCAGCCGGAGTGATTCCGGCGCGCTGGATGCGTTCAAGGATCCGGCGGGTATCGCAACGCTCGTAGCGGTCTGTGATCTCGGACAGGTACACGTAACGCCGCCCATGGCCATCTTGTCCGTCCTGCCGAGGCGGTGGCAGTACGCGGCGCAACCTGTCGAGCAGGTCGGACAGCACTTCTTCGGCTTGGTCCCCGGTCAACGGCCATGACAGTCCGAATGCGCGCGGCACCTCATAGACGGGATACCACAGTGAGTCCTTCTCCAAGCCGCTGCGCTGAGCCAACATCGTGCGCAGTTCGTCCTCGCTCACCGAAGAAGTAGTGGCTGGCACGACGATCTCCTTGCTCGGTCCTGGTCCGCCGGAAACGCGCAACTCACTGGGAGCGTATCCGACTTCCGGCGGCCCGGCTGTCCCCTTGAAGGGTGGTGATCTGGACGCACCGAGGTGCGGCACCGACCGGCGTCCCGACAAGCTTCCTCGGCCTGAGGGGCATCTTTCGCAGCGACGCCACGATCACGGTATCGGCTCACCTGGCTTCAACCCGATCCGAGCAACCGCCTGGGGAGCCCGGCCCCCCAACGGCCTGTGCCGACAGCACCCCTTCACTGCCCGCGATCTGGAACCCGCACAGTGCGTCACTCGTTTAACCACGCTCTCCCTGATGCATAGAACGCGTCTAACCATCAGGGAAGGAGGGCTTCTCGCGACGAGGGCGGCGTCAGTGTCTGCTGAGTGCGGGCCTTGTCAATGTGCTCGCGGATGCCGTCGGCGTCTCTTCAGCCAGGGTGAAGCCGCCACCCGGGGCGAGGACGGGGAAGCATCTTGTCGCGCAGTCCGCCCGGGCCTGTGTACGGTGTCGCGCATGCCTCAGACGTCGGACTGCCGCCTGTCCGAGATCGCGCGCTCATTACAGTAACCGCCTGCGATGGCAGCCTACCGCCGAGGAGGTCGAGCTCGGCAGCGCCTTCTTCCAGTGGGCCAGGAAGGCCGAAGAGGAGCCGGATCCTGTCTTTCCCAGGGGCGCGGGGTCGTGGGACCGCCTGCACACAGAGAGTTTCGTCATGCTGGTCCGGGGGGTTGGGGCGGTGCGGGATGAGCTGCCCGCCTGGCGGGACCGGCTTCCCGGCTCGCCCATGGTGGAGTTGGTCGAGCTGTACATCAGTGCCGCACAGCCACTGCTGCCACACGCGGAACACCTGCTGACGGCCTGGCGCGACGCCGCTCTACCCGAACCCACTACCGACGAAATCACATATGAGGCAAGGAGGTTGGATACCACGGCCGAGCAGGCTGAGGCCAATCTGCGGTTCTGGAACGCTCGCCACTGGGAGGAGAGCAGCAATCCGCGCTACCTGTGGGATGACCTGCACCCGGCCTGGGCTCGCTTGGGCGCAGTGCGGTCCACTATGGCCGCCGCGGTAACCGGAGACACGGACTACTGAGCGTCGACCGGGAGGAAGCCTCTGGGGGATACGGCGAGGTCGCGGCGGGCGGTGGCTTTCGTGGCCGAACGGTCTGCGGCGAAGACGCGCACCCCGCCACCCTTTGTCCGGCCGGAGCCAAGAAGGCCCAAGGCGGCACGCGGTGACGCCTCCTTGCGCGTCTTGCGCTCGCGGCGCGGAACTCACCTACTCGCTCATCTGCTCGGCATGCGGCAAGGCGGCGGCCAGGATCCTCCAGCAGGTGGTCGATATGTCCCGGGCTATCCGCCGATAGTAGCGACGGCATCTTCAGCCGCCCGACTTCGGCTCGAGGGACGGAC
>JAFAUH010000245.1 GCA_019243445.1 Streptomycetaceae bacterium | reverse complement strand
CGAACCGTTTCGCGGACTCTCGTTCGAGCGCGTCGGTACGGCCCAGTGCTTCTGTCTTGGACACCAGCCGCAAGCTTGCGGCTGGTGTCCAAGACAGAAGCACTGGGCCGTACCGACGCGCTCGAACGAGAGTCCGCGAAACGGTTCGCCCGAACCATTTCCACGTACGTTACATGCCTAACGTGCCTGCACACGCTGGCAGTCGTCTGACCTGCGTCGATCAGCTGCCACCCCTAGATAACGTGGCTCACTGCCGAGGATGAGGCGGCCCGTGAGACTGTAGCGACCACTATCGCTCTGCTTCGTGCCGCGATGAAGCCCGGCGGTGACATGGTGTGAACGTTCCCGAGTCCCGTCCAGTCCCCGAAGGAGCGGCGAGCCGGGTCAGGAAGGATTGGGTGTCGCGGGTGGGTCGCATGCTGGAGTGGATTCGAAGTCGGCTTCCAGGAGTTGACGGGCCGCGGCCGCGTAGCGGATGGCCGTCTTCTCGTCGAACCCGAACACCTCGGCGAGGTGGAGCGGGTCTGGACCGTGGAAGAGAGCTTCTTCGAGCTGCCGGTCGACGCGGAGCCTGCCCAGGGTGGCCGTCTGGCCGCGGAGCGTTTGGGAGAGCCAGATGAAGTTGACCGGCGTGGTGTCCATGGCGGTCTGCTGGTTGATGATCAGGTGTGGATTCGCGGTGTTGGGCCACCGCTGTCGGCGGAACTCCAGCCAGGCGAGGACCGCCTGGAGGGTGAGGTCGTCGAGCCGGCGGCTCCGGCCAGTGAGGTTCAGTAGCGAGGTTCCACTTGCGGACAGTTCAAACATGGCCATCACCGTGACGCTCACCACTGCAACTGCACAGGAGGAAGTCGTGATGAACGACTGTCCCCGCAGCGGTGGCTCGCATCCGTCACTGCGCAAAGAGCGAGCTCAGTCTTGCTGCGTCGGATGCGCATTCGTGCCACAGGGCGGGATTACGCCCTCGCGCCGCAGGGCGAAGCTGTTTCGGGAGCCGCTCCTTGGCCAGGCGGGAATCACCCTCGTTTGCGAGGGGCGACGTCAACAAGCACCCGCATCGCGCGCACGCTGTATCGCCTCGCGCCGTCGTCGGACGTACCACAGGCCGACGAGCCCAAGGCAGCCTCCGGTCAGGCAGGACCAGATCCACCATGCGTGCCCGTGATGGGCGAACCACCCGTAGAAGGGGAGCTGGGCGAGGAAGAGGACGAACCAGATGATCGTGCCGCCGGTGACGATCGCGACGTCATTGCCTTCGAGCGGCTCGGGCGTCTCGTGTTCGGGCGTCCACTTCATCAGGCGCATGTGCACAGCTTACGGGGCAGGGGGCAGTGCACCGCCGGGTCATTTTTCGCATCGAACCCACTCGAACGAGTGGGTTCGCACGCAGCGGCGGTGATGGTGGAGGAGGGGTTTCATTAGAGAAGCTAATGAGGTAGCCTAATGAATGTGGTCAAACTCTTCGAGGACGACTTCGTCGCGGTGAGCGCCCTGCGATCGGCGGTGATGCGCTTGTCGCGGCGGCTGCGTCACCAATGCGTGGATGAGTCGCTCAGCCCCACCGAGATGTCCGTATTGGGCACCTTGGCGCGCTGTGGCTCCGCCACACCCGGCGAACTCGCGCGCAAAGAACATGTGCAGCCGCCGTCCATGAGCCGCATCGTGGCCATGCTCGAAGAAAAAGGCCTGGTCCGCAGGGATCCACACCCCCAGGACCGTCGCCAGATCGTGGTCAGCCGGACTGAACAGGCTGAGGCGATACTCGTGGACGCCCGGCGCAAGCGGGACTTGTGGCTGGCCCACCTCGCTGAAGAGCTCGACGACGACGAGTGGGCGACGTTGCGCGAGGCGGCTCCGGTGCTGGAGAAGTTGGCGCACTTGTAAGACGAGTAAGACGAGTAAGACGAGTAAGACGACCCCTCATCCGATTCGGCCAAGGAGGAACTCCCTTGAGTTCGGCCCCCGGAGCAGACGCCGCACCCGGATCGAACCCCCTGCCCACTCCGACCGCCAAGCGCCGGACCTTCAGCTCGCTGAAGATCCGCAACTACCGGCTCTTCGCCCTCGGTGCTGTGATCTCCAACACCGGCACCTGGATGTCCCGTATCGCCCAGGACTGGCTGGTGCTGAGCCTCACCGGCTCCTCCACCGCGGTCGGCATCACCACCGCCCTGCAGTTCCTGCCGATGTTGCTCTTCGGCCTCTACGGTGGCGTCATCGCCGACCGCTACCCGAAGCGCAAGCTGCTGTTGCTCACCCAGTCCACCATGGGCGTGCTCGGCCTGGCGCTCGCCGCGCTGACGCTCAGCGGCCAGGTGCAAGTCTGGCACGTGTACGCGATCGCTTTCCTGCTCGGCATGGTGACTGTCGTCGACAACCCGACGCGTCAGTCCTTCGTCATGGAGATGGTCGGCCCCCAGGATGTGCGTAACGCGGTCAGCCTCAACTCCGCCAACTTCCAGACCGCCCGGCTCGTCGGCCCCGCCGTCGCCGGTGTGCTGATCTCCGCTGTCGGCAGCGGCTGGGCGTTCCTGTTCAACGGCCTCTCCTTCGGAGCACCGCTCATCGGCCTGATGCTGATGCGCCCGAGCGAACTGCATGAGGTGGAGCGCACCCCGCGCGGCAAGGGACAACTGCGCGAGGGCCTGCGTTACGTCGCCGGGCAGCCTGAGCTGATCTGGCCCATCGTGCTTGTCGGTTTCATCGGCACCTTCGGCTTCAACTTCCCGATCTGGCTGTCGGCCTTCGCGCACCGCGTCTATCACGCGGGGGCGAGCACATACGGCATGTTCAACACCGCGATGGCGGTGGGCTCGGTGATCGGCGCGCTGCTGGCGGCACGCCGGGCGACGACGCGGATGCGGCTGCTGCTCGGGGCGGCGCTGAGCTTCGGCGTACTGGAGATGGTGGCTGCGATATCGCCGTCGCTGTGGCTTTTCGTGGCCCTGCTCGTGGTGATCGGTATGTTCGGGATCACCGTCAACACCACAGCCAACTCATCGGTTCAGCTCGCCACGGATCCCGTGATGCGAGGGCGGGTGATGAGCCTGTTCATGATGGTTTTCGTCGGCGGTACGCCGTTGGGCGGGCCGCTCGTCGGTTGGATCACGGACACCTTCGGCGCGCGGGCCGGGTTTGTGACCGGGGGGCTGGTCTCGGCGGGGGCGGCGCTGCTGATCGCCGTGGTGCTTTTGAAGTCCGCAAGGCTTCGGGTGCGGGTTGACTTGCGCGGTCGGCGTGTGCGGTTCGCCGAGCGTGAGCCCCGTGAGCGGGAGTGCAGATCCGTTGTGGCCGGCGTTGGGAGCCCGCCGACGGAGTCGGCCGATGCATTTTCCCATCCGCCCACCCGTCCGTTGCCGTGATGCATCGGATCACGTGCACTGGGCATGTGAGACTCTTCGTGGCAGTGACCCCACCCGACGACATCCTCCGGGCACTGGCCCGAGCGGCGGAGGCCGCCAAAGGCGCCCCCGATGCCTCGCGGCTTCGCTGGGCACAACCTGAGTCATGGCACCTGACGCTCGCATTCCTCGGCGAGGTCGACGAAGCCGATGTCCCAGAGCTCACCGAACGCCTGGGGCGAGCCGCCCGTCGGCACGCCGTCATGACGCTGAGTCTCACCGGCGCCGGTCGATTCGGCGACCGCACGCTCTGGGCGGGCGTCAGTGGCGAGACTGCCGCACTCGAGCGGCTCGCCGCCTCCGTTGCGGCGGGCGCCCGCCGTACCGGGATCGAGGTCGAGGAGCGCGCCTTCCGCGGCCACCTCACCCTCGCCCGCTCCCGCCCGCACCACCGTACGAACCTGCGCCCCTTCGTCGATCTGCTCGCACCGTTCGCCAGCCGCCCGTGGACCGCGGACCGGATCGAGCTGATCTGCAGCCATCCGCCGGAGCTGGGCGCGGTGGGCGCACAGCCGCGCTATGAGACGATCGGCACCTGGCCGCTGGGGCACCGTGAAGGCCTCTGACCGATGCCCGCTACTCTCGATGCGTGGATCCGAAGACCCGTACCCGAGTGATGACCGCCGCTTTGGTGCTGATGATCGCCGTGGTGGTCGCGGCGGCCATGACCCGCTGATCACGGCCGCCGATACGCTCCTGATTCATCTACCGGGCGATTCACCTACCAGGCGAACGCCTCCGGCGACGGGCCCGGCCCCGGGAAGATCTCGTCGAGCTCCGCCAGGAAGTCGTCGGAGAGCTTGAGCTCGACCGCCCGCAGCGCCGATTCCAGCTGCTCCAGGGTGCGTGGGCCGACGATCGGGCCGGTCACTCCCGGACGGGTGAGCAACCAGGTCAGGCCCACCTCCCCGGGCTCATAGCTGTGTTTGGCGCACAACTCCTCGTATGACTGGATCTGCTGGCGCAGCGCCGCATCCCTCAGCGCCTCCGCCGAGCGGCCGGTCATTGAGCGCCCGCCGCTCGCCTCGCGCTCTTTGCGGATGGCGCCGCCGAGCAGGCCACCGTGCAGCGGTGACCAGGGGATGACCCCGAGCCCGTACGATCCGGCCGCCGGGATGATCTCCATCTCGGCGCGCCGCTCCGCGAGGTTGTACAGGCACTGCTCGCTGACCAGACCGAGCGAGCCCCGGCGCGCGGCAGCCTCGTTCGCCTGGGCGATGTGCCAGCCTGCGAAGTTGGATGACCCGGCGTAGAGGATTTTCCCTTGCTGGACGAGGACGTCGATGGCCTGCCAGATCTCTTCCCACGGGGTGTTCCGGTCGATGTGGTGGAACTGATACAGGTCAATGTGGTCGGTGCCGAGCCGCTTCAGGCTTGCCTCGGCTGCCTGCCGGATGTTGAGCGCCGAGAGCCGGCCCTGGTTGGGCCAGTCGCCCATGTCGCCGTAGACTTTCGTGGCCAAGACGGTCTTCTCCCGTCGACCGCCGCCCTTGGCGAACCAGGAACCGATGATTTCCTCGGTGCGGCCCCGGTTCTCGCCCCAGCCGTAGACATTGGCGGTGTCGAAGAAGTTCAGGCCCGCCGCCAGGCCTGCGTCCATGATGGTGTGGCTGTCGGATTCCGTGGTGATCGGACCGAAGTTCATGGTGCCGAGCACCAAGCGGGACACCTTCAAGCCAGTACGTCCAAGCTGCGTGTATTCCATACACCATAGACAATCTCTTGGAGTGCGCCAGAAGCAAGGGCATAAGCAAGGAGAGTTGACGTGTGCCGCGCGGCGGCAGTTGCTGGTGTTCACGCGGTAACTGGTGTTCACGCAGTCACTGGCGTTCGCAGAGAGGTGTTCGCAGAGACAGGATGCCCGTCCCCCTCCGCGAACACCACACCAACTCCCGTGATTCCGTGATTGCTCAGCTCAGAGGCACTCGATGACGTCAGAGGCGCTCGATGACGTAATCGATGCAGGCGGTCAGTGCCTCGACGTCGGCGGGCTCGACGGCCGGGAACATCGCGACGCGCAACTGGTTGCGGCCGAGCTTGCGATATGGCTCGGTGTCGATGATGCCGTTGGCGCGCAGCACCTTGGCGATTGCCGCGGCGGGGATGGATTCGGTGAAGTCGATGGTGCCGACGACCTGGGAGCGCTTGGCCGGGTCGTGGACGAACGGTGTGGCGTGTGCGGAGGAGGTCGCCCACCCGTACAGCCGGGAGGAGGAGTCGGCGGTGCGCTTGACGGCCCATTCCAGGCCGCCGTGCTCATTGATCCACTTCAGCTGCTGGTCCAGCAGGAAGAGGGTGGCCAGCGCCGGGGTGTTGTACGTCTGGTTCTTGCGCGAGTTGTCGATCGCGGTCGGCAGGTCGAAGAAGGCCGGGATATGGCGTCCGCTGTCGGCGATTTCGAAGGCGCGCTCCAGGGCGGCGGGGGAGAAAACGGCCAGCCACAGGCCGCCGTCGGCGGCGAAGGACTTCTGCGGCGCGAAGTAGTAGACGTCCGTTTCAGCGATGGCGACGGGCAGGCCGCCGGCGCCGGAGGTGGCGTCGACCAGGACGAGGGCGCCCTCGTCGGCATCGGCGACACGCTTGATCGGCATCGCGACGCCGGTCGAGGTCTCGTTGTGGGTGAACGCATACACGTCCACATCGGCCTCGGCCGCCGGCTCCGGGTGGGTGCCCGGTTCGGTGGAGATCACCGTCGGTTCAGCGAGCCACGGCGCGCGTTGTGCGGCTTTGGCGAACTTCGAGGAGAACTCACCGAACGACAGATGCTGCGACTTGTTGCGGATCAAACCGTGGGTCGCGATGTCCCAGAAGGCGGTGGAGCCGCCGTTGCCGAGCACGACCTCGTAGCCGTCGGGCAGCGAGAACAGCTCAGCGATGCCCTCGCGGACCGCGCCGACCAGGTTCTTGACCGGCGCTTGGCGGTGGGATGTGCCGAGCAGTGAAGTGCCGGTGGCCGCCAGGGCGTCGAGCGCCGCCGTACGTACCTTGGACGGGCCCGAGCCGAAACGACCGTCGGCGGGCTTGATGTCAGCGGGAATCTGGATCTCAGCCACGAGTCGAGCCTAAACCGTTACGGCCCGGTTTCGGGCCGTAATCCACCGGATGAGAAGTCTCAGGCGGATGACGACGCCACCCATGCCGCCCTACGGAGTATGCCCATATGCGCACACGTACATATGACCATATGCCGATATGTGCGTGGGCGTGCGTGGGCGTCGTGCGTCAGCGCGCGATGTCGTCCCACCCTGCGACGGCCTGTGGGGAGCGGGGCCCCGGTCCGATGTAGCGAGCGGATGGCCGCACCAGGCGGCCGGTTCGTTTCTGCTCCAGGATGTGCGCGCTCCACCCGGCTGTCCGTGCACATGTGAACATCGATGTGAACATATGTGCCGGTACCTCCGCGAAGTCCAGCATGATCGCGGCCCAGAACTCCACATTTGTGGCGAGCACCCGATCCGGCCGACGGTTGTGCAGCTCTTCGAGCGCCGCCTTCTCCAGCGCCTCGGCGACCTCGTAGCGCGGGGCGCCGAGCTCTTTCGCCGTACGCCGCAGCACGCGCGCCCGCGGATCCTCCGCGCGGTAGACGCGGTGTCCGAAGCCCATAAGACGCTCGCCCTTGTCGAGGGTCCTCTTCACGTACGCGGCAGCGTCCCCAGTGCGCTCGATCTCCTCGATCATGCCGAGCACGCGCGACGGCGCACCGCCGTGCAGCGGCCCGGACATCGCGCCCACCGCCCCGGAAAGCGCCGCGGCGACGTCCGCGCCGGTCGAGGCGATGACGCGGGCGGTGAAGGTGGAGGCGTTCATGCCATGCTCGGCGGCCGAGGTCCAGTACGCGTCGACGGCCTTGACGTGCTTGGGGTCGGGCTCACCGCGCCAGCGGATCATGAAGCGTTCGACGATGCTGCCGGCCTTGTCGATCTCACTTTGCGGCACCATCGGCAGGCCCTGCCCGCGCGCCGACTGCGCCACGTACGACAGCGCCATGACCGCCGCGCGGGCGAGGTTGTCCCGCGCCTGCTCGGCGTCGATGTCCAGTAGCGGTTTGAGGCCCCAAACGGGCGCGAGCATGGCGAGCGCCGACTGCACGTCGACGCGGATGTCACCGGAGTGCACGGGGATGGGAAACGGCTCGGCGGGCGGCAGCCCGGGGTTGAACGCGCCGTCCACAAGCAGGCCCCAGACGTTGCCGAACGATACGCTGCCGACCAGATCCTCGATGTCGACGCCGCGATAGCGCAGGGAGCCGCCTTCCTTGTCGGGTTCGGCGATCTCCGTTTCGAACGCGATGACTCCTTCGAGTCCAGGAACGAAGTCGGACATCAGGCGGCTCCTCATGATGTGGTCGACGGTTGTGGTGGCGGCCTGAGCTTTTACGGGCGTGAGGTCGGGGGAGTGCGGTCGGGTCGTTGCCGGGCCCTCCCACGATATCTCTTGATGTCGAGAGGCCACATCTCTTGATGTCGAGAGGCCACAGCGATCCAGATCCTAATTTTGGCCGTTCCAGCGGGTGACGGGAAGCGTGATGTCCGGCACACTTTGGCCTCCGGCTGATGCGCGGGCCCCCGGTCTCGTACTGCAAGATGTGCGAGTGCCCCGCCAGACTGATCATCGCGACCACCACCTTCACCCTGACCTTGCGGCCATGCGCGCGCATTACCGCGAGGCCGGACTGAACGAATCGGAACTTTCCGACGATCCGTACGAGCAGTTCGCGCGCTGGTTCGCCGACGCGGCGCGCAGCGGGATGATGGAGCCGAACGCGATGATCGTCTCGACCGCGGACCGGGCAGGCCGCCCCAGTTCGCGCACCGTTTTGCTCAAGAGCTATGACCACTGCGGCTTCGTCTTCTACACCAACTACGAGTCGCGCAAGGGTCGTGAGCTGGCGGCCAATCCCTACGCCTCACTGCTCTTCCCGTGGCACGGGATCGCCCGCCAGGTCATCATCGGCGGCCCGGTCAGCCGCGTCGGGCGGGATGAGACGGTCGCCTACTTCCGCAGCCGCCCGCATGGCTCGCAACTCGGCGCGTGGGCGAGTGAACAGTCGGCGCCGATCGGTTCGCGAGTGGAACTGGAGCGCCGGTACGAGGAGCTGGCCGCGCGGTATCCGGAGAGCGAGGCGGTGCCGGCGCCGCCGTTCTGGGGCGGGTTCCGGGTCGAAGCGGAGACTGCGGAATTCTGGCAAGGCCGGGAGAATCGGCTGCACGACCGGTTCCACTACACCCGTAAGGGTGACGCCTGGGCCATGCAGCGCCTGTGCCCGTAGCGCCCGTGGCGTAGCGCTTGGGCCCGTAGCGCCCGTTACGCAAGGCGCGCGATTTTCGCGAAGTGTGTGTGTGCTGCATCACAGCAGAGTTGAATGGGTGAATGTGCAGCCCCCTGACGCGCAGCCGCTGAATGCCCGTGACGAACAGCTCCTCGCCGCCCTCCTCGACAGCATGGACGCCGCTTTGTGCGCGTTCGACCAGGATGGTGTCGTCACCCACTGGAACACGGAGGCCACCCGCATCCTCGGCTGGACCGCCGAGGAAGCTGTGGGCCGGCACGGCCTCGCCGGCTGGGTGGCGCGCGCCGCGGATGCCGATGAGCTGATGGCCAGGCTGCTGGGCGTGATGAAGCGCCCCGGGCGGCAGGTGCACGAGTTCGCGCTGCTCACCAAGGACGGCCATCGGGTGCTGGTACGTGCCCAGACATGCGCCGTGCCCGCCCTGCCCGCTCTGCCCGCCCCCGATGGTGCGCCGGTGGGCGTCTACTGCGCCTTCTCCGAGGTGGATGCACAGATCGACCTGGAGCGTGCGATCGCGCTCAGCGATGCGCTCTTCCAGGAGGCGTCCTGGGGTGTCGTCCTCATCGACGCCGATCTGCGGCCTGCCGTCGTCAACGGTTACGCCGCCCGCGCGTTGTGCACCGGTCATGAGGCGCTGCTCGGCCGCCCGCTCGGTGAGGTGCTCGCGCAGGGGGTGGAGGAGCTGGAGAATGTGCTGCAGTACGTGCTCGCCGAGGGCACCCCGCCCGCCGCCCTCGACTTGTGGCTCACGCTCCGTGCCGACCCCGAAGGCAGACGGCTGTGCTGGCGCAGCGGCTTCGTATGCCTTGGGTCGCCGCTCGGCGAAGAGCCGGTACCGCTGGGCGTCGGCTGGCTGTTCCACGACATCACTCCCACCAAGGTCGCCGAGCAGGAGGCGGTGCGGCTGCGCTTCCGCACCACGCAATTGCAGCGCGCGGCGCGAGCGGCCATCGAGTGCGAGGACCCGATGGAGGCAGCCACCTGCTATCTGGACTTCGCGCTCCCCGGATTCGCCGATCATGCGCTGGTCGATGTGGTGGCGCCAGGCGGGAAGCTGGTACGGGTCGCGGGCACCCCGACGGCCGGGTCCGCAGCCGGGGCCGCGGCCGAGTCCGGGCCGTGCCAGCCGACGGATTCGGCCGCAGCCGGGATCCCGGTGCGGTACGAGAAGGGGCATCCGGCACTGCAGGCACTGGGGCGGACGGGTTCGGTGCGGGCCTCGGCGCTCGGGCCCGCACAGGTCGCGCAGCGGTGCTGGCCGGAAGGGACGGTGCATGGGTTGTGTGCAGTGTTGCGCAGCCGAGGGCGGACACTCGGCGTGGTGACGTTCTTGCGGACGGCTTCCCGCCAGCCGTTCGACGTGGCCGATGCGGCGCATGCGGAGGACGTGGCTGCCCGGGTTGCGGCGGCACTCGACCTTCGGCAGTCGGCCCCTTAAACAGCAAGGGAAGGGGCAGCCTTGTCGGTGCCATGCGTCAGAATTGATAGCAGGGCCACGCGCGAGCTAGTGAGGGGCATAGATGTCCGGACACCTCATCGACACGACGGAGATGTATCTCCGTACCATCCTCGAGCTCGAAGAAGAGGGCGTGGTCCCCATGCGCGCCCGTATTGCCGAACGGCTCGACCAGAGCGGCCCGACGGTGAGTCAAACGGTGGCGCGGATGGAGCGCGACGGTCTTGTGCAGGTGGCGGGCGATCGTCACCTGGAGCTCACTGACGAAGGGCGGCGGCTGGCCACGCGTGTCATGCGCAAACACCGGCTCGCCGAGTGTCTGCTCGTCGATGTGATCGGCCTGGAGTGGGAGCAGGTGCACGCGGAGGCCTGCCGCTGGGAGCACGTGATGAGTGAGGCGGTGGAGCGGCGGGTGCTCGAGCTGCTGCATCATCCCACCGAGTCCCCGTACGGGAACCCGATCCCGGGCTTGGAGGAGCTGGGTCAGCCGGTGGGAGCAGACCCGTTCCTCGACGAGGGCACGGTCAGCCTCGCCGAGTTGGCGCCCGACTGCGACTCCGAGACGAAGAATGTGGTGGTACGGCGGATCGGCGAGCCGATTCAGACCGATGCGCAGCTGATGCACACGCTGCGGCGGGCCGGTGTGCAGCCGGGCGCCGTGGTCAGCGTGTCGAGCGCGGCGGGCGGCGTGCTGGTGGGCAGCGGCGGCGAAGCCGCTGAGCTCCCGCAGGATGTCGCGAGCCACGTCTTTGTCGCCAAGGGCTGGCAATGAGGACTGAGGACTGACGGCTGACGGCTGAGAACTGACAGCAACTGGCCAACCGATCAACCAGCCAGTCGGCCAACCGGCTGACCACGCCTGAACGGAGAGCGGCCCTGGCACCACTTGATGCCAGGGCCCTCCTCCCCTTCCGTCCCCTGGTGTCGTACCCGGAACCCCGAGCTCTCCGGGTCCTTCCCCTCACCGTGGGGACGCTGTCCCTCCCGCCTGGAGTACTCCCCTCGGCAACCCCCGATCACACTTGAGCGCCATCACTCAAAAGAGCGATATTGCACGAGGGTTCCTTATGTCCCGAATGCATATTCGGCGATGTGGCGTTGTCTGGTCGCTGGGCCTGCGGACATGCCCGTTAAGCTTCGGGTCCGATGGGCCAACGGGCTGAGATGGGCTGAGAAGCTGAGACTGGGGGTGGCTGCGGATGCAGCCTTTGGGGTCGGGCGATCCGCAGATCCTCGGTGGTTACCGGATGCTGGGACGGCTCGGAGCAGGCGGCATGGGCCGGGTCTATCTCGCGCGCAGCCCGGGCGGTCGTACGGTCGCCGTGAAGGTGGTCCGCGCAGAGCTCGCCGAGGACGCGGAGTTCCGGCGGCGTTTCCGCCACGAAGTGGAGATCGCACGGGCGGTCTCGGGCCCGTATACCGCACCGGTCGTCGACGCCGACACCGAAGGCCCGCTGCCATGGCTGGCGACAGCATACGTACTCGGTCCCGGCCTCGACGACGTGATCGCCCAGCATGGCCCACTGCCGGAGGCGAGCGTCTGGGCCCTGGCAGGCGGTTTGGCGGAGGCGCTGCGTGGAATTCACGGGGCAGGCCTTGTGCACCGTGATCTCAAACCGTCGAATGTGTTGCTTGCGGCGGACGGCCCGCGCGTCATCGACTTCGGCATCGCCCGCGCCATCGACGGCGAACGGCTCACCAGTACGGGCGTTGTCGTGGGCTCACCCGGCTTCATGTCACCTGAGCAGGCGATGGGACGGTCCGTCGGACCGGAGGGCGACGTCTTTTCGCTCGGTGTCGTGCTGGCGTACTCCTCCTCCGGCCAGATGCCCTTCAGCGCCGGTGCCCCCGCTGCACTTCTCTACCAAGTCGTCCACGAAGAACCGGATTTGAGTGCCATCCCCACGCCGCTGCGGGCGCCGATCGCCGAATGCCTCGCCAAGGATCCGGCCAAGCGGCCCACTCCCCAGCAGATCGTGGAGGGCGTCGCTGCCCGGAAACTGTCCGTGCTGCGGGATGGCTGGCTCCCCGGTCCGGTCGCCTCCACCATTGCCCAACACGCATCCCGGATCCTCGACCTGGACACGGCGCCCCTGCTCGCCGCGCCGCCGCCTTCTCCGGCTCCGCCGATGCACGCGCGAGTGCCGACACCTGCACCTGCGCGGATGCCTGCGCCTTTGCCCGCGTCGGCGTCCGTACCTGCACCTGCACCTGTCCCTGCACCTGCACTGCGCGCTGAGGCTCCCTCCCGCCGCCGCTTCCTCACCATTGCGGCAGTGGCCGGGGCGGTGACGCTCGGCGGCGCGGGGGCGGCTGTGGCGTTCGTCCAGGGCGATAAGCCCTCTCCCACCTCGCAGCAGCCCACTTCCTTGTGGACGTACGACGGCGAGGACACGAAGAACCAGATCGTCTGGGTCACAGGAGGAACCGGAGGAGTGGTTATCCTCCCGACCCGGGAGGTCACTGCCCTGTCACTGACGAAGGGCAAGCAGCTGTGGACCGGCCAGGGCCGAATAGGCGGCCGGCAAAAGACCTCCCCTATGTTTGCCACCGCGGACACGCTGCTCGCGATAGACACAACATCCAACGTCATTGGCATCAACCCCTCATCCGGTGCTCAGAAATGGCAGTGGCACCGCCCCTCGGATCTGTCCGCCATCAACGCCTTCGTCACAGCCGACGCCACCACCGTCTACGCCTTTGCAACGGCTGGCGTCCATCCCGTCCTGCTGAGCATCGACACGACGCGCCCACGCGAACGCTGGCGCGTCCCGATCAACGCAAGCCGCTCCGTGGGCGGTACATTCGGCACGGTGAGCGGCCGTTATCTCGCCTACACCGATGACGCGACCAACGCTCTCACTGTCCGTGACACGACCGACGGCCGCCAGCTGTGGTCCATGCCTTTCACGAGCACGGGAAACACCATCCTCCCCGCGATCGCCCATGGCACGGTTTTCATCACGGACGAGGCCATCACCGCCTACGACCTCGCCACGGGTCACCAGAAGTGGACGAAGCCGGGCGGAGGTTCCTTCCTCTCCGCACCGTCCGTGCGTGACGGCGTGCTCTACGTCGGCGACAACACCACAGGCGTGCGCGCCCTTTCCGCCTTCGACGGCCACGAGTTGTGGTCCGCCCGCCTTGCAGGCGCCAGCAACGGCAACGACCTCGTCGTCACGGACAATGCCCTTTACGCCGCAAGCAACACAGTCTCCAATGGCATCTACGCCCTGGACCGCACAACGGGCACAGTGACGTGGAACTTCCGCCCGTCGAAGGTATCCGCCGCCACCACCGATGTCTGGCAACTGGCAAATGCCGCCAACCGCATCATCGCCACGATCGGCGGCCACGTCTTCGCCCTGCCGGCGCTGTAAGGAAACTGCCGGTGGGCGCCTGCCCCGAAGCCCTGCACCGTGCGGGCTTGGTCTTTTCTTCATGGGCACATTGACCGCTATGCTCCTCGCCCACAAATTCGGGAGCGCATATGGTGAGGGCTGGACGACGGCTGCATATAGCGGCTGGAGCAGTGGGCCTGCTGGGAGCAATCCTGCTGGTGGGGGCCGTGGCGTTCATCGTCACCGAGTGCAAGGCCGTGATAGCCGCCAGCAGGGCCATGGAACCGACGTACCGGCCCGGCCAGTACGTTCTGCTCCAAAGGGTCTCTCCAGGTCAAGTGCGGCGGGGGAAGGTCGTGCTGTACCAGGAGCCAGACCGCTACCAAGGTAAGTCGGTGCTGCAGCGCGTCATCGGCGTAGGTGGCGACCAGATCATGGACCGCCCCGGCCATCCACTGACAGTCAACGGCAAGCCGCTCGCCGAGCCCTACGTCAAATACGGTGATCCGTCCGCCGGGACGGGCCCGTACAAAGTGGTCGTTCCTCCAGGTCGGCTCTTCTTGCTCGGCGACAATCGCGCGGACTCCTTCGACTGCCGCTACTTCCTGAATGACGCCTACTCCGGCACAATCCCAACTACCGCTGTCCAGGCGCAGGTCAACGACGACCCCAAGGGCTTTCTCGCACCGGTAATGACGGGGGTCTTCGGACTTCTCCTCATCCTCGCCGCACTCGGATTGGGCATCGCCGCGCGAATCACACGCAACGGCTGATCTATGCTGATTACGGGGCTGGTCACGGGGCAAGCGTGAGGCGCGCTTCGGCCGCGCCGTGGGCCGCCTGTCGCACATGGCTCACTGCCGGGGGCTGTGAGTGGGGGTGAGGGTGAGGATCTCGGCGGTGCCGGCGGGCACGCTGATGGTGAGCGTGTTGCCGCCGACCTGGAAGGGGGTCGAGCGCGGCAGGGCCAGGTGTCCGTCGGCCGCTACGGTCTGCCCGCCGAGGGCGATGCCGGTGGTGGTGGTCAGGCTGCCCGCGGTCAGCCCAACCTTGCGGCCCGCGGCGAACGAGGCGCCGAGGCCGAGCCGGAGGGTGGTGGGGCCGCTGTGTGCCGGATCCTGGACATTGTCGAGTACAACGGTCATGGTGCCGTCGGTGTGCCTGAGGGCGAAGGCCCGCACGGTGGTCCACGTGGGGTCGTTGACCTGGAGGAAGTCTCCGGTGCCGATGAGGTGGACGGCGGCCAGGCCGTAGTACTCCGGTTGCGCGGCCAGCCGCCCGGCGGCCGCGTCGGCTGCTGTCGGCGCACACAGCGGTGTGTAGTAGTTGTACAGCGAGTCGGCCGAGCCGCACTGCACGATGGTGCCGTGCAGGTAGTCCCCGGCCACGCCCTCGCGGGCGGTGGTCAGTTCGTCGTCGAGTACCCACAGGGCCGAGGCGAACACGTTGCTCACGCCGTGCTGTCCCCCGCAGACCGCCGAATTGGCCTCGTCGAACAGCGCAGGCACGTGGAGCCTGGCGGCTTGCGCGGCGGCCTGCTCGGCGATCTGCTTCTCGCTGAGGTGGGCGTCGGGGCCGAGCAGGTCCGCAATCGTCGGGTGCCCGCCGCACTTGCTGGAGACGAGCGGGTACTCGTGGCTGGTCAACTCCGCGATGTCGGGTCTGGCCAGTCGGGATTCGTCTTTCACGAAGTCGCTGTAGAGGGCGTCGGAGGTGTTGCCGTCGTCCGTGCCCTCGATCGCCACGCCGGGCACGGCCTTCTTGATGGCCGCGGCGTAGGTCTCGAAGTCTTTGAAGTACTGTTGGTGGTTGCGGGAGTACTGTCGGTAGTAGTTGGGTTCGTTGCCGATCTCGATGGCCTGCAGATAGGGGCCGAGGGACCGGGACGCGTGGGCCGCTTCGTCGGCCGCTCGCGACGGGTCGTTGTGCTTGAGGTTCACCCCGAGGATCACCTTCCAGCCGCTGGCTCGGGCCAGTCGGCCGAGAGCATCCAGGTCGGCCGGGGTGATCGTGGCGATGGACCAGGATGGTGCCTTCTCTGCGTGAGAGGTCCAAAACGTCTCGTCCGAGGTGCTGCCGCCGATGCGGATCACCGAGCGGCCGAGGGTCCGCAGGTAGGTGGCCAGGTTGCCGGACGTGAAGCTGGGCAGCGCAAGATCGGATACCTCGTACGACAGTCCAAGGGAGCTGCCGGTCAGCGAGGAGCCGGTGGATCTCTGGCCGATCGTGACCACCTTGGCGGGGCTCTGGCCGATCGTGCGCCCCGTAGTACCGCCCGCCGACGCCAGGGGAGCGATCAGCGCCCCCAGCAGGAGCGCAGATGCGCAACTGAGAACAGACAGCCGCACACCACGAGACGTACGTATGGATCCGGCCGGACGGCGCATGGCAGCCCCTCATCCCATCAGCAGTGCGGAGCACGCGGCGGCAAGCACGCGGCAGCCCACGTTAAGAGTCCCGGCAAGAACATGCCAAGAAGGAACATTCGTGTGTGCAGGGAACGTCCCTGTACCTCAGCGGACGACAGTCTGAATTTCCTGAACTGTCAAGGGGGTTGTCGTGCCGAAGGTCCCCTCAGGCAGCGTGCCGCCGGTGTTGCCCGTGCCGGTCCAGCTGATCTTCCATGTGAGGGTGGCCTTGAACTGATATGGCCCAGAGTTCGTCGTAGCGTGCAAGTACGTCAGCCCGCAGGGTGGGATGTTGTTGCCGTCGGAGGAGTTGTACGGGGTGCCGATGCTCCCGTCGGTGTTGATCGGGCAGTCCCCGGAGGCCGGGTAGACGTTGGCGTCCTGCGTGCCGGGATCGATGTGCAGGGCGACCGGAGTCGCGGTAGTCGTCGCAGAGATGTTGAGCGCGGGCACTGACGCGGTCACGGATACGGGCTTGAACGTAGCCTTGTCGGCCCACGCCCATGTGTTGAGGTTGACGGTTTGTTTGCCGGTCGGGCTCAAGTCGATGGCGCTGTTGGGGACGCGGACCTTCGCGTAGGCGAGCCCGGCGAGGATCTGGGGGCTGATGACGTTCTGGATCGGGGGCGGGCTCTGATTGTTGTCAACCCAGAAGGTCGGGGCAGTGCAGGAAAGGGCAGCCGGATCGGCCATCCGGTCGGGATTGGGCACGCCTGTCCACCAGTAGCCCTTACCGGTCTTGTCCACGTTGAAGTTCTTGTACGGATGACCGTTCACGTAACGATCACGTTGCGTATTGACCCATTCATACCCGACGGATGGCTCATTCCAGATAGTTTCACTCTCATTCTGGAACTGCTGTGGCGTATAGGTCGGCGCGTACCAGCATGGAGGGGGTGTCCAGTTGGTGGTCGGCGTCAGACCTCCGACAGTAGGTCCGCTGCCGTTCTTGGACGTGTCGTACTGAATACCCGCAGCGGTGGCAGATATCTGGTTGCCACTCGCATTGCCGGAGGGCCCGCTCGGGAACTGTGTCTGGCCCCCGGGCGGCCAGTCGGCGTAGGCCAGCGAAGGCTGCAGCGCAAGCGTGAGGATGCCGGCGATCAGTGCAACAGCGCGTATGCGAATCATGGTTGGCACTTCACGGCTCCCCGCTGTGACGTCATCTGCTCCGCTACCCAAATGCCCTTGCTGTTCCTTTTCACAGAACCGGCGTAGTACACATAGCTGTTCGTGGTCGCCGGTGTGACCTCGACCTTACCGCTCTTGAGGTCCTTGCCGTATGCCTTGCTCTCGTCCTCGCAGTAGCTGATGGTCGCCGAGCCGTCACCGCCGATCATCACTTCGCGGTCGTAGTAGCGCGCGGTACCGGTGGAGCGCATGTGTGCGTCCACGAACGTCTTGATCCACTTGTATGTATCTGCGCCGGCCGGCCCCTCCGCGTAGGACTGGTAGGCCGTGTCGTTGGGGTTGCTGCGCGCAATAGCTTGGTGAGTGGCTTCGATGAACTGCTCATTGTCGTAGAGCACGGCATCCTTGGTTGAATTGCCGGTTTTGTCGCCTTCGAAGACCAGGTGGAGATCGCTTGGCAATGTGATCTTCGGCCGCTGGGTAGAGCTCAAAGCCGACGGCGCGGCTGAAGAAGGAGCAGCGGTCTGTACCCCTTTGATAGGCCCGGAGCTTTGGTCGCCGCTGCTGCTGCATCCGGTCATCAGCAGGCCGGCTGCCGTGACGAGCGTTGCCGCCGCGGTCAAAGTGCGCGTAGTCACGTACGTATCTCCCGTTGTCCAGGGGCACAAGTGTCCACATGTTAGATGAATACCGCGTAGGCGAGGCGCCGTTGTTGGCGCACTGGCCGCGCTCGAAGTGCATGAGCTGCCGGAATTCGTCGACAGGACGCTGCTTTTGGGGAGCGAGATGCTCACCAATGCGTTCCTTTCATGCGGGCGGGAAGGCGCAGTTGCTTATAAGTGGGCTTGGGAGACGTTGCGGCTGACGGCGTGGGACGCCAGTCCGAAGCCGCCCGATGACAAGTCCGTCGAGGGGGAGAGTGAATCCGGGCGGGCCGAGGGTGCGTGGGGGTGCCGTGATGGCTGGCGCGGGTGGGGGTGCGGTTGCCGGGTGAGGGGAGCTGCCAAGCCCGCGGATGGTCGTACACCGTCTGTCCCCCCACTTCCCCCACTTCCCATGGCGGAATTTGGACCGGGCATGGGGCATCAAAAGTGCCCAAACGGTGTATATCGGTAATGGCGATGATCAAGTATGAAGGTACTTTATCTTCGCTCTGCGCCGCTGATAGGATCAGATGGCTTGACGGTCGGGGGCTGTCAGGGGGTGCCAAGGGAATGGTGACATGAGCGACCGATCAGCTTCGGGGATCTCGGGGATATTGCGTTGAGGACCAAGGAACGCGCCGGCGTTGGCGGAGGTGCCAACCGGCCTGCCAGTGCGGCGGGTCAGGGGCAGGGCCCCGGACATGGGCAGGGCGCCGGTGAGCGGCTTCCGGTGACTCCGCGGGAGCGCAAGCCTGCGCTCGCCGCGCTTGCCGTGCTGTTGATTCTGGTGGGTGCGCTCGGCGCGACCGTGCTGGTGCTGCGCGCCGGGAACAAGCTTCAGGCCATCAAGATCACCACGACGGTTGCCCAGGGGCAATCCATTCCCGCATCCGCACTCACCGAGGTCGATGTGGCGTCCGGTACGGGCATCAACTATGTGCTGTGGTCGCAGCGGAACGCTCTCGGCGACTTCCGTGCGGCCACCACCCTCGTACCCGGTACGGCCCTCGTCGGCGAGATGCTGACGCAGCAGAGCGGACTGGCGTCCGGGAAAGTGCTCATTGGGCTGGCGCTCAGGGACGGGCAGTACCCGAGTGGTTTGAAGGCCGGGGAAACGGTCGCGGCGTATCTGGTGAGTACAAGCGGAACAAGCGTGACGACGGATTCCGGCGGTGCCGGGAAGTCGTCCGCGTCCGCCGGAAGCGCCGGCAGCGGCGGCAATCTGCTCACCGCCAGTGCCACCGTGCAGTCCGCGACTCCCACGACCGACAGCAGCGGCGTGAGCAGCGGCAATCTGCCCGTCACCCTCGTCGTCAACCAGTCCGACGCGCCGGCGCTTACGCAGGCGGCCTCCGCCGGGCAGGTCGCGCTCGTCGTGGTCCCGAGCGACAGCAACGGCAGCGGTTCTTGACATGGCGCTGATCGCTCTCGCCGCCGACAAGGGCTCCCCAGGTGTGACTACCGCGGCCGTGGCGCTGGCCGCCGTGTGGCCGCGGCGGGCGCTGCTGGCGGAGGTGGACCCCGCGGGCGGAGATCTGGTCTATCGCAGCGCCGCTGCGCACGGCGGTGCGCTCGATCCCCATACGGGGATGCTCTCGCTTGCGGCGACCGCACGGCGTGGGCTTGTCGCCGAGCAGGTGTGGGATCATGCGCAGCCGCTCGCGGGCGGGCTTGACGTATTGGTGGGGCTGGGCGGTGCCGAACAGGCCGCCGGGCTCGGTGGGTTGTGGCCGGCCCTCGGGCGGGCTTTCGCGGCGCTCGCCGATGCGCCGCAGGGCGGGGCCGATGTCCTCGCGGACTGTGGGCGGATCGGGGCGGAAGGGCCGACGCTGGAGCTGTTGCCGCACGCCTCCCTCATATTGCTGCTGGCGCGTACGGAGCCGGAACATCTGGCCAGGGTGCGAGATCGAGCCGCGGCGCTGTCCGCCAAGTTGCACGGCGCGCACCGAGGCGCGGCCCAGCTGGGATTTCCGCCGATCGGGGTGCTCCTCATTGTCGAACCGGGCCGTGGGGAGAAGATCGCGGAACAGGTCAACACGATGCTCATTGCAGCGCAGATCGGTGCGCAGGTGGTGGGGACGCTCGCGTACGACCCGGCGGGGGCCGAGCAGTTGGCGGGACGGCGGCGCGGGAATGTCGGCAAGTCGCTGATCGTACGCTCCGCGCGCCAGGTCGCCGGCGATGTCTTCCACCGGTTCAACCTCGCCACCTCCTACCAGGATGGGCAGGACGGACAGTACGGGCAGGGCACACGATGAGTGTCGTCGACCATCAGCTCGTCAAGCGGTTTCGGCAAGAGGCGGGCGACCGGATCGCCGAGCAGCGGCGCCTGGACCAGGTCTCCGGTATGTCGCCGATGTCGGCGGAGGACGAGCGGCAGTTCGCACGGGCGGTAATTGCGCAGATCCTGGAGGAGTATGCGCGCGCCGAGATCACGGTGGGCCGTACGCCGCCCAACGCCGAGGCCGAGGAGGGGTACGCGGCTGCCGTGCACGCGGCGCTGTTCGGCGTGGGGCGGTTGCAGCCGCTGCTGGATGATCCCGAGGTCGAGAATATCGACATCAATGGCTGCGACCACGTCTTCGTCGGATACGCGGACGGGCGTGAGTTGCGCGGTGAGCCAGTCGCGGAGAGCGACGAGGAGCTTATTGAGCTGATACAGGTACTCGGCGCCTATTCGGGTCTGTCCTCGCGGCCGTTCGATTCGGTCAATCCGCAGCTGGATCTGCGGCTACCGGATGGTTCACGACTGTCGGCAGTGATGGATGTGACGCGGCGGCCTGCATTGTCGATCCGGCGTGCGCGACTGGGCAAGGTTTTTCTTGCTGATCTGATCGGCAATGGGACGGTCACGCAGGAGTTGGGGAGTTTCCTGGCAGCGGCGGTGGCGGCGCGGAAGAACATCATGATCGCGGGCGCTACGAACGCCGGGAAAACGACGCTGCTGCGGGCGCTGGCCAATGAAATCGGGCCGTCGGAGCGGCTGATCACGGTGGAGCGGGCCCTGGAGCTCGGATTGGATCAGTTCCCCGAGCTCCATCCGAATGTGGTGGCGTTCGAGGAGCGATTGCCCAACTCCGAGGGTTTGGGTGCGATTTCCATGGCGGATCTGGTGCGGCGTTCGCTGCGCATGAATCCATCGCGGGTGATCGTGGGCGAGGTGCTCGGTGATGAAATCGTCACCATGCTCAATGCGATGTCGCAGGGTAATGACGGTTCGTTGTCGACCATTCACGCCAACAGCTCCTCTGAAGTTTTCAATCGTATCTCCACCTATGCCCTGCAGGCAGCCGAGCGGCTGCCGATCGAGGCGTCGCAGATGCTGGTGGCGGGTGCGATCGATTTCGTCGTCTTCATCGAGCGGCGCAACGACTTCGCGCGCGGCGGTACGCTGCGCCGGGTGGTGACCTCGGTGCGGGAGGTCAACGGCGTGGACGGGCGAGTGCTGTCATCGGAAGTGTTCGTGCAGGGACCCGACGGCCGACCGCGGGCACACGCGCCCGTCGCCTGCCTGGATGAGCTGTTGGCGCATGGCTATCAGCCCCCGGGGACGTGGTGAGCATGTACTCATCCATGCACTCTGTTATGTACTCATCCATGCACTCAGCAGTGAGCATGAACTCCCTGGTGAGCATGAATTCATTGGGCTTTGTGAATCCGGGCGGGGTTTTCTCGCTTCCCGTGCTGTACGCGCTGATGTGCGGGGCTGTCGTGGGTGGCGGGATCGCGTTGCTGGTGGGGGCGTTGCGCGGGCTGCCGGTGAAAGCGGGCGGTGACCGGCCGGGAGCGTCCCGGCGGGATCCTGCCGAGGTGCTGCGGTTTTTGACGCGACGCGGATCGCTCGCTGTGGGTGCGGGGCTGCTCGTTTTGCTGTTGACGAGGTGGCCGATCGCCGGGATCGCGGCGGGGGTACTGGTCTTCGCCTGGGACCGGCTGTTCGGCGGCGCCGGCGAGGAGCGGGCCGCGATGCGGCGGGTCGAGGCGCTCGCGGCGTGGACGGAATCCCTGCGGGATACGATCGCGGGCGCGGTCGGCCTGGAGCAGGCGATTCCGGCCTCTGCGCGCGCCGCGGCGCCGGCGTTGCGGCCTCATCTGGATGCCCTTGTGGACCGGCTGCGGTCCCGTACGCCGCTGCCGGATGCGCTGCATCTGCTCGCTGATGACCTCGACGACCCGTCCGCCGACATTGTCGTCGCGGCGCTCATCCTCAACGCCCGGCTGCGCGGGCCGGGATTGCGGGAGGTGCTGGGCGCGCTGGCGAAGTCGGCTCGCGAGGAGGTCGACATGCGGCAGCGGGTGATGGCGCAGCGTGCGAGCACCCGGCGCAGCGTGCAGATCGTGATCGGGGTGTCGGTGGCGTTCGTGCTGGGGCTGGCTGTCTTCAACCGCGGCTTCGTCGCCCCCTACGGAACGGCGGTCGGGCAGCTGGTACTGGCGTGCGTGTGCGCGCTGTTCGCGGCCGGGTTCGGGTGGCTGCGGAAGCTGTCACGGATTGAGACGCCGGAGCGGTTCCTGCAGCGGGACGAGCGGGACGAGAGGGCTCGCGCGGTGGCGGATCAGCAGCAGGGGCAGCAGCAGTGGGGGGTACCGGTTCGATGACGCTTGCCGTGCTCGCCGGGGCCGCCTTTGGTCTCGGGCTCTTCGTTCTCATACGCGCGCTGATGCCGGGTCGGCGCGGTGCGGTGGCGCAGGTGGCGCGTATCGACGCGCTGCGCGCCGCCCGGCCTGCGGCATCCGGCGTCGGCATCGGCGCGGCACCGGCTGGGCGGGTCGACGGAGTACGGGCGCGCATCGGGCAGCGCGTCGCCGACTTCTATATGCAGCAAGGCTGGCAGCAGCGGTCGCTGCGCGCGGACCTGGCGGTGCTGGAGCGCAGTTGGGAAGCCTTCCTGGCAAAGAAGGTGCTGCTGGCGGCCGTCGGCGTTTTCTTCGGACCGTTCGTTTTTGCTGTCGCGTGGGCGATCGGGATGGGGAGCAGCCCGGTCATCCCGATCTGGCTCGCGATCTTCTTCGCTGCCGTCTTCTTTCTCCTACCCGACGTGGAGGTGCGCAGGGACGCCGCCGCCAAGCGACGCGACCTGCGGCGAGTCGTCGGTGCGTATCTCGACCTGGTGGCGATGAACCTCGCGGGCGGGCGTGGGTTGCCGGAGGCGCTGATGGCGGCGGCTGAGGTGAGCAACGGGTGGGCGCTGCGGCGGATCCGCACCTGTCTCGCCGATGCCCGCATCACCGGGACCAGCCAGTGGGAAGCGCTCGGACAACTCGGCGAAGAGCTTGGTATCGAGGAGCTGAAGGATCTCGCTGCCTCGCTGGCGCTTGTCGCGGACGACGGAGCGAAGGTACGTGAGTCGCTCGGCTCGCGGGCCGAGACGATGCGGCACCGCGAGCTCGCAGAGATCGAGGGCAGCGCGGGGGAGAAGTCGCAGTCGATGCTGGTTGCCCAATTGCTGCTGTGCGCGGGCTTCCTGGTCTTTTTGATCTTTCCGGCCGCGATGCGCGTCTTTTCGGTCTGAGACACCTGTAACCGTCATTGGGAGAGGACTTACCACCATGCAGACTCCGAATGTGAATCTGAACAGGCTGAAGGAACGTACGGAGTTCGGTCACCCGGCTGTGGATTTTTTGGTGATGTTTTTGCGGGGCCGCGTGCAGCGGGTGCGCAGCCAGGAGTTGGACCGCGGCGCGTCCGCGGTCGAGTGGGTGATCATCTCGGCGGTCGTGGTGGCGATCGTCGGCGTGGTCGCCGCGATCATCACGAATGCGCTGAAGACGGGTGCGACCAAGGTCGGTACCTGCATCAAGGGCGCGAACGCCTATGGCACCTGCTGATCTGCTGATTGCGCCTTCGTCCACGTGGAACGCTTGACCGCCCTCGTACGCCGCCGGCTGGACGCCGCCCGCGGCGATGCCGGTGTCCCCGCAGATACTGGCATGACCGCGATCGAGTTC
The DNA here is from genome assembly GCA_019243445.1 of Streptomycetaceae bacterium. GTDB lineage: Bacteria > Actinomycetota > Actinomycetes > Streptomycetales > Streptomycetaceae > Streptantibioticus_B. Next base: position 7,340 of record JAFAUH010000245.1, on the reverse strand, counting down.
GTGTTCTTGACGCCAGTCCTGTTCTTCATGATCTTCGCGACGGTGCAATTCGCGCTGTACTTCTTCGCCGACCATGTCGCTCAGGCTGCGGCGCAAGCCGGGGCGCGCAAGGCGCGGGCCGAAGCGGACGCCAACCCGGGCAGCTGGCAGGCGGAGGCGAACGCGACTGCGGACAGCTACATCCAGCAACTCGGGCCGCAACTGCTCGAAGGCGTGAACGTCCAGCCGGTGACGCCGGCCGCGCATCAGGTCGGGCTGCGGATCACGGCACGCGTGCCGTCCGTTTTCCCCGGACTCGACCTGACCGTCGACGTGCTGTCGCAGGGGCCGGTCGAACGCTTCGTACCGGACGGGGGCTGAGGGGCGGATGCGGCTCATGACGAGGGTGCGCGACAGCGGTGAGGACCTGAGCAGCGATGAGGGCTTGTCGACGATCGAGGTCGTCGTCCTCGCGCCGGTGCTGATGCTCTTCATTCTCGTGCTCGTCGGTTTCGGGCTGCTGGTGGACGCGCGTGGCGCAATCGACGGCGCAGCGCGCGACGCAGCGCGCGCGGGCTCGTTGCAGCGCGACGAGACGAGCGCCATGGGGCAGGCACGGGCCGCGGCCGATGCGGATCTGGGCAGCACATGCAGCGGGCCGGTGAGCGTACGGCAGATGAGCGCCGGGTTTCAGGCAGGCAGGTTGTTCACGGTCGAGGTCAGCTGTCAGGTACGAGGGCTTGCGATGCTCGGTCTGAACATCGGCACACAGCTCACCGGCCGCTCGACGGCGCCGCTCGATCCGTACCGGAGGGCGTCATGACCGGCGTGATGACAAGCCTCATGCGGCTGCTTGCGCGACTGCGTCACGACGACCGGGGGTCCGGTGCCGCCGCCGTGATCATTTTCGCGGTGGTATTCATGGGGCTTGCCGCGTTTGTCATCGACGGAGGCTTGTCGATCTCGCAGCGCGAGCGTGCAGCCGACATCGCCGAGCAGGCTGCCCGTTACGCCGCCGAAGATGTTGACTCGGGTGCGCTACGCAAAGGTGGCACCGTCAACATCAACGACGCGGACTGCACTGCCCGCGTGCGGCAGTTCGCTCAGCAGTCGGGCTTGTCGGGCGCCGACCTCGCCGCCTCCGGCTGCACCGCCGCCACCGCGCAGCAGGTTCAGATCACCATCCAACTCACCTACCGTCCTGTGCTCACCGGCCTGTTCTACGACGCTCCCCTCCAGGTCCACGGCACGGCGAAGGCCGAACCCCTCACCGGCTGAACCACGTACTGACAGACCACGTACTGACAGAAGGCAGAGGCACGACCGTGGCACGCATCGCCGCTAATGGACGACCCGGGCACGGTCCCGGGCAGGGGCCCGAGCACCGGCAACTTAGGGGACCGGCTGGGCTCGGTGGTCGTCCGCGGCGTACCGCGGGCGACTTCCTGCGGGCGGGAGCCGCCTTCCTCGCCCTTGCCGTGCTCGTCATCGGCGTGCCCGGCGCACTCGTCTACTTCATCGGCTGGCCGCTGCCGCACTCCATACCCTCGCTCGACACTCTCAAGGAACCGATCACCTCCACAACGTTCGTCGATGTGCTGGCGGTAGTGGTGTGGGTGGCCTGGGCGCAGTTCACCGCCTGTGTGCTCGTCGAGGCCAAGGCCGCGGTCTCCGGTGTCGGGGTACCGTCCCGTATCCCCGGCGCAGGGCCGAGCCAGCTGCTCGCACGCCAACTTGTCGCCGCACTGCTGCTCGTGGGAGCGACCGCAGCGAGCCTCACACCCGGCCTGTCCTCCCTCGGGGGCGGTTACCAACACCAAGGCCCCGCCCGGCACGGGTCCGTTGCCGCCGCCCAGCAACTCCCCGGCCAGCAGCAGCACATGCGACAGCAGGCCTCGGCATCGCCTGCAGCCGATGTGCAGCAGCTCCACACTGACCACAACGTAACAGTCACCACTGACAACGCAGCTGAGTCTGCACAGTCTGCACAGGCGACGAAGTTCTATCGGATCCAGCCACCGGAGGGCCGCCACCACGACTCGCTCTGGGAGATCGCTCAGCGTCACCTCGGTGACGGACGCCGCTACAAGGAGATCTTCGAGCTCAACAAGGACCGTGTACAACCGGACGGTTCACGGCTGTCGCAGGCCAGCCTGATCCGCCCCGGCTGGATCCTTCAGATGCCGGGCGATGCACGCGGCGGCGACCTCGTCGAGGCCCCGGCTCAGGCCCCGGCCCCGCAGCACGAGCACCAGTCGCAGCAAACACAACAGCCTCAGCAAACGCACCAGACCCAAACGCACGAGGCGCAAGAGCAGGCGACACAAGGTGCCCCCGCCGCAACCTCCGCCGCAGCCCCCGCGACATCCGATAGCGGCACCCCCTCCCACGACGCTCAGCACTCGGCCCTGCCCGACGCCCTGATCGCCGCACCGCTGCTCGCAGCCGGCCTGCTCGCCGCCCTCGGCCGTCGCCGCCGCACTGCGCTGCTCCAGGCAGCGGCGGCCGGCCTGCGTATGCCCTCCGTACGCGCCCCGCGCCCCGGTGCCGAGGTAGACGCTCAAGACGCGCTGTTCATCGGCGCCGATCCGCACGCTGTCGTCTTCCTCGACCGCGCATTGCGTTCGCTGTCGGCCGACCTCGCCGCTCTGGGCCGCGCACTGCCCACCGTCTACGCCGCCTGGCTCGCCGACGACGCCCTCCACCTCCAACTGGCCTGGCCCGACGGCGAACCACCCGCACCTTGGAGCATCGGCCAGGACCAGTCCTTCTGGCGGCTCGACCGCACTGCCCTGCCCGCGGACGCCGAGCTGAGCCTGCTTGCCCCCTACCCGGGGCTGGCCTCGCTCGGTGCGCTCGACGGTTCGCGTCTGCTGCTCAACTTTGAGGCGGTGCCCGGCATCGTCGCGCTCTCCGGCGCGCACGCCGACCGTGAAGCGGTGCTCGCCTCCATCGCCGCCGAACTCGCCACCAACGGCTGGTCGGACCGGATGACGGTCACCCTCGTCGGCTTCGGCGAACGGCTCGGCGCGCTCGCGCCCACGCGGGTGCGCCATCTGCCCGATCTCGACGAACTCTTCGAGGCCATGGACGCCGAGACCACCCAGCGGCGCGGAGCCCTCAGCGCGGCAGGACTGGGGAGCGTACTGGTCGGACGTGCAGGCCAAGCCCAGCACACGCAATGGGCCCCGCACCTGGTGCTCCTCTCCGTCGATCCGACCCCCGAGCAGGCCGAACGACTGGCCGGGCTCGCCGCTGACTCAGGTCCACTGGGCATCGGCTACCTCATTGCCACCGCACGCCCCGAATTGCTCGGCACCATGTGGAAGCTGGAGGCGACAGCGGCCGGCCGGCTGCTCGCCCCGTCCCTCGGCCTCGACCTCGTAGCGCAGCGCCTTCCGCGTACGCAGTACGAGGCGGTGCTCCGCCTCTTCGCAGCCGCCGACGGAACCGAGGCCGATGCTCCCGATGGCGCTCCCGGCCACCGTGGCTCGACGCCGCCCCCCTTCACCGTCGACCTCAGCGACCAGGGACGTCCAGCCGTCTACGCCCGCCTGATGGGCGCGTTCGAGGTCACGGGTGTGGACGCGCTCGACGCCGACCGCAGCGCCCTCGCCCACGAGGCGCTCGCCCTGTTGCTCTTGCACCGCGAGGGGGTGCACCCGCGCGTACTGGCCTGTGCACTGTGGCCGCGCGGTGTCACGGACGACGTACGGGACGCGGTGATCGAACGGGTGAGGACCTGGCTCGGCATGGACCCCGACGGCTCCCCGCGTCTGCGCACGGGCGACGACGGACGGCTGTCGCTGTCCGCGTCGGTCGTCTCCGACTGGGACGTCCTGCGGACGTTGCGCCACGATGCGGAGGACGGCCGCGGCCGGCACGATTCCGGCACGCGACGCCGCCTGTTGGGGGACGCACTCGCACTCGCCCGCGGCCCGCTACTCGCGGACCGGCCGGCTGGACGTTACGGATGGCTCGCCCACGAGATCGTCGATGCCCAACTACCGCTGCTGATAGCGGAGATCGGCGTCGAGCTCTGCGACGAATACCGGCAGGCAGGCAACGCGGAAGCGGCGGTGAACGCCGCCCAGGCCGCGATGCGAGTCGCCCCCAGCGACGAACGGCTCTGGATCGCCTCGCTGCGCGCCGTGCACGCCACCGGCGACGAATCCCGGCTCCGTGCGATGGTCACGGAACTGGCGGAGCACGCCGGCAGCCGTCACGGCTCCCGCGGCCTGCCGCCTCGCACCCAAGCGCTCCTCGACGAACTTCTCCCCGGCTGGCGCGTCCGACTCGCTGGCTGACGCATTGACTGACACGATGACGAGAACAGATCCGTGATGCTCGCCAGTTCGCGGAAACTGAAAGTCGTTGAACGCGAAATCGCGGGTTCATGGCGAACACGCTGGGTGGCATGAGGCGCCCAGCGTTGTGAAGGTCCCTGTCTGGGTCAGGGAAGGGCCAGGAGTCACCGGGGGCTTTCGTGTGGACCAGTGTTCCCCCTGAGTCAACAGGTCGGGTCACCCCATCGACGAGTCTCCGTCGATGGGGTGAGTGTCTTACAGGTCGTGCTTCATCCAGGTGATTCGTGTCGAAGCAGCGGTCCAGTGCCCCCGGTTGAGGTGGGCTCCGATAGCACGGTTCCTGGTTCACGGACCACCTGGCAGTGAGGTCTCCTCAGGCTGTAAATTTCATCTTCTTGTAGTTTATATGTACGAAGGGACTCGTGTTGAGGCTACTGTGAAGACATATACGTTCGTTCGGCTATGCCATGGCCGTTGTGGCGTCGCTGATCCTGTCCTTGCTGGTCGTACCGGGCACGGCGCAGGCGGATACGTATGCTGCTCTCGCCAAGTACCAGACGGTGCAGGGCGGAGCGTCTGTGACCACTGATCAGGTGCGCACCGACAAGGCACCCGCGCAGGTCACGCTCATCCCTGGGCAGAAGATCACCGTATGAGGAGGGGCTGGCCAACGACAGCCACGACGACTACACCGTCAACGTCCAGTTCCAAGTCCAATGCACGGAAGCAGATGGCTTCACTCAGGACACCGACACCAGCCCTTCCTTGAGCGTCACCGTTCCCGGCGACTCGGCGAACATCCCCGGCAACGCCGTGATGCAGCGCGTCAAAGGGACACTGACGGTTCCCTCAGGGTGCACGCACCAGCCCGTGGTGGGCAGAGATGACCGTCCACTCGACGGTTTCGTGTATATATTTTTGACGGCGCCGGGCGATTCGAGCTCCTATGGAGCCGACGACACCCCGTTCGTCCTTGACTCTTCACTTCCGGGCCCCGGGCTTCCGCAGGCTGGCGCGGCTGGCGTCGTCACGTTGTACCGTGCGGTCGACTCCACCGAAGCGAATCTGATCGCCGAAAACGGCAATAAGTACACGGTCAGCCCTAACGTGCAGGGCAAGTACATGTATCCGACGAAGGAGCAGGCCGAAGCCCTCGCGAAGATGTATGAGGACGCGGGATTCGGCGACTACATCGTGACCAGCGCCACGATCCCCGAAGATGCCTTGGCAAGCAGTGCCGACAGCATCAGTATCGCTGGCGAGGGAGACGCCTACCTGCTCCTCCCGGAAGCCGTAGAAGTCCTATCCGAGGTGGCGGTCGAGTAATGATCAAGATGCGGGCCCATGCCAGATTTCCTGCGGACTCTGCACTAACCGGCCGCATGCCCACCCCTACGAGGTCGTTCGTACTGGGCGACCCAAAGCAGGGCGTGGTGTACGGCTGCGTGGTTGAGCCGGTCGGCGGCGGCGAGATCTGGGCCGGTTGGGAAGGCGACGTTCAGGTGAAGGTGGTGTTCGACGACTATCCGGGGCTTGAGGAGCCGATACCACTGTGGTGCGGATCCGTCATGGGCTACCTGACGGACGTCGAACGCGACGCTTGAAAGATCATGAAGCTGACCGGAAAGGGTCCGCAGGATCCTTCCTGCGGACTCTCCGTCAAGATCGAGGTTAAAACTGGGAAGTGGGCCTGAACGCCTGAAGCGGGGGCTTCGAAGAAGCTGAGCGGTGCGTTGCCTACGCCACGCACCGCTCGGATCAGCTCAGGAGGGAAAGGTTCCATCCTTGATCGCTGTGACGAACGATGACCAGGCGGATGCCGGGAAGATCATGGCGGGACCATCCGGAGTCTTGGAATCGCGAACAGGTACTCCCGACGGGTAGCCGTCCAGCACCTCGACGCAACTACCGCCTTCGGGGCCGCTGTAGGACGACTTGCGCCAACCGTGCAGTGAAGCGCTGCCAGGGATGGCGTGTAGTTCAGTCACAGTGTCCGTACTCCTTCGTTATCGCCTTCAACATGGCGAGAGACTCCTTCAACGACAGCGCGTCGCTCAGCGCCAGATCGTAGGCGCCTTGAAGTCGCGTGACCACAGTGGGGGAGTCGTGCACCTTCCCGATCTGGACGCCTTCCGAGTACGCCAACGGAGGCTGGTCTTCGAACCACATCAGGGTGAGCATGCTCTGGAGCAACTGATACGCGCCAACTCCGTACGGCAGCACATGGATGCGGACACGTCCGCTCTCAACCAGGCGAATCATGTGCGTGATCTGCTCCGCCATGACGCCCCGGCCGCCCACAACGCGCCATAACACCGCCTCGTCCAGCAGCGCCCAGACTACCGGCGTCACCGGATGGTCGAGGATCTTCGCGCGCTCAAGGCGTGTGACAACGAGCCTGTCACATTCCTCTTCACCCACGGGAGGGAAGGACGTGCTCAAAACCGCACGTGCGTACCTTTCCGTCTGAAGGATGCCCGGCACGAACGACAGGGCGAACTCACGGATCACCGATGCCTGTTGTTCGAGCTGCCGTGCCGCCTCGAAGTAATCGGCGACCGCCACGTCCTCCTGCGGCAGGAAGCTGCTGAGCACGTTCCCGGTGTTCAGAGCCTTGTCCAGGCGCCGCGCATCCTCCTTGGAGGGGATACGGCGCCCCGCCTCGATGTGCGCGATGTGCGAACGAGTCATGACCGCTACGTCGGCCAGTTGTTGCTGAGTCAGCCTCGCTGCCTCGCGTTGTTCCTTGAGCCAGTCGCCGTAAATGCTGCCCACCAAGTCAACTCCCCTGTGACAAATGCTCTGTCACCTTCTACCCCCTGGCGAGCCTAACCCGGCCCGTCTCACTCTGTGAGTTGATCGCTGCAGAAAGCGAGACCCCCGCGACCGAGCTACCGGTCCGGGGGCATGGCCATCAGTCGGGTAGCGGGAACGCATTGCTACGTTCCCGCCCCCTCAGAACCGGCCATGCGGGCTTTCCCCGCAGCACGGCTCAAGCAAGCCCTATGGCTCGCGGGCTGTTCGCTGTGCTGGGACTCGTCCGTTGCCGGTGGT